>NZ_JBANFL010000018.1:0-113771 GCF_037154135.1 Sphingobium aquiterrae
CATCAACGTTCCGCCATCCTGACAGGGGGTCCCTTTTGCGCGCCGATAAGGGGTCCCGTTTGCACGCCGATTGACAGGCGTGACGGTGGGAGGGGCCGCCGGGTGTGGCGGCCCCCAGGCACGCAGGGCCTGCGCGTTGCCGGTCGGCTTCATTCGTGCGCGGGTGGCCATTGCCGGGCGCTATGGATCAGGACCAGAATCCAGACTGTATCTTCGACCACCTCATAGACGAGGCGATAGCTGCGATGTGGGGTCAGTTCGCGTGTTCCCACAATTTCGCCCAAATGGCCGAGCAGGGGGAAGTCGGCGAGCTGGGCGACGGCATCGCTGAACAGCCGATCCATTCGCACGGCAGCAGCGGGGTCGCGGGCTTCGAGATAGTCCCAGATCGCGGCTCGGTCCTGCTCCGCTTCTGGCGTCCAGACGATATTCACGCCCGATCGGTAATCCGCGAACGGCGAGCGGCAAAGTCAGCTTCCACAGCGTCATTAGAGCGGCCCTGTCCATCATGGATCGAGACGCGTGCCGCATCGACCTTGCGTTGGAGGAAGGCGGTATGTTCGCGCCGCTCCCGCTGTTGCTGGACGAAATCGCGCATCAGTTCGCGGACGACCTGTGACGCAGGCCGATGGCTGGCTTCGGCTTCCGCCATGAACTCATCCCGTAGTTCGGGTTCCAGCTTCATTGTAAATACAGCGGCTTTCGACATGGCGTCCTCGTCTTTGTACTGACGACGTATATACCTTTATCAGGGCCGGGACAATGATAATCCTCTGGGGCCGATCGATATTCAGCCCATGCGCTTCGTGCGGTCGAGCGGCGCCTTGCCAGCATGCCCAGACCTGCTGAACATCCTCCATGCGGTGAGGAGGCCGGGGCTGTCACCCCCGAATGCGCGCTTAATCCCCCGCCTCGCCCGCGCGCTTTTCGTGTCCCTTTTGATGCAGTGGGCGGATCACGGTTTGCCGGCCTAAGTCCTGGGCCGGCGGCCGGATTGTCGGCGCTGTCGGTTGATGCATTTTGATGCAGCTAGCGGGCCTCTGGCGGGTCCGGTCGTGAATGGCATGCAATCTCGCCCTGGGCGCCCCTTGGCAGCCCCGGTGGCGCGCAAGCGCCACCGTCCCCCGCCGGTGCTGCGAGAGTGCGTGATGGCCTTTTCAGGCAACGGTGATGGTGGTTCCCTCAAATCCAAGCCTGGCGAAGCCAGTCCTTTTCCCCCTTTATATTTCTACCCCCGGATAGTGTCGGGACTTCCGACTAGCGCTATCCCGATTATCGAGGGCATTTCCCATGGCGTCGAGGACCGCCAGGAGTGTCGGGTCATCTTCACGTTTCGGTTTGGTAATGAACTGCTGGGGCGTGCGACCGTGCTTCTTGATCGCCTTGCGTTTCAATGCGGCCCTGAAGGTCAGCCAGACACGTCGAGGGGCACTGCAAATGTCGAAATAGAAGGCGTTGCTGATTTGCTCGCGCTGCGGCCCGGCCAGGCCAGCCGTTTCGGCAACGACCGTGCGGCGAACCCATTTCAGGCCGAGCCACCTTGCAAAGCGCTTGCATGCCTCCACGGCCGTCGCCCGATGACATCCCGCCCGATCGGCAAGCTCCTGATAGCTGGGGTCCAGCTGCCCGGTCTTGAAGTCGACCAGCTTCAGGAAGCTGAGCAGGATGCGCCGATCGCCATCCTGAAGGCGATCGGCGCCCTTGTACCGCGTGGTGCGCTGATCATGCAGCAGTTCGTCAAAAGCCTGCATCATGGCGCCGATCCAGTCCCACCCATCACGGATGGGCTTGAACACCTGCGCGCGCTGATCGTCGACGTCATAGCTGTTGCGGCGCGGTGTCCGCTTGCGATCGGGATCTTTCCTGTCCGCGAAGCTGGCGGCGATATCGCCAAAGGAGAGCGCGGTCATGCCGGCGCTCCTTCGTTGATGAGGCTGGTGAAAATGGCGTGATAATGGGAAATCTGGAAAAACAGCGACGTCACGTCGGCCCCCCGGTTCAGGAGTCGATTGGCGCGACGCAGGTGCTCGAATGCGTCGCGGACGGTACTGCTGGTGCTGAATCTGGCTCCCGGCGCGTTTCCGGTGCAGCGCAAAAATGCGCACGGAAATGTGCGGTTTTCAGGGCATGGTCAGATAGGCCGCATAAGCGAAAACATCCCGGAAACGTTGGTGACTGAATGTTTTCGTAATGCGGGGGTCACAGGTTCGAGTCCTGTAAGCGGCACCATTTCGGTCCAAAAGCCCGAGTCCCTAGCACCGCCGCCTCTACGCCAGAGGCGGCGGTGAGGGTCCGCAGCAATTCGGTGCGCGTGCCGAGGATTCGCACGTCCGTCTTGCTATGGACCTCGACCCGCTGAGCCACGGCCCGCACATGATTTCGGGCATAGGAACCGTCGTCATGGCGCAGCTTATGCTTGGCGGCCAGCGCGAAGGCGTGAAGGCTCTCGACCGTGATCTCCGGGCTGATCCGCTCAATATGCGCAACCGCGCGCTCGGCATCCCCTCTGGCCTGGTCGCGGATGGCGGTCAGCTCCGCGATGCGTCCCTTGAGCGATGGATCGCCCATATCGACCAGTCCATTCTCGATCGCCTCATAGAGCCGCGAGAGCTTGGTATCCGCCTCCGTCGCCCGCCGTTCCATCTCGGCGACATGCTGGCGGCGCTCAGTCACCCATTCTTCCCGCCGGTCGATAAGCTGGTCCATCATCACTCCGAGCCGTACGGGATCGAGCAGGCGCTTTTCCAGATGCTCGATCACCGCCTCGTTCAGCCGGTCCATCGGGAGCGAGACGCCGGGACAGCCCGTCTTTCCCTTCGTGGCCTTGGTGGCGCAGGTATAGTAACGATACTCCTGACCGCTCCGGCTGGTGCCCGTGCGCAACGTAATCGCGGCACCGCAGCAGGCGCAGAAGCAGATGCCCGTCAGAAGCGTCGATCCGCCTACCGCGCGCGGCGGCATCATCTTCGGGCTGCGCGCCTTCAATGATCGCTGCACGGCCTCGAACTCGGGCACGGTGACGATCGGCGGCACTTCCATGATGGCGTGCTCGGCCTCGGGTTTGTGACGCTTCTTCTTGACCTCATAGGTGTTGAAGCGGTGCTGGCCGATATATGTCGTCCGCGTGAGCACCTGATGCACCATGCCCTTGCCCCAGCGCCCGCCATAGCGGGTGCGGATATTGTTCTCGTTGAGCCAACACGCGATCGCCATGACCCCAACCGGCCCGCGTCCATCGGGGCCTTCCAGCGCCAGACGGAAAATCCGGCGCACAGTCTCGGCATGGATCGGGTCGATTTCCAGCTTCTTCTTGATCTTCGTGCCCCGTTGCTCCGCCTCGACCACGCGGTAGCCGATCGGCGGGCGGGCGCCGTTCCAGAAACCCTGGCGCGCGTTCTCGTTCATGGCGCGCAGCGTATGCTTGGCGGTTTCCTTCGACTGATATTCATCGAACAGCGTCATGATCTTTCGCATCATCTCGCTTGCGGGATCATCGCCGAGAACCTGCGTGATGGAGACAAGCTGGACACCATTCTTCGCCAGCTTGCGGACATAGAACTCGAACTGGAACTGATCGCGGAAAAAGCGCGAGAAGCTATGCACGACCACCACGTCGAACGCTGGAGGCTTCTCCATCGCCGCGTCCATCATCTCCTGGAAAGCAGGGCGACGGTCATCGGTGCCGGTAACGCCCGGCTCGACGAACTCGGCTGCGACTTCCCAGCTTTTTGACAGGCAATATCCCTCAAGCTGGCGGCGCTGATCGGGGATCGACAGGTCATGGTCCGCCTGGCGTGGCGTGGAAACGCGCAGATAGAGCGCGGCGCGAGCGGTCGCCACGACTGGCGGCTCCTCGGTTTCGGCGGGGGCGACAATCGCCATGACACCATCCTTTCATCAATCTGCGGCCCAGAGCGGCGACCGCGACTACATTTTTTCCAGTCCTCGCAGCGCCGAGGACGCCAGCAGGAACATCCGGTTCGGCCGCCGCGGGAACGGCACAAAGCCAAGGCCCTCGTAGAATGCCGCCGCGCGTTCATCCTTGGCATCGACGATGATGGCCAACACAGCCAGCGTCTCGGCGGCGCCGAGAATGCGTCGTATCGCATCCACCGCCAGCACTTCACCGAAGCCCTTGCCACGCATCCGAACGTCCCGCGCAAGGCGTCCGATCAGCGCCGCTGGATAACCGCTCTCGTAGCGCGGCAACTTCCGCGCGATTTCCTCCGGCAATTCGCCCAGTTCCAGCTTGAAGGCGCTCAGGCTGTAGAAGCCAACGACGCCCAGCTCCGAATCCGTGGCGACGAAGACGCGCGCGACATCGCGGCGGTCGTCCTGACCGGCGCGTCGTCGGAACCAGCCATCCAGATCGGCCTGCCCGCAAGAAAAGCGCGACCGATCATGGTGCTTGCCGAGAGCTTCGAAGACGATCGCCAATCGTCAACCCACGAGATCGCGGTGACGGCGCATGGCCGCGATAAGCCGCTCGGACGGCTCCGGGGGGTTCATCAGCGCCTCGAAGAAGGCATCCCGATCTGCGCCGGACAGCACCAGGCGTTGATGCTCGTCCAGCACGCGCCGTGCGCCTTCATAGGCCAGATCGCCGGCCGTCAGGCCAGTGACCGCCGTCGCCTGTTGAATCAAATCCTTGGCCGAGGCGCTTACGCGCAGCTCGATCCGCTCGCGCTTGATCTCGCGCTCCGGTTTCCGGCGTTTCTGAACGGCTGACATGCCCGATCTCCTTTGACCAAAAATGTACGGCATAATACCGTGCCAGTCAACTTCGCCGAAGCGCACCGGCCGCATCATCCGATCGTAGAAACAGGGGGCAGCAGGGACGATTTTCATCATGGCAGCGACCCGAACAGGGCGTCCAGTTCCTCGCGAAAAGCGCCTTCGATGACGCGCAGTTCGGCATCGCCGATGGGAACCTGCTCGGGCCAGTCGTCGATGACGACGATCGGCGTGCTGGTGGCGCTCCTGCGCGCCGACGCGCGCGTCGGCTGCGGCTGCATGTAGTCGTGCAGGTCTTCCAGCCCTTGCGACCAGCCGCGGGGTGCGCGGCGGCGACGTTTGCGAGAGAGTGCCATATGCTCAAGCTGCCGCGCATCTCCCGGGAATCCAGCAAAATCGCCCTCGGGCGCACACATGTCGGACCCGTAGCGGCGGCGGCGGGATTCGGCGCACGGCGGCGCGAGGCGGAGAAAGCGAAGCGTAGCGTAGCAGAGATACGTGCTCGCGGCGGGATCGCGGATGCCGTGCGCATCCCGGTTTGCTATCCTCCCGCACATGGACTCGCGGACGGACATCGACACCGACAGAATCGACGAGGCGGTGCTTGCCCTGCTGTGGCTCAACCTCAGCACCACCGGCACGGCCTGGAAAGGCTTCGACTGGAATGCGATGGATCGACTGCACGAACGCGGGCTGATCTCCGATCCGGCGCGCAAGGCTAAGTCGGTGCATCTGACCGACGAAGGCATGGCCGAGGCCGAGCGCCTGTTCAACGCGCTGTTCGCTCGCCCCAGAATCCTGCCACGCCGATGCGAAAGCCATAACCCGGCCATCGCTGCCGGCTCCGCTGAAATGCCGGGTGCATCATTGTCTCCCGTCCTGCCTGCCCGACCGACCCTCGCGGCCTCCCTCATGGCTTGATCTGATCGTGTCCACCTGGCGGCGCAACGGCGCCGGGCAACTTTTTTCCGCCGCCTTCGGCTTTGCATCGCGAAGCAAAAAAGCTGCCCTTCGGCCGTCCCTGGGCCGCAAGCCCACCCCGCCGCGCAAGCGCGACGGGAACCCCGGGCAGCGATGCGCAGCCGACTGTCCCCGATCTTCGACACGCCACGAGGCCGCGAAGGGCGCGGTCCCGAGTCAAGAAAGGACAGACGATATGATCTGCGGAAACTTCACGGCGACCGATCGCGGCTTCCACGGCGAAATCCGGTTTTTCGGCCTCAGCGAGAAGGTGGAAATCCTTCGGATCGACGACAAGGCAAGCGACAAGTCGCCCGACTATCGCATCGTCGCCGCCGACGATGAGCGCATCGAATTCGGTGTGGGCTGGCTAAAGGCCACCAAGGACCAGAAGCCTTACGCTTCACTCAAGCTCAATCCGGTCCTGGCGCCTGACGTTCATCTTCGGCTTGTCTCGACCGAGACAACCGGCAAGTTCGAGCTGAAGGTCGACTGATCGCGAGAGCGTCCCGCCAGCAATGGCGGGGCGCTCCCTTTCCGGTCCCGGACGGATCTTCGCTATATCCGCCAGCGCCGATCACCCTGGTGGCCCGCCGCGCAATGATCGAAATCCTGGGCCGGGGCTGACCGGGCAGGGATCGGCCTGATGGCCGAGCCGGTATCCCGGCTATCATTTGCGTGAGCGGAAAAGAGGGCGGGACAGGCCCGCGGAGTGAGCCCGCCCAAGCGGGCAGGTTTTCCCGTGCGCCGCCAGAGCGGCGATCGTTGCTAAGGACGTTGTCCTCGCGCCGGTCAAGGGAAGTGGAACCGTCCGGGGCGGTATCCCCACCTTCCGCGCTTCGCTTGTGCAGGCGGGTGATTCCCCTCCGCCCCGGCCGCCCTTGCCCCGTTGCTACCCTTGGCTCGCCGCCGGGCAGAAGTTCAGGCGCGGCATTCCGCTTCGCTGAACTTCAGACCCAAAGGATTTGAGACATGACCAGCAAGGCACAGGCTCCCCGCAATGTGATCTTCAACGGTGATTGCATCGACGTGATGCAGGCTTTCGATAGCGGCACGGTGGATTTCATTCTGACCGATCCGCCCTATGTGACCCGCTACCGGGACCGCCAGGGCCGGAAGGTCGCCAATGACGATAACGGCCGGTGGCTTCGTCCGGCTTTCCGCGAGATGCACCGCGTCCTGAAGGATGGCGGCT
The DNA here is from genome assembly GCF_037154135.1 of Sphingobium aquiterrae. NCBI lineage: Bacteria > Pseudomonadati > Pseudomonadota > Alphaproteobacteria > Sphingomonadales > Sphingobiaceae > Sphingobium > Sphingobium aquiterrae. Next base: position 6,890 of record NZ_JBANFL010000018.1, read on the forward strand.
TTGCGGTTTCCTTCTATGGCTGGAACAAGGTGGATTTGTTCATGGAAGCATGGAAGGCGGCGGGTTTCCGCGTCGTCGGCCATCTTGTGTTTCGCAAGCGTTATGCGTCGTCGGCCCGCTTTCTCCGCTATGAGCACGAACAGGCTTATTTGCTCGCAAAGGGCAACCCGGCCCGGCCCGCGCGTCCTATCCCCGATGTTCTGGATTTCCCCTATTCGGGCAACCGCCTTCACCCCACGCAAAAGCCGGTTGAGGCGCTGACTCCGTTGATCGAGGCTTTCACGCAGCCGGGCGAGCTTGTCCTGGACCCGTTCAGCGGCAGCGGCTCGACACTGGCGGCAGCCCAGCAGCTCGGTCGCGACTGGACCGGCATCGAACTGGATAACGGCCACTACCACACCGCCAGCAAGCGGCTTGCCGCGCGGCAGCATCACCGGGCGGCCGCATAGGCCGTCCCTCTCTCCCGCAACCCGGAGGCAAGACCATGACGGATATTATCAGAACCTTCCCCCCTGAGCGGATGCCCAGGACCATCACCACGCCGGAAGGGGTGACCTACTATCGCACCAGATATACAGGCGAGACCATTGAAGGAGCGAGGCAATACGGGATCGAACCAGGATGGACGACCTACGAATACTGGATCAGTCCGGGCGACGACAGCAGGCGTCTTTACGCGATCAGTCCGACGCAGTTCTGGCTTGAATGAAGGCGTCGGCGGGCAAGCCCGGCTCGCAGGGGGCCGGGCTTGCCACTACGCGTTAAGGTCCGCTCGGCCGTCATGGCGCGCGCTCGCCGGGCGTCGCCCGGCTCGCAAGAGACAGTAGCCAGAACGGCATCCCCGTCCTAAGAAGGATGTGGGCCGCTACGCGGCGGCCTGGGGTTGGTAGCCCCACGTTTAGCGGTTTGGCGTCGGCCGTGACGGCGCCGCCATCCTTGACCACATGGTCGGGGAGCCTGTGACGTATGCAACAGGCTTCCGGGCTAAAGGTCACAGGGCCGATTGAACGCGGTTTACCACTCCCCGATCAGGGTCAGGAGCAAGTTTGCGGGGGCGCACCGCAGACTAACCGCTTCTCGCGCGGATGCCGACCGTTGCGGAGGACGCGCGGAGCCATGCCCGCCGCGCGCATGGAATCGTCTCCGTTTCGGTCTAAAAGGTTAACGGGGTTGGAGGAACGGGGGCGTCATGACCGGCAAACATTTCGCGGATCGCGCGCCCGACGCGTCGCGGCTCACCGCCTATGACGAGGATCACCTCGCCGACTATATCCGCCTGCTTGATGCGGACGACGATGGCGCCGACTGGTCCGATGCAGCCGCGCTCGTTTTCGGAATCGATCCCGCTGCGGAACCCGATCGCGCGAAGGCGATGCACGCCAGCCATCTCGCACGCGCGCGCTGGATGACCGAAGTGGGCTACGCATATCTGCTCGGCCCGCGCGCCACCGAATAGGTTAACATTCGGACCGAAATGGATTTTTTTGGCCGTGGATTCCGATGCGCGGCCGGCATCGCCCGGCGCGGCCTTCGCGCTGTCGGGACAAAGCGCTTCTACTGATCCTCGATGATCCAGACTCCGCACAATGAGCGGCTGGAGAGGATGATTCCATGCCGAAAACGCCCAAAGGGCGCGTGCGGCGTGCCGGCCGTGCGCCGGACACGCCGGGACGATCCGATTTCGCCGCCGCGTTCCTGCAACGCAACCGCCAGTATCGCGCCGACCAGGCGCGTCTGAACCGCGACGCTGCGGCGAACGAACGAATGGCGTTTGCCCGTCGATGGGGGTTATCCTTTCGCCTATCAGCCCGATGAACTGTCGAACACGGTGATCTGGCGACCGGAATTGACCGCCGTCACCGTAATTCTCGACGCCGCGCCGGAAGGATATGCCGGCGCAAAGGCGATCGACCCGTTGACGCTCGGCGCGCTGCTCGCCGACCGGGCCGGGATCGAAGGCCGCCATATCGTCGTGGCAGACGCGGCCGGCGAGCATCGGCTGTGGCTACGCGATCCGACGCCCGGCCAGCCGCTTGCTGCGATCGTCCCGCTCGACAAGGACTTTCTCAAGCGCATCCTCAGCTTGCTGCGCTTCCATCGCTTCCTGTCTGGAAAGCGGGCTGGCCCATTGCCACGCGGATGGCCACTCACCGCGATTCGGGCGGCCCGGCTCGAACTGATGCTTCGCGCGCTCGATCTGCGTCTCGGCGGGGCGACCTATCGCGAAATCGCGATCGCGCTCGGCAAGAGCGAAGCCGCGCATCTTTCGGCGTCCGACTTCAAGAACTCGGACGTCCGATCCTTTGTTTATCGCCTGGTGCGCGACGCCACCGCCATGATGAAGGGCGACTACCGCAAGCTGTTGCGCTTCCGCTGATCGCGCCGGCCGCGCGACCACCTCCAAGGGGGTGGGCACATCGGCGCGGTTACGAATCTTCGTTCCCCACCCTGCCGTGAGCACTTCGCCATGATCGCCTCCTGCCAGTCCGCTTCGCAGGAGACGCCCCTTGTCCAGACCGCCCGTCACCCTTCCGCCCCGCTTCCTGCGGACGCCCGAAGCGGCGCGCTTCCTCGGCCTTTCCGGCCGCACGCTTGAGAAGCACCGCTATTTCGGAAGCGGTCCGGCCTATCGCCGGATCGGCGGACGGGTGGTCTATTCGGTGGACGATCTGCGCGCCTGGGCCGACCTCGGCACCAAATATTCCACGTCCGACCCCGGCCAGAACGATCTCATGCCGCAGCGGGATGCGGCGATCACGCAGAGCCGCCGATGACGCCGCACGCAGCCCCCCGTTCGGGCGAGCGCGCCCAGCTCGCGCTGTTTCCGTCTCTCGGCGGAGACATCGCGCCCCGCGATGCCCAGGACCTCATGGCCTGGCCGTTCTTCAGCCTCGCCAAGCGCAGGCGGGTGACGCCGATCGATTTCCGCATGGGCGCGACCTGGATATCGGTCGAGGCCGTGCCCGAGCACGGCATGGCGACCATCTGGGACGCCGACGTGCTGATATGGGCGGCGAGCCAGATCGTCGCCGCGCGCGACGCGGGGCTGCCGACCTCGCGGCTGATGGCCACCACGCCACACGAAATCCTCACCTTCACCGGACGGGGCACCGGCAAAGACCATTATGACCGGCTGAAGGCCGCGCTCGACCGCCTGCAATCGACGACGGTCGCCACCTCGATCCGCCAGCAGCACCAGCGCCGCCGCCATCGCTTCTCGTGGATCAACGAATGGCAGGAGCGGCTCGACGGCGACGGCCGGCCGCTTGGGCTGGAGCTGATCCTGCCCGACTGGTTCTATGCCGGGGTGGTCGACCGCACGTTCGTGCTCACCATCGACCGGGCCTATTTCGACCTGACGGGCGGGCTGGAACGCTGGCTCTACCGGATCGTGCGCAAGCATGGCGGCCAGCAGGAAGGCGGCTGGAGCTTCGACGTCTCGCACCTTCACCTGAAATCCGGCGCGCTCTCGCCATTGAAGCAGTTCGCGTTCGAGCTGCGCGGCATCGTCCGCCGCCAGTCCCTGCCGGGCTACGCGCTGGCGATCGAGCGGGCGTTCGGCCGCGAGCGGCTGACCTTCGCGCCCGTGCCCGCCGATCCGTTCGAGAAGGCAGCGCGGCGCATGGGGCTGGCTGTGGATAACCGGCCATGAGACTCGGCCTATTGAAAACCGCCGGACTCGGCCGATTAAAAACCGCTGACTCGGCCTATAAAAAACCCGACCCCCGCACAAGCCTCTGGAATCGCTCGCGGAATCGGCTCCCTTCTAACTATGCTAACAGTAAAGAATACTTCGTATTCTTGCTAACGCGGTTTCGCGTTGTGGATAATTCGCGAGACGACGCGAAGTATCAGGCAGTAAAGCCGCCGTTTCCCCTACGCTATGCTACTACGCCTTTTGCGTGCGGCGATCAATCCCGGCGTCGTGTTGCGCGGCGCGGGCCGGAACGCCGGCCATGATCGCCGTCCAGCACTTCGGCAGCATCTCGGGCGGCAAGGACAGCCAGGCCGTGCTGTGCCGGATGGTCGAGCGGATCGAGCGCAAGGGGCTTGCCGCGTTCGGCAACCGCGCGCCGCGCTTCCTCTCGGCCGACAACGGCCACGAGAATCCGATCACGCTCGACCATATCGCCTATCTCGACGACTGGCTGGGGCAGCGTCTCGGCCTGCGCATCGAGACGGTTTCGGCGAACGACGTGCCCGGCCTCACCGATGCGGCGGCCTTCGCCCGCAAGCGCGCGATGCTGCGCGAGGAATGGTCGAAGGAGAAGCGCCGCACCCGCCACAAGGGCGCCTGCAATCGGCACCGGGACGCATGGCGGGCCGGCGCGATCACGAAAGGCGAATGGCTCGCCGCATGCGAATGCCCCGTCATGGTGTCACCGCCCGTCCCCGATCATCTGATCGAACGCGCGCTCGAGCTGCTGCATCCGACCGGTATCCCGTTCCTCGACATGGCGATGCTGCACGGCCGGTTTCCCAGCACCAAAGTCCGCTTCTGCACCAGCGACACCAAGCTCATTCCCCTCATGCACCGCAAGCGCCTGCTGCTCGACGCTGGCGTTTCGGTGATCGACTGGATCGGCGAGCGCGCCGACGAGAGTCCGGCGCGGGCGAGGAAGAAGCCCATCCAGTCGGTGCGCTACCCGTCCGGCGCGCGCAATATCCTCTATCGCCCGATTTTCCGCTGGTCGGCGGCGGACGCCTTCGCCATCTCCGCGCGCCACGGCCTCAGGCATAACCCGCTCTACACGATGGGCATGAGCCGCGTCGGCTGCTCGACCTGCATCATGGTCAGGAAGCGCGAGCTGCGCCAATGGGCCATGCGCTTCCCGGCCGAGGTCGACCGGGTGCGCGAATGGGAACGGCTGGTCGGCATCGTTTCGCGGCGCACGGCGGCGCTCGGCACGCCGGCATCGCTGCTTGCCGCGGCGACGGTCCCCGGCGATCCAGACGATCACGGCCGGGCGACCATCGACAGGGCGATCGACTGGTCGCGCACCAGCAGGGGCGGCCGCAACTACGACCTGTTCCTCGCGCAGGAGCAGCGCGACGCCGACGAGGACGGCCTGCTCTGCGACAGCGAATACGGGCTGTGCGAGTGATGCGCGCGCTCGACCTGTTCAGCGCGGCGGCCGGAGGCTGGTCGCTCGGCCTGCACCGCGCCGGCTTCGTCACCGTGGCCGCCTGCGAGATCGTCGAGTGGCGCCGCATCCTCTACGCGGAGAACAACCCCCATGTCCGCCTCTACGCCGACGTGCGCGACCTCACGGCAGCTCGACTTCTTTCAGACCTTGGATTCCTTCCCGACATCATCGTCGGCTCGCCGCCGTGCCAGGACATTTCCAGCGCCAACACCAAGGGCCGGGGCATCGAAGGCGAGCGATCCGGCCTCTACCTCGAAGCCGTCCGCCTGGTCGGAGAGTGCCGCCCTCGCTGGTTCGCTTTTGAGAACAGCGCTAATCTCAGAACTCGCGGCGCTGACCGGCTGCTCCTTCTCCTGGAAACGCTCGGCTACGCCTGCGAACCGTGCGTGGTGGCTGCTGAAAATGTCGGCGCCAACCATGTCCGCAAGCGGTCATGGCTCATTGGCTACGACCCCGGCCAGCTTGCCGACGCCGCGCACCAGCGATGCGGCGCATGGCCCGGAGATGTGCAAGGTCCGGGGCGAGAAGCGGACGGGCATGAACCTGCCGACGATGATGCACCCCGCGGCATTGAACAGGCTCCCGACCCCGATGGCGACGGACGGGATGACGGACGGAGCCGGGGGGGGCGCGGGATCGACATATCCGCTGCGGATGATCCTGGCCACGCCGCGCAAATCGGATGCGGACAAGGGTGGCCGGGGCGACGTGCTCAGCCAGTTGCAGGGCCATGCGAGCCGCCATGCGGGCATGATGCCGACGCCGGTGAAGCCGAATGGCGGGCGCAGATTGAGCGCGCGGGAGATCGAAACGGGACGCCGGGCGAACGGCGCGAAGGCGCAGATCGACACACCGAACCTGCTGCGCCATGCGGCGGAAATCCTCCCCACCCCGACGAAGCGGGACAGCCGGATGGACAGCTGGAGTCCGGCCTACGATCGCAGGAAATCGCCGACGATGGATGCGGTGATGGACGGCGCCATGACGGATCGCGCACCGGACAAATGGGCGGGCGCCCGCGCGCTGGCGGCGATGCTGCGGAGCCGTGGGCTGACTGGAACGGCGGCCTTGCCCATCACCTATGGCTGGATGATGGGCTTTCCGCCTGGGTGGCTGGCACGCGCATTGCGCTCGGCGGTCCACGCGGGACGGCTGCGGCCAGTCTGATCGTCGAGGCGTTCGGCGACGCCGTTCTTCCGCAAATCCCCGAAGCCATCGGCCGCGCCATCCTGCGCACCGAAGCCGCACTCGACCTCGCGTTCGGGCGTACCCCCATCGACAGCACCGGAGACGAACGATGAGCGATCCCGCGCGCCCGGAGCGCATCGACTTCAGCGGGTTTGAAGCCGCGCTGCGCCGACAGGCGGCGGAGCGGGCGCAAGCCGCGCGCACGCCGACCGTTCCAACCGCCAACGCCTCCCGATCCCGGCTGACCGAGGTCGAACTGAGCTGGATCGAGAAAAGACAAGAGCACTGGATACGCTTCGGCCGCGTCGCGCAGGAACGCATCCTCACGCGCCGGACGCGCGTGATGAGCTTCCGGCCGGGCGCCATCTTCGCCTTCGTCCGATGGACCGCCAACGACTATGGCACCGTCACCTCGCGCATCGACGTGGTGCGCGCGGTCGCACCGGGCGAGCCATACACCACACTGCCCTTCGTCCGTCCGGGTGGCGACATCCTCCTGCACATCGAGAGCTGGCCCAAGGTCCAACAGGTGCTCGCCGCGATCGACGCGGTGGAGATGGCGGGCGTCGATCCCTGCGACGCCGCGCCTGACCACTGGCGCCACGTCCACAACCGCATCGCCGCGGGACACCAGCCGCGCCCTTACACGCTGGAGCGGCATCGCGCCTGGCTCAAGCGCCGGGAGATCGAAGGATGACGCGCCGCCGCTATGTCATCGCGACGGCCATCGCCGCGTCCGCCGTCGCCGCGGCGTTCGTCGCGATCGCCGTCGCCGATCCTTTCCCGCGCGTGATCTGGAACGCCAGCGCCAGCGCGCCGATCGGACTCTACCGCATCCATCCCGACCGCGATCCTGCCATCGGGACGCTGGTCGCCATCATGCCGCCAGAGCGGCTTTCCGGCTGGCTTTCTGCGCGCGGCTATCTGCCCGAGGGCGTGCCGCTGTTGAAGCATGTCGCGGCAAAAGCCGGGCAGCGGATTTGCCGCAAGGGCGCCGTGGTAAGTGTTGACGGCCATCCCGTTGCCAGCGCCCGCGCGCGTGACGGCCGTGGCCGCCCGCTGCCGGTCTGGCAGGGCTGCCGCACGCTCGAATCCGGCCAGCTATTCCTGCTCAACCCGTCCGTCGCGGACAGCCTGGACGGCCGCTATTTCGGCCCGCTTCCGGCCTCGACCGTCATCGGCCGCGCAACGCCGCTGCATCTGCGCGCGCCGTCGCAACCGCCTTCGCCCCCCCAAGCCAAGGAGATCGGCCATGCAAGTGAATATCTTTGAATCCACCGCCAACGGCTATGCCGGACGCGCTCGCTACTTCGGCATCAACGAGTCGATCGTGCTTGTCGCGATCGATCCGGGCGACGCCGAGAACGCGCCCGACTACCGCGTCCACCTCGACGACGAGGACGGCCCCGAAGTCGGCGGCGCGTGGAAACGCGTCGGCGAACGGGCCGGCGATTACATCGCGCTGGAGATCGACAGCCCGCTATTCGGCTCGCCATTCCGGCCGGTGCTGTTCCGCGCCGACGACGATGGCCGGACGTTCCGCCTGACGTGGAAGCGTCTCCGACCGCGCGACGATCGGAGCTGATCGGTGGCTGTTCCGATCATCATCCCTTCGTTCGCGGAAAAGCGTTCGCGGTTCAAAATGCTCCCCCGGAGCATTTTGTCGGCAGCTTCGCCGCCGTCACCGCTCACCCCATCCGTCCCGCTCGGTCGCAGGTCGGCCGACGCGTCGCGCGCACCCTTTACCGGAGCGAGCACGCTGGCAGGCTGGCGGCGGAGCGGGGGCGGATTGACCGCCACGCTCGCGGTCCTGCTGCTCGCACCGGGCGCCATGTCCGCTCCCGCGCTGGCGCAGGACACACCGGCCGAACGCGCGGCAACCAGCCATCCTTATGCCGGTCACGTCGCCGACGCCGCCCGGCGCTTCGGCATCCCCGAAACATGGATATGGGCCGTCATTCGCGTCGAGAGCAACGGCGACTCCCGCGCCGTTTCCTCCGCGGGCGCGATGGGCCTGATGCAGATCATGCCCGCGACCTGGGCCAGCCTGCGCGCACGCCACGGGCTGGGGCGCGATCCCTACAATGTCCGCGACAACATCATGGCGGGCGCGGCCTATCTGCGCGCGATGCACGACCGCTACGGCAACGCGACCGCGATGCTGGAGGCCTATAATGCGGGTCCGGGCCGCTACGACGAATATCTGTCGCGCGGCCGTCCTCTGCCCGCCGAGACGCGCGCCTATCTCGAAAAGCTGGCGGCGATCACAGGCGGTTCGGACGACAGCCAGCTTGCCGCCGCGCCGCCGTCCGACCGCTTCGCCTGGCGCCGGGCCGCATTGTTCGCGGCGCGGCCGAACGACGGTCCGGCCGCACCGGAAACGTCGCCGCGCGAGCGCGCGGCCGACATGCGCGGCGCGGTCGAACCGCCCGCGAGCAGCCTGTTCGTCGCGCTGTCGGGGCGGAGGCAGCCGTGAAGATCGCCTACGCCGATCCGCCCTATATCGGCTGCGCGCATCTCTATCGCGGCCACCCCGACTATGCGGGCGAGGTCGATCATGCCGCGCTGATGGAGCGGCTCCAGCGCGACTATGACGGCTGGATATTGCACGCCGCCGCGACGCCGGAATCGGTCGCCGTGCTCGCGCCGCTCGTGCGCGAAACCGGCGCGCGGTGGATGGCCTGGGTCAAGGGATTCGCCGCGTTCAAGCGCAACGTGCCGGTCGCCTGGGCGTGGGAGCCGGTCATCGTGAAGCCCGCGCGCAAGCCGGTCGTGAGCAAGCGGCTGGTCCTGCGCGACTGGATCGAATGCCCGATCACGCTGCGTCGCGGTCTCACCGGAGCGAAGCCCGAAGCAGTTTGCCATTGGTGTTTCGAGACGGTCGCAGCGCGTCCCGACGACACGCTCGACGACCTGTTTCCCGGCACCGGCGCCGTCGCCGAAGCGTGGCGGACCTGGCGCCTCAAGTTCGCGCTGCCGGACGATCCCGTTGCAGCGCCGCCGCGGCCGAATTGCACGGCGGCTGCACGTCGGGAGGGGGCCGGCACGCCATGACCGCCCCCGTTTTCAGATTGGCGCAAGTCAGGGATCAAGTAGCTGGAAGGGCAGGAAAAGGCCGAAGGAAGGGACGGCAAGATAGAAAGCGCACCCCAAATTCGCTGAAAGCCTTTGTCTTTCAACGATTTGGCGCGGGTGCGTCCGTCGGCGAGCGTGCCGCTCGGAAGAAAAAAGCAAGCAAATTCAAAGCGCGCAATGGCACCACAGGCCATTTCCGGCGGAAAGCGGCCCGGCCGTGAGCGAGGACGAGGATTTCCGCGTCCGGCCGGGCAAGGTCAGGAACAGGGGAGCCGGCCACGGCCGCAAGGCGCAAGGACTTGTCGTTCAGGTGCTCCGCGTCGCCGCGCGCAGCGGCGGCGGCCGGCGAACGGCCGGCTGGGGCGGATCGCGCCAGCGCGGGCAATCGAATTTCGGCCGGGGCCGCACGTCCTTCGCGCGGAGCCGGCTGTTCGGATCGGGCCGGCGCGTGCTGGTCAAGATCGTGCCCGTCACCCGTTTTCACCGGAATGGGCGCCCCAGGGCGCCGCTGTCCGCGCACATCGCCTATCTCAAGCGCGAGGGCGTCACCCGCGACGGATCGCCCGCGCGGATGTTCGACGCCAATGGCGATGGCGCCGACGACCGCGCCTTCGCCGATCGGTGTAAGGACGACCGGCATCATTTCAGGATCATCGTCTCGCCCGAGGATGCGGCGGACCTCACCGACCTTCGCGAATATACCCGCGATCTCGTCCGCCAGATGGAAGCTGATCTCGGCACGCGCCTCGAATGGATCGCGGTCGATCACTGGAACACCGACAACCCGCATGTCCATCTGCTGGTCCGCGGCGTCGATGACCAGGGCGCCGACCTCGTCATCAACCGGGAGTATATCAGCCACAATCTGCGCTCGCGCGCCGAAGAACTGGCCTGGGCCGAGCTTGGCCCGAAGCCCGAGCATGAAATCCAGCGCGCGCTCGACCGGGAGGTGACGGCCGAACGCTGGACGAGGCTGGACTCCGAGATCGCGCGCTCGGCCGACGAGCTGGGTGTCGTCGATCTGCGCCCCGAGCATCCCGGCCCGGATGATCCCCGCGTGCGCCGCCTGATGATAGGCCGGTTGCAGCATCTGGAGACGATGGGGCTCGCCGCCCAGGCCGAACCCGGCCAATGGGTGAAGGCCGAGGGCGCGCAGGCCAAGCTGCGCGATCTGGGCACGCGCGGCGACATCATCCGCACCATCGGCAAGGCGCTGAACGATCGCGGCCTGCAGCGCCCGCTCGACAGCTACGAGATCGTCAGCGGGGCGCCGCAAAAGCCCATCGTCGGCCGGTTGATCGACAAGGGGCTCCACGACGAGCTGCATGGCTCGGCCTATGCCGTGATCGACGGCATCGACGGGCGCACCCACCATGTCCGGTTTCCGGGCATCGAGGCGCTGGAGCATAGCCCGGACATCGGCGGCATCGTCGAGCTGCGCGCTACGGCCAAGCCGGGCGAGCGGAATCCGACTCTGCGCCTCGCCACGCGCTCCGATCTCGACCTTGCCACGCAGATGAAGGCGCCGGGCGCGACCTGGCTCGATCATCGCCTGATCGAGCGCGGCGCCGGTGTTGCGGACGGCGGCTTCGGGGCGGAAGTGCGCCGGGCGATGGACGAGCGCACCGACCATCTCGTGCGCGAAGGACTGGCGCGGCGCTACGGCGAGCGCGTCGTCTTCCAGCGCGGTCTTCTCGACACCCTGCGCCGCCGTGAACTGGATGCGGCGGGCGCCGAGATCGCGGGCCGGACGGGGCTCGCATACCGGCCCACCAATCCCGGCGACAAGGTCGCCGGCACATGCCGCCAGCGCCTCGCGCTCGCCTCGGGCCGCTTCGCCATGATCGACGACGGGTTGGGCTTCCGGCTCGTCCCCTGGTCGAACGACCTCGAACGCCAGCTCGGCCGGCAGATCGCAGGCGTCGCCCGCGACGGCGGCGGCATCGGCTGGTCATTGGGCCGCAAGCGCGGCCTCGGCATCTGAACAAGGAGACAAGCCATGCCCGCGACCAAAATCCTTTGGGGACAGATCATCGTCGTCTTCCTGATCGTGCTGACCGCGATCTGGAGCGCGACGCAATGGACGGCGACGGCGCTGGCGTATCAGCCCGAGCTTGGCGAACCCTGGTTCATGGCGCTCGGCTGGCCGGTCTATCCGCCCTACGCCTTCTTCTGGTGGTGGTTCAGCTACGACGCCTATGCGCCCGCCATCTTCCAGACCGGCGCCTGGATCGCCGCGTCGGGCGGCTTCGTGGCGGTCGCCGTCGCCATCGCCATGTCGGTCTGGCGCGCGCGCGAGGCGAAGAACGCGGAAACCTATGGCTCGGCGCGCTGGGCGACCGAGGACGAGGTGCGCGCGGCCGGACTGCTCGGCGACGACGGCGTGGTGATCGGCAAGCTTGGCCGCGCATATCTGCGCCACGACGGCCCCGAGCATGTGCTGTGCTACGCGCCGACCCGCAGCGGCAAGGGCGTCGGGCTGGTTGTGCCCTCGCTCCTGACCTGGCCGGCGTCGGCGATCGTCCATGACATCAAGGGTGAGAACTGGACGCTGACGGCGGGCTTCCGCGCACGGCATGGCCGCGTCCTGCTGTTCGACCCGACCAACGCGGCCTCGGACGCCTACAACCCGCTGCTGGAGGTCCGGCGCGGCCAGTGGGAAGTCCGCGACGTGCAGAACGTGGCCGACGTGCTGGTCGACCCGGAAGGCTCGTTAGAGAAGCGCAACCACTGGGAAAAGACCAGCCATGCGCTGCTGGTCGGCGCGATCCTGCATGTTCTCTACGCCGAGCCCGACAAGACGCTGGCGGGCGTCGCCGCCTTCCTGTCCGATCCGGCGCGCGCAATCGAGCAGACGCTGGCCGCGATGATGGCGACCCCGCATCTCGGCGAGGCGGGCGTCCATCCCGTCGTCGCCAGCGCCGCACGCGAACTGCTCAACAAGAGCGACAACGAACGCTCGGGCGTGCTCTCGACCGCCATGTCGTTTCTCGGGCTTTACCGCGATCCCGTCGTCGCACAGGTCACGCGCGCCTGCCACTGGCGCGTCATGGATCTCGTATCGGGCGAGCAGCCGACGACGCTCTACCTCGTCATTCCGCCCAGCGACATCTCGCGGACCAAGCCGCTCATACGCCTGATGCTCAACCAGATCGGGCGGCGGCTGACCGAGGAACTGAACCAGGGCAACCGGCATCGCCTGCTGCTGATGCTCGACGAGTTTCCCGCGCTGGGGAGGCTCGATTTTTTCGAGTCCGCGCTGGCGTTCATGGCCGGCTATGGTCTGAAATCCTTCCTCATCGCCCAGTCGTTGAACCAGATCGAGAAAGCCTACGGGCAGGACAATGCCATCCTCGACAACTGCCATGTCCGGGTGAGCTTCGCGACCAACAACGAGAAGACGGGCGAGCGCGTGTCGAAGGCGCTCGGCACCAAGACCGAGATGCGGGCCATGAAGAATTATGCCGGGCACAGGCTCTCGCCCTGGCTCGGCCATCTGATGGTCTCGCGCTCCGAGACCGCCCGGCAGCTGCTGACGCAGGGCGAGGTCATGCAACTGCCGCCCGACGAGGAAATCGTCATGGTGTCGGGCGTCCAGCCGATCCGCGCGAAGAAGGCGGCCTATTACGCCGATCCCCGTCTCGCCGCGCGGATCATGCCGCCGCCCGATCCGGCCGCATCGGGGGCTCGGGAAATCCGTCCCGACGACTGGACGGGGCTCGCCGCTTCGGCCGATCCCGCCGAGATCGCGGCGATCATCCGGCGCCAGGAGGATGCCGCCAACAGCGGGCTGCGCCGCGAGCCCGAGCTTCCCGATCATGTCGCCATCGTGAAGGAGACGGCGCCCGCGCCGCCCGCGCAGGAATTTTCCATCGTCGAGGACGAGCCCGAGGACGCCGCGCGCCAGGCGGCGGCGCGGCGCCGGATGCAGGGCATCGCGCGGCAGGCCTCGCTCGATCCCGACGACGGCATCGAATTGTAGGAGCATCCCATGCGCGTCCGTCTCAACGTCTATTTTCCGCCTGACCTCGCCCGCCAGGTGAGCGAGCTGGCGATCCGCCGCCGCATCTCGCGCTCGGCGATCGTAGAAGCGGCCGTCACCTCCTGGATGTCGCCGGACGGCGCCGACCGGATGGAGGCTGCCTTCGCACGCCGTCTCGACCGGCTCTCGCGCCAGGTCCAGCGGCTCGAACGCAACACGGGCCTCACGACCGAGGCGCTGGCGCTGTTCGTCCGCTTCTGGCTGGCGGTCACGCCGCCGCTGCCCGACGAGGATCAGGCGGCGGCCCAGGTGAAGGGCCGCAAGCGCTATGAGGGATTTGTCGAGACGCTCGGCCGACGCTACGCCAGCGGCAAGAGCCTGCTCGACGAAATCCCCGAGGATATTACAGGTCGTGAGGGCGGCTCCGCCGACACATGACAGTGCAGCGAACCAACCGGAGCCGGCCATGCGCGACTCGGCCAGCTATACTCGCGAAAATAGTGTGGGCGGATATCGGCGATTAAAGTGCCCCACCGCAACGCGCACTTATCTACCGCCGTCACTACTACGCCCTGACATAGTTGTTGCCTCGCGCTATTTCCTGTCTCTCTTGATGTGCCCCTGACGCCGGGCGGCGGTTCGCCCGGCCCAATTCAGGGGCCGTTACTTGTCCGTCCAGCCGATCCGATCCGAAGGTTTCACCCGTGGCGCGCGGATGCTGCGCACGGCGCTGGGACCGTCGATCGCGGCCTGGCTCGACGATGCCGCCGTGATCGAGGTGATGCTGAACCCGGACGGCCGGCTCTGGATCGACCGGCTCGGCGAGGGGATTTCCGACACCGGCATGACGATGGGCGTGGCGGATGGCGAGCGCATCGTCCGCCTGGTCGCGCACCATGTCGGCGTCGAGGTTCACGCGCGCAGCCCCCGCGTTTCGGCCGAACTGCCTGAAGGGGGCGAGCGGTTCGAGGGGCTGCTGCCGCCTGTCGTCGCCGCGCCTGCCTTCGCGATCCGCAAGCCCGCCGTCGCGGTATTCACCCTCGACGACTATGTGGCAGCCGGGATCATGTCATCGGCTCACGCCGAGGCGCTGCGGCACGGCGTCGAAACCCGCGCCAACATCCTCGTCGCGGGCGGGACCGGCAGCGGCAAGACCACGCTGGTCAACGCACTGCTCGCCGAGGTGGCGAAGACCACCGACCGCATCGTCCTGATCGAGGACACGCGCGAGCTGCAATGCGCCGCGCCGAACCTCGTCGCCATGCGGACCAGGGATGGCGTCGTAACGCTGTCCGATCTCGTGCGGTCCAGCCTGCGCCTGCGCCCCGACCGCATCCCGATCGGCGAGGTGCGCGGCGCCGAGGCGCTCGACCTTCTCAAAGCCTGGGGCACCGGCCATCCGGGCGGCATCGGCACCATCCATGCCGGAACCGCGCTCGGTGCGCTGCGCCGCATGGAACAGCTCATCCAGGAGGCCGTCGTCACGGTCCCGCGCGCGCTGCTGGCCGAGACCATCGACCTGATCGCCGTGCTCGTCCGCGACGGACACGGCCGCCGCCTCGCCGAGCTGGCCCGCGCCGAAGGGCTCGACGCCGCGACCGGCGACTACCGCCTCATGCCGCTCACCACCCCCCAGACCGGAGACCTGCCATGACCAACGATCCCAAACCTGTCAGGACCATGAAGGGCCGCCTGCTCGGCGGCACCATGCTCGACCGCCTCGGCCATATCGGCATCACCGCCACCGGCCTGCTCTACGCGATGCCCGCCCATGCGGGCGGATCGTCGATGCCGTGGGAAGCGCCGCTTCAGTCCATTCTCGAAAGCATCGAGGGGCCGGTCGCCAAGATCATCGCGGTGATGATCATCATCGTCACCGGCCTGACCCTGGCCTTCGGCGATACGTCGGGCGGGGCGCGGCGCATGATCCAGATCGTGTTCGGTCTCTCGATCGCGTTCGCCGCGTCGAGCTTCTTCCTCTCGTTCTTTTCGTTCGGCGGCGGAGCGATGGTGGCATGACCGGCGCGGCCGATCATGGCGAGCCCATCGCGGGCTATTTCGCGCCAGTCCATCGGGCGCTGACCGAGCCGATATTGCTCGGCGGCGCCCCGCGTTCACTCGCCATCGTCAACGGGACGCTGGCGGGCGCGATCGGGCTCGGCCTGCGGCTCTGGATCGCCGGCCTCGCTATCTGGGCGATCGGCCATGCGCTGTCGGTATGGGCCGCGCGGCGCGATCCGCAATTCGTGGACGTGGCCCGGCGCCACCTTCGCTACCCGACATGGATGCAGCCATGATGTCCTTGCGCGAATACAGGAACGGCGCCGCGCATCTGGCCGACTTCCTGCCCTGGGCGGCGCTGATCGGCGAGGGCGTCGTTCTCAACAAGGACGGCTCGTTCCAGCGCACCGCACGTTTCCGGGGACCGGACCTTGATTCCGCCACGCCGGCCGAGCTGGTGGCGACCACCGCGCGGCTGAACAACGCGCTCCGCCGCCTCGGTTCGGGCTGGGCGATCTTCGTCGAGGCGCAGCGCACGCCCGCGCTCGACTACCCGGAATCCGAGTTTCCCGATCCTGTGTCGGCGCTGGTCGACATGGAGCGGCGCGAACAGTTCCGCGAGGAAGGCGCGCATTTCGAGAGCGGCTATTATCTGACGCTACTCTGGATGCCCCCGGCCGAGGACGCCGCCCGCGCCGAAACCTGGCTCTATGAAGGCCGTTCCGGCACGGGCGTCGATCCTTGGGAACTGCTCAAGGGCTTCACCGACCGCAGCGACCGTGTGCTCAACCTAGTCGATGGCTTCGTGCCCGAGGTTCGCTGGCTCGATGACGCCGAGACGCTGACCTACCTGCACAGCACGATCTCGACGCGGCGCCAGCGCGTGCGCGTCCCCGAAACGCCGATGCACCTCGACGCCCTGCTGGCTGATGAACCGCTCACAGGCGGGCTGGAGCCGAAGCTGGGCGACCATCATCTCCGCACGCTCACTATCACCGGATTTCCAAGCGTCACCTTTCCGGGCCTGCTCGATGAACTGAACCGGCTCGCCTTCGAGTATCGCTGGTCAACCCGCGCGATCATGCTCGACAAGACCGACGCGACCAAACTGCTGACGCGCATCCGCCGCCAGTGGTTCGCCAAGCGCAAGTCGGTCGCCGCGATCCTCAAGGAAATCATGACCAACGAGGCATCGACGCTGCTGGACAGCGACGCCTCGAACAAGGCCGCCGATGCCGATACCGCCTTGCAGGAGCTTGGCGCCGACTATGCCGGCATGGCCTATGTCACCGCGACTGTGACGGTGTGGGACCGCGATGCGGCCGTTGCCGCCGATAAGCTGCGGCTGGCCGAGAAGGTCATCCAGGGCCGCGACTTCACCGTGATCCCCGAAGGGATGAACGCGATCGAGGCATGGCTGGGGAGTCTCCCCGGCCACACCTATGCCAATGTCCGGCAGGCGCCGGTCTCCACCATCAATCTCGCCCACCTGATCCCCCTGTCAGCGGTATGGGCGGGGCCGGAACAGGACGAGCATTTCGGTGCTCCCCCCTTGCTCTACGGCAAGACCGAAGGCTCGACCCCGTTCCGGTTTTCCCTTCACGTCGGCGACGTCGGCCATATGTCGATCGTCGGGCCGACCGGCTCGGGCAAAAGCGTCCTGCTCGCGCTGATGGCGATGCAGTTCCGCCGCTATCCGGGCGCGCAGGTCTTCGCGTTCGACTTCGGCGGGAGCATCCGCGCCGCCGCGCTCGGCATGGGCGGCGACTGGCAGGATTTGGGCGGGATGCTCGCCGACGAGGCCGGCGACGGCGTGCAGCTCCAGCCGCTCGCGCGGATCGACGATCCGGCCGAGCGCAGCTGGGCGGCGGGATGGCTGGCCGCGATCTTCGCCTCCGAAGGCGTCACCGTCGATCCGCAGGCCAAGGATCACATCTGGTCTGCGCTGACCTCGCTCGCCACCGCGCCGGTTGCCGAACGCACCCTGACCGGGCTCGCCGTTCTCCTCCAGAGCCAGCAGCTCAAGCAGGCGCTCGCGCCCTGGTGCGTCGGCGGCGCATGGGGCCGGCTGCTCGATGCCGAGACCGAGCGGCTTGGCGAAGCCACGATCCAGGTGTTCGAGACCGAGGGACTGATGGAGAGCGGCGCGGCGCCCGCCGTGCTGTCCTACCTGTTCCACCGCATCGCGGGGCGGCTCGACGGCAGCCCCACGCTTATCATCATCGACGAAGGCTGGCTGGCGCTCGGATCGCCCGCGTTCGCCAAACAGCTTTCGGAATGGCTGGTGACGCTGCGCAAGAAGAATGCCAGCGTCATCTTCGCCACGCAATCGCTCGCGCAGATCGAGGGCAGTCCGATCGCGCCCGCCATCGTCGAGTCCTGCCCGACGCGCATCTTCCTGCCCAACGAGCGGGCGGCCGAGCCGCAGATCGCAGGCGTATACGAACGCTTCGGGCTCAACGACCGCCAGATCGAAATCCTCAGCCGGGCGACCCCGAAACGGGATTATTATTGCCAGAGCCGCCGCGGCAACCGGCTGTTC
Organism: Sphingobium aquiterrae; assembly: GCF_037154135.1. NCBI lineage: Bacteria > Pseudomonadati > Pseudomonadota > Alphaproteobacteria > Sphingomonadales > Sphingobiaceae > Sphingobium > Sphingobium aquiterrae. Next base: position 24,825 of record NZ_JBANFL010000018.1, read on the forward strand.
GAGCTGGGGCTGGGCGAGGTCGCGCTGGCCTTCGCCGCCGCCTCGTCGAAGACCGACCAGCTCGCCATCGCCGACATCATCACCGCCCACGGCCAGGCCGCGTTCGCCGCCGAATGGCTGCGGCATCGCGGCTGCGCCTGGGCGGTCGAGCTTCTTCCCGAACCCCGATCCGACCCGCTGGCCGGACACCGGGAAGATACCGGCCAGCTCCCCCTTGCCTTGAAGGACATGATCCCATGAGAGCCTCCCTCCTGCGCCGCGCCATGCTGGCCGGCGCCATCGCCACGTCCAGCATGGTCGGCATCACCGCCGCGACGCCCGCGCACGCCCAGTTCGGCGGAATTGTCTACGACCCGACCAACTATGCGCAAAACGTGCTGACGGCCGCCCGGTCACTTCAGCAGATCAACAACCAGATTCAGCAAATCCAGCAGCAGGCGACCAGCCTCATCAACGAGGCGCGCAATCTCGCCAGCCTGCCGCTCTCGACGGTCGACACGCTCCAGCAGCAGGTCCGGCAGACGCAGCAGCTGCTCGGGCAGGCCCAGCGCATCGCCTACGATGTCCAGGACATCCAGAGCGCCTTCACCGACCGCTACAAGGGGACGGCGCTCACCGGCACCAACGCGCAGATGATCGCCAACGCCAACGCGCGCTGGGAGGACAGCGTCGGCGCGTTCCAGGACGCCTTGCAGGTGCAGGCCGGCGTGGTCGGCAATATCGAGGGCGCGCGCACCACGATGAACGGCCTGGTCTCGGCCAGCCAGTCGGCGACCGGCGCGCTCCAGGCCGCGCAAGCGGGCAACCAGCTTCTCGCGCTGCAATCGCAGCAGCTCGCCGACCTCACCGCCGCGGTCGCCGCGCAGGGCCGGGCGCAGTCGCTCGACGCCGCGCGGCAGGCCGCGATCGAGGCGGAGGGGCGCGAACGCTTCCGCCGCTTCTTCGGCCGCGACTGACAGGAGCCGTCCGATGTCGCGCAATGCAAAGATCGCGGGTGTCGCCGCGCTCGGCGGCATCATGCTGGCCGTGGCGGTGGTGGCCTCACGCGAACCGCAGGGCCTGCCGCGCGAAGCGGTCCTGCCCGCCCGTGAGCAGGGCGAGCAGCAGAAGCGGCTGGCGCGCGAACTGGAGCGCTGCGCCACGCTCACCATGCCGGACTCCGGGTGCGAGCAGGCATGGGCGGAGAAGCGCCGCCGTTTCTTCGGCAAGGATGCCGACGCGCCCGCGCCGGGCGAGCATCCTGCGCTTCCCGCCGCATATGACAGCACGAACGATGACAGCGACGGCAACCGGGCGAATGAGGCGATCCGGCCGGAGCTTCCCGGCCCCTTTGTTCCCGCCGATCAGGCCGGGAGCGGCACGCGATGAGCGACACCGGGATCGTCGATACCTTCCTCGACACCTTCACCACCTATATCGATTCGGGCTTCGGCCTCCTGGGCGGCGAGGTCGGATTCCTGTCCTCGACCCTGATCGCGATCGACGTGACCATCGCCGGGCTGTTCTGGGCCTGGGGCGCCGACGAGGACGTGATCCAGCGGCTGGTCAAGAAGACCCTCTATATCGGCGCCTTCGCCTTCATTATCGGTAATTTCCAGACGCTGGCGACGATCCTGTTCGAGAGCTTCGCGGGGCTGGGCCTCAAGGCGAGTGGTGATGCGCTCAGCCTCGCGGAGTTCATGAAGCCCGGCAGCATCGCGGCCAAGGGGCTCGACGCCGCCCAGCCGCTGATCGACGCGATGGAAGCCTACAACAGCCTCTGGTCTGTGTTCGCCAATGTCGCGATCATCGCCGTGCTGCTGCTGGCCTACCTTATCGTCGTCCTCGCCTTCTTCATCATCGCCATCCAGGTCTTCATCACCCTGATCGAGTTCAAGCTGGTGACGCTGGCCGGATTCGTCCTGCTGCCCTTCGCCTTCTGGAACCGCACCGCGTTCATGGCCGAGAAGGTGCTTGGTCATATCGTCTCTTCCGGCATCAAGGTGCTGATGCTCGCGGTCATCACCGGGATCGGCACCACGCTGTTCAGCACGTTCACGGCGACGGTCGGTCCCGAGCCAGATGCGCGGGAAGTGCTGGCGATCGCGCTCGGCGCGCTGTCGTTGCTCGGCCTGTCGATCTTCGCCCCCGGCATCGCCAACGGCATCGTCTCGGGCGGCCCGCAGCTCGGCGCGGGCGCGGCGGCCGGCACCGTGCTGGCGGCGGGCGGCGCGCTGGTCGGTGGCGCCGCGGCCGCGAAGCTGGGTGTGGGCGCCGCCGCCTCGACTATCGGCGCGACGGGCCGGATGACGGGCGCCGCCGCGCGTGGCGGCGCGCGCATGGCAGGCGGCGCGGCGGGCGCCTACAGCGTCGGCGCGCTCGGCAAGAGCGGCGCGGGCGCTGTCGCGGGCGGCATGGCCGCTGTCGGGCAGACGGCGGCGAGCGGGGCCGTCAATGCCGCGCTCTCGCCGCTGCGCCGGATGGCCGGCAAGGCGAGCGCATCCATGAAGGACAACTTCCGCACGGGCGCCCGCGCCGGGCTGGGCGTCGCGCCCGCATCGGGCAGCCCCGCGCCAGCGGCATCGCCGGCAGCCCCGGCTTCCGGCCCGCCCGCATGGGCATCGGCCATGAAGCAGCGCCAGTCCGCAACCCACGGCGCGACCGTCCTCGCTCACACCATGAAGGCGGGCGACAGCCACGGCGGGGGCGGCGGTCCCGACATCAAGGAAAGAGAGTAGCGCCCATGTTCCGACGTCCCACCATCCGCTACAGCCAGACCCCCGAACCCGCGACGCCCTACCAGCGCGCCGCGCAGGTCTGGGACGACCGCATCGGTTCCTCCCGCGTGCAGGCGCGTAACTGGCGGCTTGCCTTTTTCGGCGCGCTTGCCTTGTCGGGCGGACTCACCGCAGGCCTCGTCTGGCAATCCGCCCGCGGCCATATCGTGCCCTGGGTTGTCCAGGTCGACCGGCTCGGCGAGGCGCAGGCGGTCGCGCCCGCTGAATCCGGCTACCGTCCGACCGATCCGCAGATCGCGTTCCATCTCGCCCGCTTCATCGAGCAGGTCCGCGCGATCCCTGCCGATCCGGTGATCGTGCGCCAGAACTGGCTGCGCGCCTACGACTTCACCACCGACAAGGGCGCGCTCGCGCTCAATGACTATGCCCGCGCCAACGACCCGTTCGCTCAGGTTGGCAAGGTCCAAGTCGCGGTGGACGTGTCGAGCGTGATCCGGGCATCGGGCGACAGCTTCCGCGTCGCATGGACCGAGCGGCGCTATCAGGACGGCAGCCTCGCCGAGACGACGCGCTGGTCGGCGATCCTCACCGTCGTCGTGCAGCCGCCGCGCACCCCCGATGCGCTGCGCAAGAACCCGCTCGGCCTGTTCGTCAACGCCATCAACTGGAGCAAGGAGTTGTCGCAATGACCTGGCAATCCGCCCGCCATGCCGCCAGCGCGGCAATGCTGCTTTCCGCAACCGCGCTTGCCGGCTGCGCCACCACATCGGCAAAGCCGCCGGCCATCGCCTATGACGATCCGCCGCGCGAGATCGCCGCGACGCCGGCCGCGCAGCCGCCGCGCGCCGTCGAAGTGGTGACGATCCCCGAGCCCCTGCCGCTGCCCGGCCAGTTGAAGCCGGTCGGGACCGGCGCGCGGCCGTCCGAGCCCGCCGATCCGCGCAGCCGCGTCGGCGCGGCCAATGCCGCCGCCCGCGTGCAGCCTGTGCGCGACGGCTTCCTTAATGCGATCCAGCAATATCCGTGGACGGACGGGGCGCTCTATCAGGTCTACGCCGCGCCCGGCCAGGTGACGGACATCGCCTTGCAGGAAGGCGAGCAGCTCGTGGGACCGGGGCCGGTCGCGGCCGGCGACACCGTGCGCTGGATCATCGGCGACACGGTGAGCGGCAGCGGCCCGACCGCGCGCGTGCATATCCTCGCGAAGCCCACCCGGCCCGACATTTCCACGAATCTCGTCATCAATACCGACCGCCGCACCTACCACATCGAACTGCGCGCGACGGCCTCGACTTACATGGCGTCGGTCTCCTGGACCTATCCGCAGGACCAGCTCATCGCCCTGCGCGGCGCCAATGCCGCCGCAGCGTCCGCCGCGCCGGTCGCCACCGGCATCGACATCGCGGCGCTCAATTTCCGCTATCGGATCGCGGGCGACCGTGTGCCGTGGAAGCCGGTGCGCGCTTTCGACGATTCTTCCCAGGTGTTCATCGAATTCCCGGCCGGGATCTCGCAGGGCGAGATGCCGCCCTTGTTCGTGACCGGCCCGGCCGGCGATGCCGAGCTGGTCAATTACCGCGTGCAGGGCCGCTACATGGTGGTGGACCGGCTGTTCGCCAGCGCGGAACTGCGCCTCGGCGACAAGCGCACCGAGCGGCGCGTCCGCATCGTGCGCGACGGCGCGGAACCGCGCCGCAGGGGGCGGTGATGACCGATCCCGCCGATACGCGCGTCCAGCCGGTGCCGCAGGCATCCCCGCAACCCGCATCCGCGAATCCCGCCGCCTTCCAGCTTCGCGGGCCGACACCACGTGTCATGCGCCTGTCGAGGAAGGCGCTGGCCACGCTCGGCGTCGTCGCTGGGCTCGGTATCGGCGGCTCGCTGATCTATGCGCTCAAGCCGCCGGGCGAAAGGCAAGCGGAGGAACTCTATAGCACCGACAGCCGCGCCGCGTCCGAAACCATCACATCGGGGCCGAAGGACTATGGCCAGGTCCCGAAGCTCGGGAAGCCGCTCCCCGGCGATCTCGGCGGGCCAATCGTCGCGGCGCGGGAGCGCGGGGAGAATGTGCCCGTGCCCCCGGTCGGCACGCAGCCCGATCCGCGCGTCCAGGCCGCCGAAGCCGCGCGCCAGCGCATCGCGCAGGAACGCGACGCCGCCCGCACCAGCACTATGTTCCTCGGCGGCAGCGGCGCCGGGGCCGCTGCGATGCCGTCTCTGCCGAACCTCGCAATTGCAGCGCCGGACGCTGCTGCTCCGCAGCCTGCCGAGACAGTGCAGGGCGACCAGGCTGGAAAGCGCGCCTTCATGGCACAGGCAGCCAATCAGCGCATTGTTAGCGCCGAGCGGCTGACAGCGCCCGCATCGCCCAACATCGTGCAGGCCGGCAGCATCATCCCCGCCGCGCTCATCACCGGCATCCGCTCAGACTTGCCCGGTCAGATCACCGCCCAGGTGACGCAGAACGTCTATGACAGCATCACCGGGCGTGTACTGCTCATTCCGCAGGGTGCGCGGCTGATCGGCGAATATGACAGCGAGGTCGCCGCGGGGCAGACCCGCGTGCTGCTCGCCTGGGACCGGCTGATATTGCCGGATGGCCGCTCGATCGTTCTCGAGCGCCAGCCCGGTGCCGATGCGGCCGGCTATGCCGGCTTACAGGATCGCGTGAACCAGCATTGGGGGAACCTGCTCAAGGCGGCCGCCGTCTCGACCCTGCTCGGCGTCGGCGCCGAGTTGGGCGCCGATAGCGAGGATGACCTGACCCGCGCGCTGCGCCGCGGCTCGCAGGACACCATCAACCAGACCGGCCAGCAGATCGTGCGGCGGCAGCTCAATGTCCAGCCGACGCTCACCATCGGGCCGGGGCATCCGCTCAGGATCGTCCTGACCCGCGACCTTGTATTGGAGCCCGTTGGAGGCGCACGATGACGAAACTGAAGCTGGGGCCGATCCCCGAGGACAAGCCCGTCAAACTCGCCGTGGAACTGCCCGCGCCGCTGTTCGAGGATTTGCGGCGCTACGGCGAGATTTTAGGCGAGGGCAGCCCGATCCCGCCCGCTCGGCTGATCGCGCCGATGCTGGAGCGGTTCATGGCCACCGACCGGGCCTTTCGCCGGCACCGCGCGCAGGGGAACTGAAGGCCGCGCCAATCCGGCCTCAATTTCCGAAGAACCGCTTGTGCCGCGCCCTGCCGTCTGCCTCGGTGACGGCCATCTCGGCATTGAAGCATTCGTCGCCGCGAACCGAGCCTTTCGCGCACTGCGTCAGAACCTGCCGGGCTTCGTCTAGATGCGCCGCGAAATATTGCTTGCCGCGCGGCTCCGCGGGCGCGGCGGCGGCGGGCGGCGGACTGGCTACCGCTGCTGTCGGCTCGACCGGCGCGATCACCGGGCGCAGGATGAAACCTGCCCCAAACCCGATGACTAGCGTCACCAGCGCGATGATGAGTGTTTTGCCTTGTGTCATGACGGTTCCTTTCCCAAAGGTGGTCAAATCAGGCTGTCTGCTCGTTGCGATAGCGCCTGTTAACGTCGTATGTCCGTGGCGCCGTCGCGAATCACGGCGAGCTATCTCGACCTCATGGAATATCGAAGGGCAGCGCATAGCGGTCGCGCACGAAGGCGAGGAACCGCCGCAACGCAGGATTGCAGTTGTCCTCCCGCCAGTAGCCGGAATAATGGACGAACGCCGGTCCCTGCTCGCCCAGGACGGGACGATAAACGACGTCGGGATAGCGCGCGCCCGTCGCGCCCTCGCAAACGATCGAGACGCCCAGGCCGCCGCCCAGCACGCTCAGGATCGCCTCGCGGCTCGCCTGGTACATCCTGATGTCGGGAGGCTCGCCCGCCACCATCAGCCGGCCGAGCAGCAGATCGCGGATTTCAGGGCCGGGATCGGCGGCGGGTAGCAGGAAGCGCTCTCGCCGCAGATCGGTCCAATGGACGGCATCGTGGGCGGCAAGTGAATGATCGGCCGGAATGGCGACCATCAGGCGCTCGTTCCAGAAGGCCGCGCGCCGGAGATCGGCATGGCTCGCTTCGCCGATGAGGATGGCGATGTCGATCTCGCCTGTGTCGAGACCCGCGAGCAACGCGCTCCGGTCGGCTTCCACGCCGTCCATTTCGACATCGGGATGGCCCGCCCGCCAGCCCATCATCGTCGCGCGCAGATGGCCAGCCGAGATCGCGCTGTTGTGGCCAATCATGAGGCCGCCAGCGCGACCCTGGCCCGCTGCCCGCATCGTTGCTACTATCTTCTCTGCGCTCGCCACCATCGGTCGCGCCGCGCGGATGAACTGCGCACCGGCAAGCGTCAAGCTAACGCCGCCTTGCGAGCGGTTGAAAATCCGGCCACCGACCACGCGCTCCAGCTTCAGGATGGCTCGGCTCAGAGTTGATTGCTCGACGTCTAATGCTCGGGATGCGCGATAGAAGCTGCCGTGATCGGCGGCTGCAATTGCGTAGCGAAGCTGGCGGATGTCGAACGGCACGAGTATCTCAAGAAATGCAGTGATTGAGAGTGGCTGCTATATGGCGATCGCAGGGATGAGAGCGCCCGATGGGAGCCAACGGGCGCGACGAGGGCGTGTTTGCGCCCGCCGTTGTGGCGGCCGCCGAACGGCGAAATGAAAGTTGCGCGCGCCCCCGGCCTCGAACAGCGCCCGTTTGGCCGAGAAGTGGAGCGGTACATTGACCATAAGACCGTTTGCGGACATCGATTTGTAGGTCTTGAGTCCGTGGATGGTGAGCGTACCTTGATCACGTTGTGGTCGATCTACCGTAGAGTGGCGTCTTCCTTCATCGTCGTTGTATGATCGCGCGCGATGAACTCTGCGGGCACTGGAGAGGATGCCGCCAATCTCTTCCAGTTCAAGAAATTTGTAGGTCGATTTGTGAATGGGGCTTGGATTGATGGGGACGCCATCGAGGAGATCGGTCGTGGCCAGGTCGCGGATCTCCTGCTTGTCGGCGGTATCAACAAAGGACTTCATGGTTTTCTGCCTCTCCCTGGGCGTTGTTCAGTCCGGTGTTGCGACCGCGTAGGCGCGTGCGGCGAGACGCGGCGCAATCAATGCACAGGCGATGAGTTGCAACTGGTGAAACAGCATGACGGGTAGCAGCACGATCCCGACCTGCGCTGCCGGGAACAGCACGCCCGCCATAGGCACGCCGGACGCGAGGCTCTTCTTCGATCCGCAGAACAGCAGCACTACGGCATCCTCGCGCGATAAACCCATGGCACGACCAAGCAGAGTCGTAATCCAAAGGACGATGCCGAGCAGGATCAGGCAGAGGACGGTGAGCAGGGCTAGGCCGCTCGGCGCAATGCGTTGCCAAAGTCCCTCTTTCACCGCTGCGCCGAATGCGGCGTAGACCACCAGCAGGATCGACCCGCGATCCACCCGCCCCAGCCATTGTTTGTTGCGTACAACGAAGCCGCCAATCCACGGCCGCAGCAGATGGCCGAGAACGAACGGCAGCAGGAGCTGGAGCAGGATCCTCTGGACCGACGCCCAGGACACTCCGCCCGTCGTCCCGCCCATCAGTAGCGCGACGAGCGCGGGCGTGGCGATAATGCCGAACAGGTTGGAGAAAGAGGCTGCACAGACTGCCGCAGCAACATTTCCGCGTGCGATGGCGGTAAAGGCGATCGAGGATTGAACCGTGGATGGCAGCAGAGTCAGGAACAGTAGACCGGCGGCGAACGTCGCGGGTACGAAGGGCAGCAGCCGGAACGCCAGTCCGAGCAAGGGGAACAGCAGGAACGTCACGCCGAGGGTTGCGAGATGCAGCCGCCAGTTGCGCATCCCCGTCAGAATTGCTTCGCGTGACAGCTTGCCGCCATGCAGGAAAAACAGCAGCACGATCCCCGCATCCGCGGTGCGATCCGCCACCGTTGCCCAGACTCCGCGTGCGGGAAAAACGCTTGCCAGCAGCACCGTGCCCAGCAGTGCAATGATGAACGGTTCGACAAAAGCAAGAATGCGACGAATCATGCGGCGCCCGCTGCAAAGGCATCGAGCCCGGCAAGCTGGTCGACGATGGCTACATCGTCGAGGAAGCGGATCACCATCAGCTTCCCCTGTAAGTCGAATAGCCATAGGGCGAGACCAGCAGCGGCACATGATAATGGCCGCCGCCCGGCGCGATGCCGAAATCGATCTGCACCAGGTCGAGGAACGGCGGGGCGGGGAGAGAGACGCCGCGTTTCCGGAAATAACCCGCGACATCGAACTCCAGCCGGTAGCGACCGGGCATCAACGGCGCACGTACGAGGCCGGGGCAGCGTCCATCATTGTCGGTGTTTCCTGCGCCGATCGGACCTTCCGGGCCGAGAAGCGTAACGCCCATATCGCGGGCGGGCACGCCATCGGCGGTATCGAGCACATGGGTGGAGAGGGTCGCGCCACTCATGCCGCCGCCCCCGTAGTGTCGCACGGCCAGGTCGCTGTGAACTCGATCTCGTCATAGGCGAGGAAGGCGTCGACCATCGCCGGGGCATCGTCGAGGAACAGCTGGTCGGCGACCCCTCTTGCAAGGCGTGGCAGCGCGTGGCGCAGCCCGGACAGTGCCGATGCCGACAGCCCGATGCTGGCAAGCGCGGAATAGTTGAAGGCGAACAGGCCGTGGAGCAGGTCTGCATCCGCAGGATCGCGCGGCAGCAGTTCGAATGCCGGTCCCAGATAGGGGTGCGCATCGAGCAGCGCATTTCGCTGACCTTCAGGCGGCGTGTAGCGATCGGCCCAGCGCGCGATCCTGGGCGCCAGCGCGGCCAGTTCCGGGCGCAGGCCGGGATCGGAGAGCAGGCCGGTCGACAGCACAAGAAAATCGAAATCGAACGTGCCCAGCGGTGTCGTCACTCGCGCGCCTTCGCCGACCTGCTCCACCGCCAGCCAGGGCGCGCCCAGATGCAGCGCGAAGCCGTCATGCGCCGAGGCTGCTTCGAACATATCGGTCGTCGGTGGCTGGTTCTTGGCGAGGAAATCGGCCATCGCGCGATATTTGTCGGCATTGCTCAGCGCGGGATAGCGCGGTGCCAGGTTGACCCGCTCCATGAAACGGATGGGATTGATGCGCGGTAGCTCGCTGCGCCGCGCGAACACATCCACCTGCGCCGCGCCAGCCTCCAGCGCGGCATTGGCATTGTCGAACGCCGAGGCGCCTATCCCCAGCACACCGATCCTTTTACCCGCGAGCGCGGCATAATCGATCGCTGCGGACGTATGGGCATAGAGATGGGCCGGCAGCGCGGTCTTCACGAAATCGGGCACATGCCATTCGCCGCCGCCCTGGATGCCGGTCGCCAGTACCACCTTGCGCGCCAGCAGCGTTTCGCCGGTTGCCAGCGCCACACGGAACAGAACCGGCTCGACCGGTTCGATTGCCACCACCTTTGCCTCGTTGCGCACCGGAAGGGCGAGCACCCGGCGATACCAGCGCAGATAGTCCATCCACTGCGCCCGCGGGATCTTGCCTAACGCTGTCCAGCTTTCGACGCCGAACTGCGCCTCATACCAGGCCCGAAAGGTCAGGCTGGGAATGCCGAGGTCGATGCTGGTGAGTTGCTTGGGCGTGCGCAACGTGCGCATGCGCGCATAGGTCAGCCACGGTCCCTCCAGCCCTTGCGGATTTTCGTCGAGGATCAGGACATCGTTCACGCGCTCCTGCTGCAGTGCGAACGCGGCTGCCAGCCCGCTTTGTCCGCCGCCGACAATCAGCACGTCATATATATGGCCGCCTGGTCGGTCGCGCGCGATCGTCCAGTCGGGGCCGCGCCACTGGATCAGTTCCAGATCGCGCGCGACACGCGCATCGAGGTCGGCGAGGGTCATTGCATATCCTTCAGGCGCAGGGCGGTGATCTTGCCGATCTCCGCAATGGCGGTGGCGATTTCTGTGTCGCGGTCGTTGGCGAGGCGGCGTTCCATCGCGGCGAGGATGCCCGCCTTGTCGGTCAGCCGGACGCAGATAATGAAGGGGAAGCGGAAACGAGTCCGATAAGCCGCGTTCAGGTCGTTAAACCGCGCGAACTCCTCAGGCGTCAGCCGATCGAGTCCGGCCGACGCCTGTTCCGCCGCTGACGCATCGGTCAGCGTGCGGTCGATTGCCGTCTTGCCCGCCAGCTCCGGGTGCGCGCGGATCAGCGCCAGACGTTCCTCATCGGTCGCTTCCGCCACCACCGCCATCAGGTCCGCATGGCGGTCGCCGGACGAGGCCCGTGCGTCGGCGCGCTGCTCCACCCAGGGGGAATGCTCGAACAATGCCTGATGGTTTGGGGCGCTCAATGCGTGTTGCCCTCAAGGCTGACGTGCGCGGACACGATCTTCCAGCCATCCGGAAACTTCACCCAGCTCTGCGTCTGCCGGCCGCGCCGGTCGGAGCCTTCGCGGAAGAATTCCGCGTCCGCCGTCGCAAACCGGTCGCCATAGACGGTGATCGCCACTTTCCCCAGCTTGCGCTGCGGCGATCCGCCACGCCCCTTGCGGAAATCGCGGATCTCCTCGATGCCATACAGCACTTCGCCGACGCCAAAACGATTGGTGGTCGGCGCATCGTGAAACAGCCGGTCCATCGCCGGGATGTCGTCTTCCATCAGCGCGCGCTCATATTCGTGGGACGCCGCCGTCACTTCGGTGAGAAGCACGGGATCGTCGATCGTCACGTCATCGGTCATTGCCGGGTCGATCATTGCGGGTGAACCTCCAGCCAGTGTCGGGCGATATCGATGCGGCGGGCGATCCAGGCGTCACCGCTGGCGATGACATGGTCGATGAAGCGCGCCAGCGCGCGGGCGCGGCCGGGGCGCCCGGCGATGCGGCCATGCAGCCCGACCGACATCATCCGCCCGCCTTCCCCGCGAAGCTGGTCGAACGTGTCGCGCAGGTAGCGGAAGAACTGCTCGCCCTCGGTGAAGCCATTGAGCGCCACGAACTTCATGTCGTTGGCGTCCAGAGTGTAGGGCACGATCAACTGGCCGCGATAATAATAGGGCAGATCGTCGGCATAGCTGTCGGCATCATAGGCGAAGCCGCCTTCCTCCCGCACCAGCCGCGCGGTGTTGGGCGAGGTGCGCCCCTGATACCAGCCGAGTGGGCGCTGGCCAGTGAGCTTCGTATGGAGCGCGATCGCCTCGGCAATATGCGCGCGTTCCACTTCCTCGGGCACGTCCTGATAGTCGATCCAGCGCAGGCCATGGCTGGCGATTTCCCAGTCTGCGGCCAGCATCGCCTCGACCGCCGCCGGGTTGGCCTCCATCGCCTTCGCCACGCCGAATACCGTCACCGGCACGCGGCGTTCGGTCAGCATGCGGTGCAGCCGCCAGAAGCCGGCGCGGCTGCCATATTCGTAGAGGCTCTCCATCGCCATCGCGCGCGCGGAGTGGCGCGCGGCGCCGACCATTTCGGACAGGAAACCTTCCGACAGCGCGTCGCCGTTGAGGACGCTGTTTTCAGCGCCTTCCTCATAATTGACGACGATGTTGACTGCGACGCGCGCGCCCGCAGGCCAGCGGGCTTGTGGAGGCGTGGCACCATAGCCGACGAGATCGCGCGCGCTCATGGCGCCGCCTCCCACGCGGCCAGCGCCGCCGGCACCGCCTCGCCCACCAGGCAGGAATAGCCTTCCGCGCGCAGCACCGCCTCCAGCGCGCCCAGCGTCAGCAGCACCTTGTGCTTGCGCGCATTGTAGCCCATCGCGCCGAAGCGCCACATCTTGCCGGCGAGACGGCCGAAGGCGGTGCCGATCTCGATCTCGAAATCCTCCCGCATCCGGCGGCGCACGGTCTCGCCATCGATGCCGTCAGGAATGCTGGCGGCAGTGACGTTGGGCATGCGGTAACGATCGTCGCCGAACACCGGCAGCCCCAGCGCGCGCAGCCCCGCCGTCATCGCCGCACCCGCCCGGCGATGGCGCAGGTAACGGGCCTCCAGCCCTTCCTCGAGCATCAGCCGGGCGCATTCGCGCGCGCCGTAGAGCATCGTCGTCGCCTCTGTATGGTGGTTGAGGCGCTTCTCGCTCCAATAATCCATGATCATCGCGAGATCGAAATAGTTGGAGCCGATGCGCACGCCCTCGCCATCGTCGATGTCGTCGCGGCGGATTCCCTGTTCGACATGTTTGCGGCGCTGAATGTGCGCCGCCGCGCGATCCGAGATGGTGATCGGTGCCGAGCCGGAGGGACCGCCGAGGCATTTCTGCAAGCCGCCGGTGACGATATCGACACCCCAGCGATCGGCGGCGATCTCCATGCCGCCGATGGTCGCGGTGGCATCGACATAGGAAAGCGCGCCTGCGTCAGCGCAGAGCCGGCCCAGCCCGTCGAGCGGCTGCGCCATCGTCGTCGATGTGTCGCCATGGACGGTCGCCACCAGCTTCGGTCCCGTGCGGGCAATCGCATCGGCGATGGCGCCGAGCGGCACCACCTCGCCCCACGGCGCGTCCACGGTCTCGATCCGCGCGCCGATGCGGCCGAGGATTTCGGTGAGGAGCAGCCCGAAGCGCCCGAAATTGGCCACCAGCACCGTGTCGCCTGGCGCCACCATGCTGACCAGCGCCGCCTCGATCCCCGCCCGCGCTGTGCCGTCGACGAGGAAGGTCCAGCGGTTTTGCGTCCCGAACACTGGGCGATAGAGCGCCATGACCTCGTTCATGTACGCGGTCATTTCCGGGTCGAACTGGCCCAGCAGGTCGGCCGACATCGCGCGCAGCACGCGCGGGTGTGCGTTGACGGGGCCTGGTCCCATCAGCAGCCGCTGCGGCGGGTCGATCTCGCCATAGGTCGCAGTCACGAGACGCGTCCTTCCAGTCGTTCGATAAAGCCCAGCATGACCGCCAGCGCGGCGTCGGAATCCGCGGCCTCGACATGTTCGGCTGGGTTGTGACTGATCCCGCCCTTGCAGCGGACGAACAGCATCGCCGTCGGGCACAAAGCCGCCATGACCATCGCGTCATGCCCGGCGCCGGAAACGAGCCGGAAAGGCGCGATGCCCTGTTCCGCCACCGCCGCTTCCAGAAGATCGGTCAGCGCCGGATCGCAAGGAGACGCGGCAAGATCATTGGTCTGCTCGATCGCGATGGCGAGTCCGCGCCGGTCGGCGATCGCGCGGAGCCCGGCGAGGATCGATGCCGCCGCCGCGTCGCGCCGGGCATCGCTCCCGGCGCGTATGTCCAGCGTAAAGACAGCGCGGCCGGGGATGACATTCGGCGCCCCCGGTGCGACCTCGATCCGCCCGACCGTCGCGACAAGATCGGAGGCGTCGTCGCGCGCGATCCGCTCTGCCGCCAGCATCATCTCCGCCGCGCCGGCCAGCGCGTCGCGGCGCAGCGGCATCGTCGTGGTGCCGGCGTGGCCCGCCGTCCCGGTGAGGGTGACGACATAGCGTAGTTGCGCGGCTATGCCGGTGACGATTCCTACCGGTAGACCTTGCGCTTCGAGCGCCGGACCCTGCTCGATATGCGTTTCCAGATAGGCGAGCGCAGGAGCGTGCCGCGCCTCGGCCATGCCGTCCGGCGTAGCGCCGACCGCCTCCAGCGCGTCGGCCAGCGTTACGCCGGCCGCATCCGCCATGTCGGGAACGGGGTCCAGCGTCCCCGCGACCGCGCGGCTGGTCAGCATCGCGGCGGGAAAGCGCGAGCCTTCCTCATCCCCGAAAGCGATCACCTCGATGGGGAAGGGCGGCCGTCGGCCTCCCGCATGGAGCGCGGCCACGGTCTCGATCCCCAGCAGCACGCCCAGCGGTCCGTCGTAGCAGCCGCCGTCGCGCACGCTGTCGATGTGGCTGCCGATGATGAGTGCGGGGCCGTCCTGCGTGCCTTCGTAGCGACCGATGATGTTGGTCGCCGCATCGGTGGAGACGGTCATGCCGGCCTCCGCCATCCATTCCGCCAGTCTTTCCGTTGCGGCGCGCCATGCCGGGGTCAGCCAGCCGCGATAAAGGCGGCCGTCCATGTCGCTATAAGGTGCGACGGCCAGTGCGGTGCACCGTGCCACGGCCCGCGCGCCGCCGGGGGCCGGATCGCTCACCATGCCGCGACGCCACCATCGCTGCGCGGATCGGTCGCCCCTTCCAGCCGTCCGTCGGCATGGCGCACCACGGCGCCGGCATGACCCATCGTCGCGGTCGGCGGCCCGACGCGCTCGACCTGATGCCCGGCCGCCGCCAGCTCCTCATAGAGCGCGTCGGCGAACCCATCCTCGATCTTGAGGCTGGTCGACTGCTCGCCCCAGGTCCGCCCGAGCAGCCAGCGCGGGCCGCTGATCGCCTCCTGCAAATCCACGCCGAAGCGCGCATAACGGCTGAACAGGGCGGCCTGCGTCTGCGGCTGTCCCTCGCCGCCCATCGTGCCATAGGCCATCACCCGTCCATCGGTGAACTTGGCGAGCGCGGGGTTGAGCGTGTGGAACGGCCTGCGTCCAGGCTTCAGGGCGTTCCAGCCGCTTTTTGCCAGCCGGAAGCTCGCGCCCCGGTTCTGCCAGGTGATGCCGGTCCGGGGCAGCACCAGCCCGGAGCCGAACTCGAAATAGGTCGACTGGATGCACGACACGACCTGTCCGCGCGCGTCCGCCGCCCCGAACCAGCAGGTATCGCCCCATTGCGGCGGCGGCGGCCAGGGCAGGGCCGTCGCCGGATCGATCCGCGCCGCCATGGCGTCCAGCGCGGCGCCATCGTCAAGCAGGGCTTGCGGATCGGCTTTCATGAAGGCCGGGTCGCCGCAATGACGGTCGCGCCAGAGAAAGGCCTGCTTGGTCGCCTCCACCAGCCCATGGATATGGGCCAACCCGTCCACCGCTTTTACCTCCAGCCGGTCGAATAGGGCGAGGATCAGCAGCGAAGCGATGCCTTGCGTCGGCGGTGCGCTGTTGAAGAGGGTGCCTTGGCGGATGGCGACATGCAGAGGCGCCGACCGGGTGGCGCGGTGGCGGGCGAGGTCATCGGCGGACACCGGGCTGCCCAGCCCGGCGAGGTCCGCAGCGATGTCGGCGGCCAGCGCGCCGGCATAGAAGCTCTCCGGTCCTTCTTCTGCCAGCCTGTGCAGCGTGGCGGCCAGCGCGGGCTGGCGGATACGGTCGCCCTTCGTCAACGGACGGCCTTCCGGCTCGAAGATTGCGGTGTAGGCGCCGGGCTGGACGCGCAGTTCTGCGCTCTTGGCCGCCGCGATGCCCGCTCCACCAATAGTGACGGCGACGCCCTCGGTCGCATGATGGATGGCGTCGCGCAGCAGCCGGCCGAGCGGCAGGGTGCCGCTGTCGCCTCCAAGCGCCACCGCCCAACCCGAGACGGTGCCCGCGACCGTGTTCGCGGCCAGTGGCCCGCGCCAGGGGATCGCATCCAGCCCGGCATAGAGATCTAGCGTCGCCGCCTTGGCCGCCGCCCCGCAGCCATGGACTCCATGAACATGCCCGTCCGGCTCATGGATCAGCCAGAAGCCGTCGCCGCCGATCCCGGTCATATGCGGATAGACTACAGCCAAGGTTGCAGCGGTGGCGACGCAGGCTTCCACTGCCGTCCCACCGTCGCGCAACACCGATAACCCAGCCTCCGCCGCAAGATAGTGCGGCGCGGTGACGATGCCGTGACTGGACGCTCTGGTGCCGGTCATGTGCTCGCCTCGCCTCGGCTCGGGAGAGCAGTTGTACCGACGCGGCCGCTGCGCTCGAGTATGGCGGCCGCCTGAAAAATCTTCACCTCCCCCCAGGGCGGGCCGATGATCTGCACGCCGATCGGCAGTCCCGGCAGCCGGACCGGAGCAGCGATCACGGGTAACCCGATGAAGCTGATCGGTTGTGTATAGAGGCCGAGATTGGCGCGGACGGGAATCTCACGGCCGGCGATCATGACGGTCGATTCACCGATCCTGGGCGCGGTGCAAGGCGTCGCCGGTGCAAGCAGGACGTCGACCTCGCGAAAGAGGTCTACCGCTTCCCGCATAAATTTCCGGCGCACACGACGCGCCTGAAACGTGAGATTTGCAGGAAGCATCAGACCGGCAAGAAGACGATCGCGTACTGCCGGATCGAAATCCATGGCCCGGTTCTTCAAGCGATTCGCATGCAGGCTTCCGCCAGCCATGCCGGTCAGGCAGAAGGCGGCGGAGCGTGCGGCCTCGGTCCCTTCGAGCACGACCTTCCTGATTTGCGGAAAAGCCGAGGCTACATGGTCGACGGCGGCCAATGCCTCGTCACTCGCGCCTTGGCGGAACCATCCCTCCAGAACCCCCACTTGCAAGTCCGGCAATGACCTTTCCAGCAGCGGCGCGACGAGGTCGCACGGTCGCTCCGCGCAAGCCGGATCCAGGGGATCGGGGCCCTGCAGATGGTCATAGACCACAGCGAGCAGGTTGAGGTCGCGCGCTAACGGACCGATATGATCGAGATCCGCCACGAAGGGAAAGGAGCCTCCGCGCGAAAGCCGGCCATAAGTGGCCTTCAAACCATATATGCCGCATAGGGAGGCCGGTACGCGAATCGACCCGTTGGTATCGGAGCCAAGCGCTGCTGGCACGATTCCTGCCGCGACGGCGGCGGCCGACCCACCTGAAGATCCTCCTGCTATGCGCGTGGGATCGTGGGGATTGCGTGTGGGACCATAATGGGCGTTCTCGGTGCTGAAACCGTAGGCATATTCGTCCATGTTGGTCAGACCGACCAGGTTCGCGCCAGCGTCTGTCAAACGGCCGATCGCCGTGGCGTCTCTCCGCGCGGGCGGATGGTCGAGATTGATCCGTGAACCGGCGAGCGTCGGCCGGCCAGCGACATCGAACAAGTCCTTCGCGGCGAAAGGTAGACCCGCCAAAGGAAAGCGATGAGGCTCAGCGTCGATCCGGGCGGCCATTTCGGTGGCCCGTGTTTCGAGAACGGCGGTGAAGCAATTGAGATGCCGGTCGGCTTCGATATGACAAAGCGCGTCTCTGGCCCAGCTCGAAGCCGTTCCGGCGCTGCGGATTTTTGCGATGATCGAACGTGCGCTCACGGCTGCAGCACTTCCGCAGGATCGAGCAGCGCATCATCACCCTTGGCGACTATCGTGGCGTGGCTCAAAAGGAGAGCGAGGTTAGCCAGAACCCCCGTCATGCACTCCGGCGGTATCGTCAAGTCCAGCAGCCGTGCCGTAGCCAGAACATATTCCGGATGGTTCTCGCGCAACATTTACTCACCCTGACCGCACTCACACCAAGTCGGCAACCGGGTATAGATGTGCCCAAAGTCCTCTCAGCCAAGAAGCTCAACTTCTCGCTCTCATCGATGCCAAAATTAGTGCGGTGGAGGGTTTGACACGCCGCGCCTTCGATTCGGGTTGTATCAGACCCCAACTGGCGGCAGTGGTTTCACTGCCGCACCGCAATACAGGGTATTGGCTCGGAAAACTGAATCCGCTCCATGGGAGCAGACTTTCCTCACTGACGCGACGCCCCGAATTAGTCGCACCAAACTCATAGATCGCTCAATGTGACGTCACATGCACGCCTGACCTCCTGCGGCGTGGCGGGAGCGTCAAGACGAAACAGCGCCAGTTTGCCACGCTCCTTACGAGAAGCGCGGACCGCGTCCTTGACGGCAAAGAATACAGAAATAGCCAGAACGAGCGGCGGCTCTCCGACTTCCTTGGCCGAAAAAATTCCCTGATCATCAGGCGGAATGTTTATGACCGATGGATCGTTGCGTGGGAAAAGATAGACATTCATTTCCAGTGGGATGGTTACATGAGCAGGTATTTTGTACCGCCAGGTGTTTACCGTATTGAGCTTGCCCTCACGGTAGTTCGCGGCGATGGGCTTCGATTGTGTGACCAGTTCTTCTGTCAGAAGGTAACCCACTCCCTGTATGAAAGCGCCTTCGACCTGGCCAATGTCGAGTGCCGGATTGAGGCTCCAGCCCATGTCATAGACGATGTCCGAACTCAGGATTTTCGTCTCACCAGTGAGCACGTCGATTTCGACGACCGAGCAGGCAGCCGAGTAGGTGTAGCCGACGAACTGATTAAGTACCCCGCTCGGATCTGTCGAACTCGGTGTGATCCCTGGGATTTGCGGCTGCTTGTCCGCCGGCTTGAACCCAAGTACCGGCATGTCGAAATCACCTTGCGGAATATCAATGTTAAAGGTAGCGGTCAGGCCCAATCGGTAAACATAGGCTAGATTAACAATATTCTGCCAGATAAGCGCGGGTGCCATATTCGGAGGGCTGACTTCTGCCGCCCAGCCCTGCAAGCCATAATTCCAGAAATCAATGCCATGAGCTTTACACCAATCGTCGCCATTGTCCTTTAGCAATTGATATCCGAAATCCATAAGTCGTTTGCGCAGAATTTCAGCGGTGCGCTTCACTGCTTCGCAGCTGTATGGCGTTCCCGTCGAGGCGCCGCTGCTGGTGGTATTCGGGGTGGTATCCGTCTGCGGGCTCTCGACGTGAATGAGATCAAGAGGAATGTTGAGGACATAGGCAGCCACTTGCTGAACCTGAGTCAGCAGGCCTTGTCCCATTTCGACTCCGCCTTGATGGATCACAATCGAGCCATCCGCCTGGTTCGCAACAATGATGGCGGTGGATTGTTTCAGCTGCTCGAAGTTGTAGCCTGAACCATATTTCACCGGTATCATCGATATGCCGCGCTTCCGCCATTTATTTTTACTATTGAAATCCTCTACATCCGACACCTTTTTGTCGTAGTCGCATTTCTCCTTGAGATAAGCCCAGACCTCCTTGATATAACAGGCTGTGAGTACCTGCCCGTAGGGAGCCATATCTCCTCGAACATAGAAGTTCTTTTCGCGTATTTCTTCCGGACGAATACCAAGCTGAGCGGCCGCATCATCGATCGCGTTTTCGAGGACCGTCTTTCCCTGAATATCTCCGAAGGAGCGCATTGCCGTGTTGGGAGCGGTGTTGGTGCGGCAAACGTCGATCTGGCTTTCGAAATTCGGGATCATGTATGCGTTGTCAATGCGCGTCTGGATGCAATTCGAGACGATATAGGAGCAATCATAATAGGCTCCGCCGTCGGCCCACATAGTGAGATGAAGGCCGCGGATCAGCCCCTTGTTCTTGTTGTCAACCGTACCATCGTCCACGGCGATCTGACATTCGCCATAGAGGGCATGGCGCTTGCCGATGAGGGCCGTGTCCTGATCTCTCGGCACGATCAAACGAACAGGCCGGTTCAATACGCGGGCCGCGACCGCTGTTGGCGCAGCAACAAACCTGGTCTGCTCAGTCTTGCCTCCGAAGCCCCCTCCCAGCAAGGCAGTTTGGATCTTGACCTTGTTATAGTGGCTGCTCAGCGCCATTGCGACAGACTGCTGTATCTCAAGTGGGCTTTGGGTGGAGGAATGCACAACCATGCGCCCTTCGTCCGATGGGATCGCCAGAGCCGCCTGCGTTTCCATGTAAAAATGCGCTTGCCCACCGGTCCGTTGGCTATTCGCAATACGCGTGCAGGATATGCCGCCAACGTCGATATGCTCGGCGACAACTATATCGGGGTGTCGCGGAGCGCCATCTTCGGTGGCCATCCAATCAAATTGGCTGTGTGGTCGGGTAATCTTCCAGACGTGCATCACCCATGGCGCAGTCGCGGGCGAATCCGGGAAGATGCTGCCGCGATCGATGGCATCTTCAAGCGTCAGGACAGGCAAGTTCCAAGGCTGATCCCACTCGGCCTGCGTCACATCCACGCACTGCTCATTGACCAACCGGGTGATTCTTAGCGCTGCCTCTTCTGTTTCTGCAATAAGAAGCCCGAGACATTGGCCGACATATAGAACAATGGCGTCTGCAAATAGCGGTTGATCCAGTCCAATTCCTTGATAGTTGACGCCGTATTTTGGTATGTCGCTATATGATATAATACTAACAAATTCGGGGAACTGTTCTCGTAAATATTCAGAGAGATCATCCATGGTCAGTGTGGCGTCTAGGTCACCAGGCCGCTTAAAAGCGGCCTTGCCCAATGCGGCATTCGCCTGAACCACGCCCGCATAGAGCGTGCGGGGAGGTGGCGCGATCTCCTGTGTATAGTGGGTCTGTCCAGAACATTGAGCCAGAGCGGTACCTTTAATATAGGGTTGGGATACAGGCTTCTTGAAATCCTGAACGGTATAATATTGGCGCCCAGTGCTGCTAGGCCAGTTTCCCCAATATTCGTTTCCAGCCGATTCCAGATGCGGCGGAACCTTCCCGCCTCGTTTAACGAGAGCGTTCAGCATCGCCTTGTAAAACATGCTGACTGCTGACGAGGCTTTGTAATTGTCCGTAAATCCTTCGTCAGGAACATTGGCAAATGCATCTTGCCACTGTGCAAGTGCGGCCCGAACCTCTTCATCGAGTATGCTGCAAAGTTTGCTTATGAGGTCCAGGGAAAGCTCGTTGCCCTGGAGAGCGCTTTCCGTCCTAGACGCACGCCAAGGGAAAGAAGCGATATTGCCGAAGATCAACCTGGCCGTAGCAACATTGAGGCCATCACCAAAAGAGAGGTTGGTAGCCGCGTTAACGATCGCATGGGAATTCACCTCACGAAGCGCCACCTTTTGCGAGAGGACCACCCCATTGTCTTTGCTTAGCGGAACAGAATATGACATTAGAATATAGCGCCGCAGGTTCTGACTCTGTTCCGATGGCGGAGGGTTGGCGACGATCTTCTGCACCATTGCCTCAAGCGTACTGCTCTGCTTGACAGCCTGTGCACTGCCATCCGGCTGCAGGACGATTTCATAATATTCAACCTCCGCGTCGAGCGCGAACAGTGTTGTCACGAAGTCGGACGGAAATGGCGTATCTCCGTGGATGTTATGGAGCACGAGCATTGTATTGCCGCCAATTGTTGCGGCATTGCGGACAATCCGTCCAGCGGTACGACGTGCCATGTAGAGCAATGCTTCAAGAGACGGGTCAATTACCTGTCCAATGCCGGGATAGGTCAGAACATGATCTATGAACTGGCTGTATGTTAACGTCGCCCCGAAATAGAATGAATCTCCTGCAAAACTAGGAGCAATATTGATATCCGATATGCCTCGCAGATCAACTACCGCCGGAGCATCGTCACGGGTAAACCATTGGTCATATATCCCGAAAGATGTTCCCCCATGAATGAAGCGCGGTGGGTTTTTCCACCAATCGTCCTGCCAGAGGACCATCAGTTCTTCTACAGTGGTCGGAGCATGCCAAGCCGGAATGCCGTCGGCACCGTCCGTGGACAACGGGATGACCTTCGGCCACTTGTTCGGAACGGGGATCGAGACGGTGCTACCAAGGGGATCATCGACCGGCGGGTCCTCCAGGCACTGCATTACCGTTTGCGATTCAGGGTCTTCCTCCCAGTCTTTGGCAAAACTTTTCATGCCGGTGAGAATCGGACGATATCCCGTACATCGGCATAGATTTCCGTCGAATATGTCCTCGATCTCTTTCTTGCTCGGTGACGGGTTGGTCCTGATGAACTCGGACATGTTCATCACAAAACCTACGCTGCAATAACCGCACTGACTACCGTTGTTCTTAGCCAGTGCGTGAGCGACGGGATTGGGGTGATCGCTAGCTGCCACCGCTTTTTGCCCTGCAATACTCGCCGAGGCTGTTGCATTCTGCTGTCGGGCAAGTGTGATCGTGTCGAGAAGCGCTGGCGCGATAGGATCGTCTATCCTCGGGCCGGCACGGGAACCTGTCGGATGGTGGAGCAAGTAGCGGCTTGGGTTGGGTGGGATGGAGCCGGTGCCCTCAATGGTGGTGATTGCCAGACCGTTGAGAGAACAGAGCCGCCTGAGACAGGAGTTGATGGCGCGATGCTCCACTCTGCCATCTTGCCCGGCTTGCCCGCCAAATATCGGCGTGGACAAGATAACAGTGCAACCACCACAGCCGCCTTGGCCACATGGCTTCTTCGTTCCGGTAAGCCCCACGTCAGGCGACCGCAGGTAATCAACCAGCAGCGTTTCGGGCGAGGGGTTGGATATCCATATATCTTTCCCGTTTAGAATAAAGTGAAGCTCACCCGACATCTGCCGCTCCTGTTTTGGTAACCCTTCAATGAAGTAGCAACAATCGCGTGGGCCTGCCGGAAATAGCTCTAGCTTGTTCCTGGTTTGAAAAATTACGGCGCTTGCGGACGCGCGAAGTTGGCTCCTCTGAAGGAAATTGTGCCCTCAGAATGTTATTCACCAGCGCCATTTTGCGGCCAGCCTGCTCTATCAATTCGCTCGCTCGGCACCAATTCTGCGCAAGCGGTGGATCGCTTTCTTGCTGTGAGACCGGTAGGGTTTTGGTATCCGAATTCAAGGACGAGGTAGCGTTAGAACTACCGCTGTTCACGAAGCTTTGGCTTAATTTATTCCGATGAGTTCAACGCTCTTACTCGTGCCAATACGATTGGCTCCAGCATCAATCAGCACCTCTGCTTGTGAGCGGTCTCGGATGCCTCCAGAAGCTTTAACGCCCACGGATGGGCCGACGGCGGCGCGCATAAGCGACACATGCTCAGGCGAAGCCCCAGCATGAGAAAATCCAGTGGACGTCTTCACGAAATCGGCGCCGGCCTCGACCGCCCCGTGGCAGGCCGAGGCGATCTCCGCATTTGTCAGCAGGCACGTCTCAAGAATGACCTTGAGGCATACGCCGTGGCAAATCGATTTTAGCAGAGCGATCTCCTGCGTGATCGCTGCAAAATTTCCTTCCTTCGCGGCGGCGATATTGATCACCATATCAACTTCGCGGGCGCCCTGCTGAATGACCCATTCGGTTTCGAACGCCTTGAGGACGCTCGGCACGGCACCGAGCGGAAAACCTACGACCGCGCATGGGAGTACGGTGCTGCCTTGCAGGCTGCTGGCAACCAGCGGGATGTACAGAGGGTTCACGCACACTGCCTTGAAGCCGTGGGTCAGGGCCTCACGGCAATAGTGCTCCACCTCGCTTCCTCTCGCGTCGGGGCGTAAGAGGGTGTGATCGATCATGGCCGCCAGGGCCTCTCGCGTAAGCGACATTCATTCTTCCTGTTGGATCACGGCCCGCCCATGCAGGGCGAGCCGGAACTACGACATGCTTGGTTTACAAAGGGCCTGGGGACTAAGCGGCTATGGCCGGATACAGGTACGCCTTGCCCTTCTCCGCCTTCTTACTGTCCCACCCCGCGAGAATAGCAACGGCCCTGGCGGCAACTTTCGCGCACCTCGCGATCGAAGGAGTGGTGTCCGCGCGCTGCTCCGTGATTCGATTGGCACCGACGGAGCAGATCATGCCGCCCCGGAAACCAAACAACTGAGCGAGCGTGAAAATCGTCGCTGCTTCCATCTCGAAATTGGCGACCTTCGCTTGCCTTAGGTCGTCAATCACATGATCCATGCGAGCCTGCCGGAACCCCCCCGGCATCTGATTCACCTCGCCTGCGTAAAAGCTGTCAACGCTGGCGGAGAGGCCGACATGGTACTTCTCGCCAAGTTCTTCTGCAGCCTGGATCAAGGCCATTACGACTTCGTAGCTAGCGATCGCCGGATAGGATTTGTCGACATAGGCATCGACCGTTCCGGTGAGCCTGAGAGCACCCGTCGAGATGATAAGGTCACCAGGCTCCATCTCCGGTTGTAGCGCCGCGCATGATCCGACGCGGATGAAAGTGTCGGCACCACAGTTCGAAAGCTCGACAATGGCGATGTCGGTGGACGGGCCGCCAACACCATGTGAGCAAGCGCCAATCTCGACGCCATCAATCGTCCCGCGCGCGGTTCGATACTCACGGAAATGAGCGACGTCCTCGTAGCTGTCCCACGCCTTGCCCAGAACCGGTACGCGACCGGGATCGCCCGGGGTGAGGACGTATCGCGGAACATCTCCCGGACGAATCTTCAGATGCATCTGTAGGCCGCCCGGGTGAAGAGGGGAATCGGTAACGCTCATTCTATTGTCCTTTTTTCGATGGCAGGTAATCGGTGGAATAGATGTTCTGGATATCGACCCGTCGCTTCAATCCACCGAATTGCGTCAGAATGTCCTGCGTCTGGCTAATAACACTTGGCTGAAATGCGCAGGTGCCATGGGCGCGCGAGAATTCGGTGTAGATGTAGGCGGCCTGGTGCTTGAGTTGGGCGGCCTGCTGAGCCGGATCGAGTTGAGGGTTCGCGAGCATCAGCGCGCCTACAGTTTCCTGCTGATGGCTATAGGCATAATCGTAACCGCGCACGGTGGCCGCGACGAACCGGCGTACCAGATCGGGGTCGGATTTGAGGATTTGCGGGCGGGTGAAAATGGCCTCGGCGTAACTATTCACCCCATAGTCTGAAGGCAGGATCGCAGACGTGCTGTATCCCATGCGCTCCAGCGCCAGTTGCTGATTCACAGTAAAGCCGGTTCGGGCGTCGACGCTACCGTTTATGAGCAGTTCGGTGCTGGGGGAAACCACCAGATGTATCTTGCTCAGAGATACTTTCTGCTTCGCCAGCATGGCTTTGATGAACGTCCATGGGCCACCCTCATTATAGGCTAGCGTTCGGCCGACCAGATCCTGAGGAGTATGTATCTGCGACTTCGCTAGTGAAATGACGCCAACGGGATAGCGTTGAAAGCAGGCGCCAATGATCCTGAGGTCCATCCCTTGGCTGACGCCAAGAATGATGTTCCCAATATCGTTGGTGCCAAAGGTATTGGCTCCTGAGGCCACCAATGCGGCGGAATTCAGGTTTGGCCCGCCGGGCAGGATGTCGACATCGAGGCCGACTTGTCGATAAAATCCCTTCTCTCTGGCCATGATATAGCCAGCAGCCTGCGCGTTGATGAGCCAGGGCAACCGGAGCGAGATTGCTTTGCCATTCGCGCCCGATCGGACGCCGGCCATCTCGGTCGCGCGCAGCGCCAGTCCCATCGCAATCAGAAACGCCAATGCGAGGGCGGTCAGGCCGAGCTTGCGATAGCGGCTCATATCCGATGCGCCCCGCCGAGAACTTGCCAGACCATCAATCTTCCGCCTGCGCTTCAGGCCAATAGAGGCAGAGTTTTTCCGCCAGAACCACGATGTAGAAGAGGATGATCGTGGCTATGGAAGAGATCACGATTGCTGAGAAAAGCATGGTGGTGTCTTGCTGATAGCCGGCTGTGACGATTACCGTTCCGATGCCGAGATTTGCTCCTGTGAACTCTGCGACGATGGCGCCGATTACTGCGGTGCTTGAACTGATCTTCGCTGCGGCGAAGATGTAAGGGAGCGCCGCGAACCAGCGGGCATGGAAAAAACTCTGGCGTTTGCTCGCTCCGACTATGGCTAGAAACTCCATTGCCGGGCGTCCGACCGTCCTCAAGCCCTTTGCTGCGTTGACGAGAACCGGGAAATAGCATGCGATAGCCGAGATCGCGATTTTCGGTGCGAGCCCAAAACCAAGCCATATGGTAAGCAGTGGCGCAATCGCCAGGATTGGAACCGCCTTGATGATAAGCGCCCATGGGAAGAGCGCACGTTCCAGCGTCCGCGAATAGAGAAAAACCACCGCGGTCAGGATCGCTAGAAGGGTACCGATCAGGAAGCCGGCCATGCTTGCCGCCATCGTCGAAACGAGATTCTGAAAGAGCATCGCACGCGCTTCGATCATCTTCGTCAGGATCGCGCTAGGCGCCGGCAGAAGGTAGGTTGCGATATTGAAGGTGCGGACGATCAGTTCCCACGCTACGCCGACTGACAGGAACAGGGCGAACGCTGGCGCGGAACTTCGGAGTTGCGATGCAAAGCGCGGCATAAAGGCGGACTGCTCAGGCCGCATGGATCGACGCCTCGAGTTGGTCGAGCTGGGCGAGGTAGTTCTCTCCATGCTGGCCCCGTCCGCTTGCCTGACGCGGGTTGAGCACCGCCACGATCTCTCGAACCCTGCCCGGCCGTGGCGCCATGATGACGATCCGATCCGACAGATGCAGTGCTTCCGGGAGTGAATGGGTGACGAGGATGATCGTCATTGGCCGCCTGCTCCATATCCGAATCAGCTCATCATGGATTTCACGGCGCGTGAAATCGTCGAGAGCACCGAACGGCTCGTCCATGAGCAGGATCTCCGGCTCGTAGGAGATCGCCCTAGCAATCGAGATGCGCTGGCGCATGCCGCCCGAAAGCTGAGCCGGATAGTGATTGGCGAAATCGCCAAGCCGCATCATGTCAAGCAGCGATCGCGCACGATCAAGGCGTGTATGTGGCTGGCCGATTTCTGCAATGTCGAGAGGCAAGAGGATGTTCTGAAGAACGGTCTTCCATGGAAAGAGCCCGGCCTCCTGGAAGACAAAGCCGAATTTGGTATGGCGCTGATAATCCTCGGTGGTTGTTCCCATAATCGACAGGTGCCCTCCCGATGATTTAGCCAGACCACTAATGATCCGGAGCAGCGTTGACTTTCCACAGCCGCTTCTGCCGACGATAGAAACAATCTCTCTTTGCTGAATTTCGAGGTTGACTTCCGACAGCGCTTGGACGGGACCGCTGCGTCCTTCAAAGGACATCGACACATGCCTTAGCGCTACCGCAGGAACCGCCGATGAAGAAGTGGGAGCGATATTTGAGACGGAATCAGACTGCACTAGCGCCCCCATTTGTAGCTCACACACATAGCTCCGCGCGCATCGTGACCGATCCGCACTAAACATGCTCACGATAATGAAGCATTTTCGCCCTTTCGCACCAGCAGCATTTTTGCGACAAAGTGCTCGAATTTTAGCAGCGGAATGAAAGAAGGGAATCGTCGATGGCAATGATCCGAACGGCGTTGCTGTATTTCGATCAAGCGGTGAAGGATGGTTCGATCCGAAAGGCTGCGGACAACCTGCATGTCGCGTCTTCCGCCGTGAATCGACAACTTCTTCAGCTTGAACATGAACTCGGTGTTGAGCTGTTCGTACGTCTTCCGAGGGGAATAAGGGCAACCGCCGCTGGTGAGGCGGTCTTAGGATATGTCCGTCGATGGAACCGGGAGGCGATCGCGCTCAAGCAAGAGATCGGCGGGCTGCGGGGTGGTATCCGGGGTACGATCCGGATAGCGGCCGCCGAGAGCCTGACGGAGCAAGTGCTGCCCCATGCCATGAGTGCGCTCCAAGTCCGCTTTCCGCTTGTCGACTTTTCGCTTATATCGGGCGACAATTATCGGATCACATCTGAATTACTTGCCAAGGAAGCGGACATCGTTCTTGCCTATGATGCAAAGGCAAGTAGGCGCGCTGACATAATATATACTATCACGTCTGATATCGGTGTCGTAACCACACTTGATCATCCTTTGAGCAAATTAGATAGAATTTCGTTGGCGGATTGTGCCGCATTTCCAATTATTGCGCCGGGTGATGACTGGCTTCGGCATAGCGGATTGGAAGATCTCTTCGCCCAGGATGCCACGGCTCGTCGTGTAGTCGCCCGAGCCGAACGTCCGGGAATGCTGAAATCGCTTGTCAGAGCTGGCTTGGGCATTGCATTCCTATCGTCTCTTGGCGTCAAGCAAGACGTAGAGGAAGGAAAGCTTGCATGGACGCCTATGGCCCCGGGGATCGTTAAGCCCTCCATCGTGGCGCTGATGATCGCCCGGGGGAAGTCGCCGTCTATCTACACGAGTGTATTCATTGAAATTCTCAAGGAAGAGCTGAGAAATTTACAAGAAAGTTAGGCAGTGACTTCCCTCGTGCAGTCACGAAATGGCGGGGTTTCGCAGTCCTCCTCAATATAAATTATCCGCCTCCCAATGAAATCCAAGTATCTTGAATTATTTGCCGGAAGAATCCGACCCCTTCTATCTCGCTCAATTTGACTTTGATTATTTGGCTGTAAAGCGGCGGCATGCCCTGAGTTATTGCATCAATGGCCGATTGCGATATGCGAGGCACAGCGTACTGATATTGCTTCACTGTGTCGAAGGGGCCCTCCATGGTAGAGCCGTAGGCACCGAGTCCCATGTAGCTTTGGCTGGACTCGTTGGGGCTAAGGGCCGTTAAGAATCTACAATACTTCGGATGAGCGAGATATTCGAGTGGATCTTCTGGGTACTGGTCGGGATCGGCCTGATGCGCCTGATGAAGAGTGTACCTTAGCTTCGCATAACCGCGAGTGAGGATCATGAAGGCCGTCATTATCTTGCTGACATTCAAGGCCCCAGAGGTCATGAAGAGAAAGTTATCAAAGGGGTCTATAAGTGCTATGGCCTCGCCCGGCCCTCCATTGGCATGATCTTGTCGCATCGTGTCGGCCATTGCATTCGCAAATGCTACCTGATCGCGTGGCTGGGCTTCTCCATGGAATTCATATTGTAGCGCCCTTTCATCAACGTCAGAAACGGCTTTTCGAATATAGTTATCCTCTGGCAGATCGGCGATGTTTTTGAGCTTGTCGGGTGGAAGATCATGATTGATATCGTCACGCACAGTCTGCAGCGTATCATCAAAGATAACCTCGCAAAGTGCAGCGGTCTGGTCATCGATCACCCCATCGCCCACCGGGAACAAGATAGAAGCGCCTTTGCTTGGCCGGGCAAAGCAGGTCTCTCCACCGATAGCGGGGTAGGAAAATGTCGCCTTGGCTTGGGGTCGGAGTACCGATGGCAGCGTATTGAACGTATCTGAACTGTCGAAATTGATACCGGAGGTATTATCTTCGGCAACCGTAACAGCCCGAAAACCAGCGGTGAGAATTGCGCCGGTACACATGCAACACGGATCTAGGGAAGTCACTATGGTGAGATCCTCCGGCGGCGGGAGCATCACGCCACCATATATCTGCTGATAGTACCAGTCGACCATTTGCCTCTCGCCGTGCGCGGTTGGATCGTGGGGAAATCCATCGACGATTACGGCATTGTGCATCTGCTTAACGATGGTTCCATCCTTGGCTACCATGATGCCACCGACACTGAATGTGCCGCTGCAATAGGCAATGATAGCTTGTTCCGCTGAGAGCTTGGCGGCTTCATCGACTGAACTGATTGTCGCCTTCTCCGATGCCATTTCCATCTCCTCATAAATGCACGCCCAAGGGATTCCCCACAGGGCCTCCTTCCTCAAGGAGAGCAAAGGGCGCGACGGAGGGCTAGAACAGTTTTGAGCGCGACCTGCTCGAAGAAATCGACTGCTCGAAATTGTCACGCGGCGTCTATGACGTCTTAGCGCCTGACACGGAAGCTCCTAAAGCGAAGCAATATCTTACGGTTCTGGGATGCTCATGGTCAATCTTACCGCCGCCGGCGTCTCCGACAGGCCTGACGCTCAAGCGATCGTCGCGTCCGCTGCTAAACAATGGCTCTGAACCAAGCATCTATTTGCTGACGGTGCATACGACCGCACTTGCGTAGACACCGATCCGATTGACGACGTGATCTTGTACGACTTGGGGCGAGACCAACGCTGCACAAGCCGCGTTCGAAACGAGCAGATCGAAAGCGCCGCCTCATCCGTCAAAGTGCGGCATCGCTCCAACGTCAGATAGGGGATTTTACCGCTTTCCAATAGCCTACGGGTGGGGATGCAGCGCTTGATAGGCGTCGACCACTTGCGCAAGGACTGATAATGCCAGCACCCCCGGATCCCTGGCATGGGGGATCACGCCGATTGGGCCGTTGATCCGCGCGATTTCACCCAAGCCATAGCCTGCTTCGACCAATCGGCGGCGCCGCGCCTCACGCACGCCTGCTCCTCCCTGCGCTCCGATGAAGAATGCGGGCGTCTGCAGCGCCCACTTCAGCAAAGCATCTTCCCAATCGTGGTCATGGAATAGCATCACGAGAGCCGTCCAACGATCGACGCGGAGAGAGGTAGGTTCCCTTCCGAGTGCAAGGCCGGTTTCCGGGCCAAGCACGATCGCATCGATACCGAAGGCGGCCGCGAGCTTTTTAAGTGCCCAGCATTCCGGACCCGCTCCCAATATGGCGATGCGCAGCGGCGGTAAATAACATCGTGTGGTCAATAATCCCGGCGACGCATGTTCGGGAAGCGCAAGTTTGATACCCGTGACGGCCCGAGCGTCGATCCGGTCCACAGCCTCCTGCAAGGATCGTTGGTCGGGAAAAGGATCGATGAGGACATCCAGTCCGCCGCCGCAGGGCAAGCGAATATCGATGTATGGCGAGCCCCTCCCATAACGCAGCAACCGAGCTTTTCCTTCAGACCAGGCGATGCTGGCTTGGTTAGCGAGTTCGGCCTCGAGGCAACTGTCGGCGAGGCTGCCGACAATCCCGCCGTCTTGGCCGATGGCAAGTTGGGCGCCACAACGGCGGGAGAAGCTGCCGTCTATTCCGACGATCGTGCAGAGGGCGGCCGGCGCGATCGCCGCGTGCCTTAAGGCATGTTGATCATCGCCGGCTAGGTTCTCCTGTTCGTCCAGTTCGATGCGATGCCTGTCATCGAGTATGCGAGACAATCCAGTAGCCTCATGACCTTCAGTTCGACCCTTGGCGGAATTATTCTTCATGGCGTGGACATGTTCGTTCACGCCATGCCTCGTTCGGCGCGTCGCGAAGACGTCCAAGCCCTATAGACGGAATAGCTGAGGCCGGAGATAAAGACCGCCCACGCGAGCGCTGCGCCAATGATCCTGTCGATATTAGAAGAAGGAGATGTCATGATTGCGCTGCCTGAAGAAAGGTCACAGCTCTCCGTGATCTCCCTTGGGGAGGAAGTTGACTCCAACCGAGAGGGGAGAGAGCCCGAGATGGGAGGCTAGGGATTGGCCTATGTCGGCGAAGGTTTCACGCTGGCCGATATCTCCAGGCTTGATTTTTGGCCCGGTTGCTATGATCGGCACAAACTCTCGGGTGTGATCGCTTCCGGGGTATGTGGGGTCGCAGCCATGGTCCGCCGAAAGAATCAGAATGTCGTCGTCTCTCATACAAGCCAAGAGGGTAGGCAAATCTTGATCGAATCGCTCCAGGGCGCGAGCGTATCCTGGGACGTCCCGACGATGTCCAAATAGGGTGTCGAAGTCGTTGAAGTTGGCGATAATCAAGGCGCCGTCGGGCGCGCGCTGCATTTCCTTCATTAGGACGTCCAGAACGGAGGCGTTCCTTCCCGCCTTGAGAGATGTGCTAATCCCGCGATGGCCGAAGATATCACCCACCTTGCCGATCGAGATCGTTTCGTGACCGGCGGCCTGTGCCATGTCCAATAGCGTCGGACCGTGTGGGGGTGTGACGAGATCCCGGCGATTTATTGTGCGTTGGAAGCCCTGTGCGCTGCTTCCGATGAAGGGGCGAGCGATCACCCTCCCGATGTTCCATCGGTCGGCAATCGAGCGAGCTATTCCGCACACCTCGTAGAGACGCTCCAACCCGAAATGCTCTTCATGAGCGGCGATCTGCACCACGGAGTCAGCAGAGGTGTATACGATCGGACAGCCAGAGCGCACGTGCGTTTCGCCCAGTTCGGCGACAATCTCCGTGCCCGACGCATGGCAATTGCCGAGAATGCCAGGAAGGTCTGCTTCCATGATTAGGGCATCGGTGAAATCATTTGGCATCGCTGGCACAGTCTTAGGAAAGAAGCCCCAATCGAATTCCACTGGAAGGCCGAGCATTTCCCAGTGGCCGCTCGGGGTATCCTTGCCGCGGCTCAGCTCCGCGGCAAATCCGAAAAGTCCCGTAGCTTTTTTGGGTCGTTGTAGAGGCAATGGACCTCCAGCCGCTTCAGCCGCAAGGCCAAGACCCAATTCGATCAGATTGGGGATCATGATCGGTCCTTCACGGAACCCCTCTCGGTCGCCCTGCCCCGAAGAGCAGGCGCGAACAATGTGCCCGAAAGTGTTGGCACCAGTGTCGCCAAACGAGGCGGCATCCGGAGCTTCTCCTACACCCAGCGAGTCCAGGACACAGAGAATGGCGCGCATGAAATATCCCAATCCAAAGTGAGGAGGGGGGCATCCTTCTGCGACACCACCCCATGAAAGATTCGAAATCTTTACCGGAACCAGAAGCTCAGATGCCCGCCATCGCTGCGTCTTGCGTCCGTTGCCGGAGTGTTCAAATAGCCGTCGAAAATTCTGTCGATCTTTGCGATGCGGTATTTGTCGAAGACATTCCGAGCGAAAATTCCCACACGCCACGTGCTGTTGTCAGTGCAAACGCTGATATTGAGATTGGCCACCGAATAGCCTGGAATCGGCAAGTAGGGATCGACTGACGACAGCGCATGCCCCTTCCAAAACAGTTTTCCATTCAGGTCAGCGCAGTAGGCATCGACAACAGGCGGCGTACCAGCGGCTTGGAATTGGCTGTGGATGCACCCAAATCCCGGCCGGCAAGGTGCGCCTAATTTGTTAGCGACACTGGCCGAAGGAGATGAGCATATCATCTCTTCATCACCGCGATTGGAGAGCATTGATCATCATGTCCTTGAATCGAACTGGATCGATATCCTCGACGATCTCGACCAGATGCTCGCCCTGATGGGGGCGGGTCGCCTCGGGCCAGACGTGGGCGGTGCCATAGTTCATGCCGTGGTCGGTATCGACGCGCATGTAAGCCTTGGTCGAGCGGGTGATTAACGTCGGGTCGACGAAGATCGCCGCCGCCAGTTCGTCCCACAGGGGCAGGCCCTTGAGCGAATACTTCGCGTAATAGTCGGACAGAGGCGTCTTCACCGCCGTGATCCGGGCGAGCAGTTCGGGCGTCAGGCGGGTCTTGTTGGTGACGTTGCCGACGATGGTGATGCTAGGGAAGTCCGAGGTCATCACGATGTCCGCCGCTTCCGGGTCGGCCTTGAAGTTAAAGTCGTTGTAGAAATTGGCGTCGTCGGTCACCTGCTTGAGGTTGTTGTCGACCAGCCCGCCCATGATCACCAGCCGCTTCACGTTGGCAGCGAACGTGGGATCGAGGCGCTGCGCCAGCGCGAGATTGGTGAGAGGCCCGGCGGCGACGATCGACACCTGCCCTGGATGTTTGCGGACCTGATCAATCAGGAACGCGACGGCATGGCCGGGCGCGGCCTTGAGCTTGGTCTCGCCCGCGACCATCGGCTGGATGTCGTTCGGCCCGACGGCGGCATGGCCGGGCTGCGGCTCGTTCCACGCGCCCTTCCACGGGAAGATGCCGTGCAGCCGCTCCCACGCGAGGAGTTCGGACTTGCTGCGCACCAGCGGGCGGTCGGCCCCGGCGTGAACGGGAATGTCGGCGCGGCCGATGATCTCAAGGAAGCGCAGCAGGTGGGTGGTGTCGTCGGGGACGTAGCTGTCGCCGAACAGCGTCGTGATGCCCAGCACCTCGACCGAGGGATCCGTGATCGCGGGGACCGCCTGGATGCCGCTTACGGGTACACCGAAGTCGTTGTCGACGATCACCAACTGCTTGGGTGTGGCAGGCTTGGTTGCGGCTGGGGCAGGCGTTGCGACCGTCGAGAGCAGCAGCGTGGCGAAAAGGATGGAGGCAACTTTCATCGCGTGGTCTCTGCGTTCAGGGAATTACGTGTTCGGCGTCAGAAGCATCCTTGCCGAAGAAGAGGTTGAGCAGTACCGCCGAGATCGTCGTCAGCACGATGCCCGAATGGGTGATCGGCGCGAGGGCGGCGGGGACGTGCTGGAAGAAGCGCTCCGAAAGCACCGGGATCAGCCCGACCGCGATCGACACCGCGATCGTCAGCAGCCGCGCGGAGGTTATCTCGACCGAGCCGAGTATGCGCACGCCCGATGCCGCAATCATCCCGAACATGATCAGCCCCGCACCGCCCAGCACCGAGACCGGTACGGCGGCGACCACTGCCGCCAGCTTGGGACACAGTCCGAAGGCGAGCAGGATCACCCCGCCCGCCGCGCACACGAAGCGCGAACGGATACCGGTGACGCTCAGGAGGCCGATGTTCTGGGCGTAGGAGGTATAGGGAAAGGTGTTGAACACGCCGCCGATTAGCGTGCCCAACGCATCGGCGCGCAGGCCGCGCACCAGCGCGGGGCGGTCGGCGGGGCAATCGACAAGTTCGCCCGCAGCCAGGAACATGCCGAACGATTCGACCAGTACGGTCGTCATCACCAGACACATTGCCAGCGACATGGACAGATCGAAACGCGGCATGCCGAACTGGAACGGCTGGACGACGGCGAACCAGTGGGATTGCGCGACGTCGGAAAAGTCGGTCTGGCCGAAGATCATCGCGATCACCGTGCCGATCACCGCCCCCAGCAGCACTGCGCCGCTGCGCACCAAGCCCTTGCCGAAGCGCATCAGCAGCAGCACGACGACCAGCGTGGTCAGCGCCAGCAGCAGGTTGCCGGGCATGCCGTAGCCGGGATCGTTCGACTGCCCGCCTGCGGCCCAATCGACCCCCACGCGCATTAGCGAGAGACCCATCATCAGGATCACGGTCCCGGTCACCACCGAGGGGAACAGCCGTGCCATGCGTCCGACCACGGGCGCGGCCAGCAGCCCGAACAGTCCGGCGACGATCACCGATCCGTAGATCGTCGATAGCGTGATCGCCGGCGCCTGCCCCATCGCGTTGCCGCTGGCGATCAGCGCCAGCATCGGGCTGACCGAGGCGAAAGTGACTCCCATCATGATCGGCAGGCGGATGCCCACCACGCGGCCAAGCCCCAGCGTCTGGACGAGGGTGGCGATGCCGCAGGAAACGAGGTCGGCATTAACTAGCAGCGTCATCGCCTGGGCATCGAGATTGAGCGCGCGCCCGATGATCAGCGGCACCGTGATCGCGCCTGCGTACATCACCAGCACGTGCTGGAAGGCGAGCACGGCCAGCCGTCGCAGCGGCGGTATTTGATTGACGGGATGGATGAAAGCCGAAGCGATGCCGCCGGGGCGGGGAACGGCAGCGGCATCGCTCATTATGCCGTCCTCTCGCCGCCGGGGCGGAGCCTCCTCGTCGGAAAAATCAGGGGTACGGCACAGAGAGACAATGCGCCGACCCCATGCCGCCGTCATGTCAATGCACCGCCCAGGAGAACTGCACGCCGATCGTGCGCCGCGCCTCGGCGGTGGGGGTGTTCAGATAGCCGTCGGTGAAAGCATGGGTGATTTTGGCGACGAAATATTTGTCGAACAGGTTGCGGGCGAACAGGCTGAGCTTCCAGGTGCCGTCCTCCGCGCCGAAGCCGATGTTGCCATTGACGATGGTGTAGGCAGGAATAAGCGTGCCAGGATCGAGCGAGGACAGGGCCGAACTCTTGTAGAAGAGGTTGGCGTTTACCTCGATCATCTTGCCGCCGCCGACCGGACGGTTGTAGCCGCCCGCCAGCGTGTAGCTCCACTTGCCAGTCAGGGGCAGTGAAACCCCGTCCGCCTGGTAGTAGGCTGCCGAACCGCCCGAGGCGGGCACGCAACCCTGAGCCGCCGTCTGGCCGACATAGCAGGCGGCGCGATAGTCGGTGAACTTGGCATCGGTGTAGGACAGGTTGCCCGAAAGATTCAGCCCCTCGATCGGGCGCGCGGTGACTTCCAGTTCCACACCCTGTGTGCGTTGCGCGCCCGCGTTGGTCAGCGACACGATCTTGGTGACCGGGTCGAGCGCCTGGGTCTGGAAGTTGAGGAACTTCGAGTAGAACACCGAGAGGTTGGTGGTCAGCATGCGGTCGAACAGACTCGCCTTGATCCCGCCTTCGACCGACTTCACGATCTCTGGCTTGATGCGCACCAGCGCGGCATTGGTGCCCGCGAAGCCTGGCCCTTTATATCCGCGCGCATAGCTTATGTACGTCATGAGGTCCGGCGTGAGCTTGTACTGCAGCGAGCCGCGATACGAGAAGTCGTCGTTGCCGTAGCGGTCGTGATAGCCGTTCGCCGGGATTGCGGCGCCCAGCACAGTATAACCCGCAATCGGGGCTACCGAGTAGTCCGCCGAGACGGTATCATGCGTATAGCGACCGCCCGCCTCCAGGTTGAGGCCCGGCAGGATGTGCCAGGTCGCATCGCCGAACACGGCGTAGTTCTCGTTCATAGCCTGGTCGTGCTGGAGGCCGCCCGAGTAGGAGTAATACTCTGTGCCTGCAGGCAGGGTGCGGTAGAACGTGCCGTGAGTCTGGAAGAACTGCTCGCCCTTGCGATGGTAGTAGAACACGCCCCCCTGGACGTCGATCACATCGTTCTTCGGCGCCTCGACGCGCAGTTCCTGGCTAAACTGGTGTGCGTTCGACCAGTTCGGGCTGAGGCTGACCTCCAACGGGCCGCCGTCATTATCGGTCTGGTATCTTGTCTTCACCTTGCGATAGGCGGTGATGGACGTGATGGTGAAGTCGCCCGGCTTGTAGGTGAGCGTCAGTGCGCCGCCGCCGCGACGCGACGAGAAGTACGTGTCTGAATCCTGCGCGACGGTCGTGTTGTCCGCGCCGGGGGTGATGTTGTACGGGTCGGCACCCGATCCGTAGCCGTTGGCCGGGGCGCTGGGACCATAGCTGCGGAAGGTGTAGACATAGGCCGGATCGCTGCCGCTGCGCTCTTGGTAGTCGCCGCTCAGGCGTGCCTCGAAGGTCGCGCTGGGCTTCCACAGCAGCTTGGCGCGCACGGCGCGGTCGGTGTAGTCGCCTAGGCGCTTGCCGGTGTAGAGATTGTCGATGAACCCGTCCTGGTGCTGGTACGCGCCCGAAACGAGCGCCGCGACCGTCTCGCCCAGCGGCATGTTGAGGTTCGTGGCCACCCGCATGTCGCTCCGCGAACCATAGGAGATGCGCCCGTCGGTGGAGACAGCGTCGAAGGTTGGTTGCCGGGTGGTGATATTGACGAGGCCAGCGGACGCATTCTTGCCGAACAGCGTCCCTTGTGGCCCACGCAGCACCTCGATCTGCGCCACGTCGGGCAAGGCGCCAAGACCGATGTCGCTCGGCAACGCGATGGGCACGCCGTCGACGACGACACCGACTGATTGCTCCAGATAATAACCGGTGATCGGCGTGCCGACGCCACGTACCTGGAAGACTTCCGAACCGGCGCGGTTCACCTGCAGGCTGGGCGTTAGATACTGGATGTCCTGCGCATTGGTGAAACCTGACTTCTGCAACGTATTGGCCGAAATGGCGGCCACTGCAATGGGCACGTCGAGCAGTCGGGCCTCGCGGCGCTGGGCTGTGACTATGATCTCGTTGCCCCCCTCGGCCGTCCCCGCAGCCTCCTGCGCGCCCGCAGCGGCCGGAAGAATGCACAGCGAGGCAACGCCCGCACCGAGAAACCCTCTGAAATTTTTCATACCGTTAGCCCCCATTATATGTATCAGCAACGGCGCCAGCGCGCCCAGCGAAGTCTTTGATCCTGCCCGGAAATTCGCGCGGCTCGTGCAACGACGTTCAGCCGTCGGGACCGCTTCTCTCGCTGTAATTTGGGTATCGCAACGGTAGCGGCCAGAGAAGCAGCATATTGGGCGCGGATTGCGCGAATTATTAGCGCGCTGCTCCGTACGTGCGCATCTGCGGTCCCATAAGGTTCCGTCAAATCATTTGCGGTCACATGGGTAAAAAGGTGCCACGTCTCCTGCCGGAGCGCTGCTTTGAAGCGGGCGGATTCGCAGACTAGGTCCGTGCATGGCGTCACAGGCCGCGCGAAGGCGGTGACCTGCTATTCCCAGCGATATTCGGCAGTTCTAGCGTAGTAGAAGCGGCGCTTCATATTCGTCGCTTTCGTCCTGCTTGGGGCACCATTTCCAAAAAAGCGTAGGCCCGGCGGTAATCGACGGTATAATGCGGAATTAGCGTAGTGCTCCCGGCGATGCATTACCGCTTTGAGCTACAATTCGCAGAGCAATTCCAGCTCATGGCGCCCAAATGGTCAGTTCAAGACTGATGTCATGTCAGTCATGACGGGACTTACGTAGGTCGTTCCTGCCCACGGTAGTGAATTCCGTTGCCCACAGACGTGGTGCGCTCGAAACAGCCTGTCGCGTGCGCTCAAAATCCTCGAATCTGGCGCGTAGGAACGGTCGTGGTCCAGCTTGCCTCATCCGATCGGATCGTGACCGCAACCTTGTTCTTGGCGATACCGGCCATCTTGCGATCCAATGTAATGATGAGCGGCATCGCCCTGCCGTTGCTGGCCACGCCCCATGCCGAGAAACTGACCCATCCGTCCGCGCTCTGGACAGGGCCGAAGCTGTTGGCGGTGATTGACCATCCGCTGCCGGTTATGGAGAGCTTCCCGTCAGCCCCCGCATTGCCGGCATTCTGACGAAGGTCGGCATCGACTTTTATCGCGCCTTCGCGTCCGCCCGAATTCAGCGAGATGGCGCCCAGCGACCAGCGTCCCGCCTTTCCGACGGCCATCGGGCGAGAGGGCATGTCCTGACCGCGCAGGAGAGCCCGGCCCCCCTGTTCGCCGGTCACGCGGCCATCGCTCACCGCCAATGTGCCGCTGACCAGTACCGTCGAAATGCCGGTCGCGAGCAGCGAAGGCTTTTCGATCGTGGACCGGTCGGTGATGGTGTCGGGATCGAAGACGACGATGTCGGCGACCATGCCCGGCGCGAGCAGGCCGCGATCGACCATGCCGATGGTCGAGGCGGGGAGGGCCGTCATGCGGCGGATGGCCTCCTGCCACGGGAAGAGCTTCCGGTTGCGGGTATATTCGCCCAGGAAGCGCGCGAAGGCGCCATAGTTGCGCGGATGGGTGCGCGTGGTCGTGGTCGCGCCGCAATCGCATGCCATCACGGTGTCGGGGTAGCGATAGAAGGCGTTGACGTCGTCCTCGCTGCCGAAGGTGAAGAGCGTGCGGACGTCACCCTTTTCCAGAAGGCGGATGATCGTCTCGCCCGCAGGGGCGTTCATTTCCTGCATGGCTGCGGGCAGATAACGCTTTTCCTGAGTCAGATAGAGTCCCTCGGGACCGCCGACGCGCGCCACCAGCTGTTCCTCGGTCTCCTTCGCGATGCGCGCGCGCATCGCGGGATCCTTGAACCGCTCTAGCATCTTTTCCCGGCCCCCGTCGACCGACCAGCCGGGCAGCAGCAGACCTGCCGGCCCCGACTGCGCGAAGACATAGGGATAGACGTCGCCGACCGCATAGTGGCCTGACGCCGTCGAGCGCCGAAGCATGTCGATGGCTTCGCCTGCGCGGCCCTGCTCCTTTGCCCACAGCTTCATATGGGTGACGACGGGAATAAGGCCCGCCTTCTGTCCGACCTCCAGGGTCTCGGCGATCCCTTCCAGCGAGCTGAAGTTAGGCGGCGCGAACCTGTCATGGTTGGTGAAGATCGCGCGATAGGGTGCGGACGGCTTGACGATGTCGATGACTTCGCTGGTCTTGGCGTAATAGCCGGGCTTGTAGTCGAGGCCCGACGAAACGCCCCATGCGCCGGCCTTCATTCCCGACGAGACGATGGTCTGCATGCGGCCGATTTCTTCGGACGTCGGGCGGCGGTCCTCGGCGCCGACGACGGAGGCCCATACGGCGTTGAAGCCCACAAAGGGCGCGACGTTCACGGCCAAGCCGTCATTGGAGAACATTTGCAGGCCTGCGGTGACATCGTCGGCCGGGCCGGTCATGCCGCCGTCGGAATTGACGAGTTCCGTGGTCACACCCTGCAGCAGCGCGCTGGCGGCTGTGGCGACGGCGTTCGTCTGCGCATGGCTGTGAATGTTGATGAAGCCGGGTGACACCAACTGTCCGGTCGCGTTGATGACCGTCTTTCCACTCGACGGATCGAGCGTTCCGATCTGTGCGATATGGCCACCGACAACGCCGATATCCGCGCTATAGGGCGTTCCCCCGGACCCGTCGACTATGCTCCCGCCCTTGATGATCACGTCGAAGGCGGGAGTGGCGGTCTGCGCCATGGCCTCGCCGGCGATGAGGAGGCCTGCGGCAGCGAAGCCGGGGTAGATCAGCTGACGAAGCATCCATGATCCTTTCGATGCGTGTGAGGAGAAGGTCGTGCGGCTCATGCCTGCGTGGCGCCGCAGAAGCGGTTCGCGGCGAGCAATCGCCAGTCGATATCGGCGTCGCCCTCCGGAGGCTGCCCGGCGAGCATCGCCGCGCCGGCCGCAGCGAGCGCCGGAGCGAGCTGGAAGCCATAGCCGCCCTGTCCGGCGAACCAGAAGAAATCCGGGCTGTCGGCGTCGAAACCGACCACCGGCGTCCGATCCGGTGCGAAGGTGCGCAGGCCAGCCCACTGGGCGTCGATCCGCCGCACGTCGATGTCTAGCAGTTCCCGGAGCCGATGCGCCGCGACGGCCACGTCCCACTCGTCGGGCTGAACATCGCTGGGTGCGTCAGGGGTCTCGTCGGCCGGAGAGACCAGCAGCTTGCCGGCGTCAGGCTTGAAATAGAGCGATTCCGCCGCTGTCATGACCATCGGCCAACTCTCGATTTCCCATTCCTCGGGCGGCGCGACAAGCAGTGCCGTGCGGCGCATCGGCACCAGTCCCACAGCGGCAACCCCGCAGGACTGGGCCACCTGGTCCGCCCAGGCGCCGGCAGCACAGATGATCGTCCGGGCGCGAATTTCCTGAGCGCCGACCCGCGCCGTCCATCCTCCTGCCGCCCGTTGCGCGCCATGAAACGGGGTATCGGTCAGGAAGCGGGCGCCAGCCCTGCGTGCGTGCCGGATATAGGATTGGTGCAGCAGATCGGTGTCGATGTCGCTCGCGTCCGGGTCGAAAAAGGCCGCAGCCGTGGCGTCCGGACGTAGGGGAGAGACGATGGCGCGAGCGGCGTCCGCATCGAGAATGTCGGCATTCGCATTCCTGGCCATCTCGCGCAGCAAGGACGTGTCGGCTTCCCCTGCGATCGTGAGATGGCCCCGCCGACGGAGCAAGGGGCCGTCGGCGAAATCCGGTGGTGGCGTGTCAAGAAAGCCGAAACTTTGCCGCGTAAGTGCCCGGACGGGCGCGTTGCCGTAGCCCGCCATATACATCGCGGCGGAGCGTCCGCTGGCGTGATAGCTGCCCGACGCTTCGCCATCGACCACGATGATGTTGGATACGCCCGCGCGCGTAAGCGCATAGGCGAGCGACGTGCCCGCTATGCCGGCGCCCACTATCAGAAATTCGGTCGTACTATCCGGCATGATCGCTCGTGAGTTGGGATGAGTGGGATTGTGCCCGGAGAGCGGGCTCGATGGTTCGGCGCGCGATCAGTTGCTGCGGGTCAGCACTCGGCCGTGGCGCTTCGGCGTGGCCTTTCCATCGGCTAGTGCCGGCTGACCGTTCACGAAGACATATTCCATTCCGACCGAATAGGCGTGCGGCTGCTCATAGGTCGCGAGGTCGCGAATCTTCGCGGGATCGAACACGATGACGTCGGCGAAGTAGCCGGTGCGCAGAAAGCCGCGATCGGCAAGCTTCAGCACCTGCGCGGGAAGACCGGTGCCGGCGTGGATCGCCTGCTGCATGGTGATGACCGGCTTGTCGAGGACGTAGTTTCTGATCTTGCGCGGATAGGTGCCGTAAGCGCGGGGATGCTCCGCACTGCCGCCGAACGGCACCAGCGCGCCGTCGCTTCCGGTCATGGTCCAGGGCTGTTTCATGATCGCTTCGACGTCATTGGGGTCGAGGCTGAAGATTACTGTCGAGGCGCCGCCCTTTTCGATCATGGCGATCGCCATGTCGACGGACTCCAACCCGTTCGCCTGCGCGATGGCGGCCAGCCGTTTTCCGTTGAGCGACGGATCCGCCTTGTAGCTGCGGATCTGGACGCGGTCGGCGCCGCCGAATTCCTCGATGCTCTGGATCATCGCCGTGCGGATGCGCGCGCGCTGTGCGGGGTCAGCCAGCCGCTTGATCAGCGCCTCCGAACCGCCGGCCTGCGCCCAGCCGGGAACGAACATCGACTGAATGCCGCCGCCATTGGCGTCATAGGGATATTGATCGGCCCATACCGGCAGCCCTTCCGCGCGGGCTTTCTCGATCAGCGCGATCATATCGGTCGAGCGGCCCCAGACGACCTTGCCCAACGGCTTCAAATGGGTTGCGACCGACGTGAGCTTCGTCTGCCGTGAGATTTCGGTCAATTCGGTGAGCGACTGAAGGACCCCTGCGCTTTCGTCACGCATGTGGCTGATGTAGAAACTGTTGGGATAGCGTGCGGCGACCTTCGCAAGGCCGATGACTTCCCCGGTTTCTGAGAACT
Source organism: Sphingobium aquiterrae (assembly GCF_037154135.1). NCBI lineage: Bacteria > Pseudomonadati > Pseudomonadota > Alphaproteobacteria > Sphingomonadales > Sphingobiaceae > Sphingobium > Sphingobium aquiterrae. The sequence continues at coordinate 67,512 of NZ_JBANFL010000018.1, forward strand.
TCCCCGGAATATATTGAAGACCCGTGGAAAAGCCGAAGGCGCCGGCGTCCATCGCCTTCGCGACCAACGTCTCCATCTGCTGCTGCTCGCTTGCCGTCGGCTTGCGGTCGCCTTCGCCCATCACCGCCTTGCGGACGCCGTTATGGCCGATCATCGGCGCGATGTTGACGCCGGGAACCAGTGCGCGCGTCCTGGCGATCTGGTCCGTGAGGTCGCCGGGGCCACCGCCGTCGGGATTGGTGAAGAGGGTCGTGACGCCCTGGTAGATTTGGGGAAGTGCGGGAGCGAGTTCCGGCGTTTGCAGGCCATCCGCCGCGTGCGAATGCGGGTCAACGAAGCCGGGCGAGACGATTTTCCCCTTCGCGTTCACGACCAGTGTCGCTGTCGCGCCAGTTGGAATGTCACCCACGGCCGCGATCCGCTCGCCCTTTATCGCGATGTCGGCTGTCCGCCCCGGGCTGTCGCTGCCGTCGTAGAGCGTGCCGCCGCGGATCAGGACATCATATTGCTGGGCGTGGACCTGTGTCGCCGAAAGGACCAATGCCATGCCGGTGAGGGCCAACCATGACGGAGAGGCCAGGCGACGGTCCAATGCACAGCTTCGCAATCCAGAAAATGCCCGCATTGTAATGCCTCCCATGATTCAGGAGGCATTCTCCAGAATTTTCATACTATGTCAAAATAGAAAGTTATTTCTTTATCAGAAATTTGTCTCGACAATGTCGACGACTCTCAACGCGTCGTCGACGACGAACATCGTCCGCCATTTGTCGAATGTCGTGCAGGGATGAGAGACACCGAAGATCACCATGTCTCCCGGCTGCAGCGGAGAGTCCGCCGGAATGTCGAGATAGGCGTGCTGGTCGTCGAGGCGCACGGTGCGGTGGTCCGTCAGGGGCAGGACGACGTCGCTTCCGGGACGGCACCAGCCGAGAAGATTTGGCGCCGCGACATCATCGGACGTGTCGCGTTTTCCAAGTCCCACGATCAATCGCGTAGGTTCCGGGCGGGAATGCACATAGGCCCAGAGTTCAAGCGCGGGTTTCAATCCTTCGCCAAGGCCGGCGGCGAGGGGCGAGCGATCCGTCAGGCGATCGATCATGTGCTGATAGAAATGACTGTCATGCACGAGATAGCAGCCGCTGCGTAAAATGACTTCGAATGACGAGGCGTCGTCACCATCGCCGAGCTTGGCCGCCACCAGGTCGAAGAAGGACGATCCTCCAGCGGAGAGGATCGGCTTGCCGCTGAACAGCCCTTCCGAATGCACGACGTTGCCGAGATGCTGGACGCGGTCGAGAAGGCTCACGACCTTGGCTTCGTCGCCGGTACTTCCCTGCACTATACCCTCGAACGCTTCGATTCCCCGGAGCGAGAACATGGGGGAGGCGGCAACCTTGCGCGCAAGTGCGATCGCCTGCTCGTCGTCGCGTACGCCAGCGCGCCCGCCGGCATAGCCGAGTTCGACAAGGACATTCATGGGACGGGTCAGGCCGTTCTCGACAAGGCCGGCCTCGAGCAGGGCGAGGCTTTCGAATGAGTCGATCAGGCAATAGAAGTCGAACTTCGGATCGCGGTTCAGTTCCGCGACGATGTAGCGGATGCCCTGGCGACCGACGAGCTGGTTCGCGAGCAGGATCCGGTCCAGGCCGAATTCGCGATAGATACGCACATGGCCGACCGTCGCCGCCGTCATCCCCCAGGCGCCATCGGCCATCTGAAGCGCGAAGAGCTCACGGCTCATCGTCGTCTTGCCATGGGGCGCGATCTGCACGCCGGCCGTCGCGATGAAGCGGCGCATCCAGTCGCTGTTATGCGTGAGGGCGGTCTGCTTCAGCACGGCGACCGGAAGCGTCAGGTCCTCGCGCGTCAGCTTCCAGTTCATCGCCGCTATCTCGTCACGCGTAACCGGCCACAATCCCGTCGGTAACCCCTTGCTGCGCCAATCCATGGCCAGCACCGACCGCTCTGTCATTCCGTTCCACCCACTCTTGCCTTACGCTCGATGTGGCACGGTCCGGCAAATTTTTCAATATTAGAAAAGTTATGCGAAATTTCTATTCCGCGACCTCCTCTTGCTCCTGTTCTATGGGGATAAGCGCGGATTTCAGGTCTTCGTCACGGGCGGAACATATGGAAAGGATGCGGCACGGGCCCGCCCCGACCGCGACATATCCATGCCCCATGGCGCCGTCGAAGTAGATCGAGTCGCCCGTATTCAGCCGGCTTGGCGCGTAGAGGTCGCAGTAAAAGTCGCACGCGCCCTCCAGCACGAGTGCGAATTCCTCGCCCGGGTGACGCATCAGTTCACCGAACTCTTCAATGGAACGCACCTGAACGTCGATGACCATTGGGTTGAGCGACTTACGCAGCAATTCCGCGGCAGGATAAACATAAGTATAGGTCGACGTGCGTATCCGGGGGCCTTCGTTCACGCGCGAAATGCTGCGACGTCCAGTGAAGGCCGATGCCTGGCTTGGCGTTTCCCCCATGAAAAGTCTAGATATATCAACGTTCAAACCGCGGGATATGCGCAGGAGCTTGTCGTAGCTCAGCGACATCTTTCCGGTTTCGACTTTTGAAAGCGTCGAGACGGGCAGGCCGACTTTCTTGCTGACGTCGGCGAGCGTCCACTCATTTTCGAGGCGGATCTGACGCAAGACCATGCCGGGATTATTGCTACTTCCGCCCAAATCGACTGCATCCATCGACCTATCCTTCCCAACCCAATCGACCGAAGCTTTTTCAATCGCAATATTCCGGGGCATCGCGCCCTCCTATTCCAGACTGCGCCAACGTCGCGCAGCGATAAATCGATACATAGGTGCAACGTATGGACATGGCCCTTGCGTGGCAACTGCCCCATTCCATAGCTCGCCTCCGATTAAGATAATAGCGGCATAAGATTCACCAAAATTGAAAATTGACACCGATACTGAAAATTTCTTACTCTTGAGAAAGATTCGAAGGGGGTAGCGATGATACGGATACTGGCTCGGGCCGTTCTCCTCATGGTCATGGTGCTTCATGCGGTGCTGCCGCAGGCGGCAATGGCGCAGAAAAAGCCCATCTGGGACTATCTCATCATCAACGCGCGAATTGTCGATGGCACAGGGAGCCCCTGGTATCGGGGCGCGGTCGCGGTGTCGGGCGGCAAGATAGCCTGGATCGGGGTGGTCACGCCCGACACCAAGCAGGCGCGTCAGGTGATCGATGCGAAGGGCAGGGTCCTGTCGCCGGGTTTCGTCGACTTCATGGCGCAGGATTCATCGACGTACATGACCGATCCCGCATCGGCCGCGTCGAAGCTGACTCAGGGCATTACGACCCATCTGAGCGGGGAGGGCGGGTCGATGGCGCCGCAGAGCGAGCGCACCCAGGCCGAGCCTGTGATGATCGGCGGGAAGCCCTATAAATGGCGCAGCTACGCGGAATATTTCCAGATAATGGAAGCGGTCGGCGTTCCCGTGAACGTCATCCACCTCGTCGGGGCGGCACAGGTGCGTCGCGCCGTGATGGGCGATGAAGATCGCAAGCCCACCGCCGAAGAAATGGCCGAGATGAAGAAGCTGGTCGGGGAGGCGATGAAGGACGGTGCAGCCGGCCTGACGACCGCCCTCATCTACCCGCCCGGCAACTATCAGGACACGGCGGAACTGATCGAGCTGGCGAAAATGGTGACGCCCTATGGGGGCATCTACACCTCGCACATGCGTAATGAGAGCAATCATCTGATCGAAGCGATCGATGAAGCGCTGGCGATCGGCAGAGGCGCGAACATACCCGTCCACATCTATCACCTGAAGGCGGCCGGCGTCCGCAACTGGCCGCTCATGCCCGAAGCGATCGCCCACATCGCCGCGGCGCGCGCAGGCGGCATGGATGTCACGGCGGATATCTATCCCTATGTCCGCAACGGCATCGGACTGCGATCCTTCGTGCCCCCGTCGAATTTCGCGCAGGGATCGGAGGCTTTCTACAAGAGGCTGGAAGATCCCGCCGTCCGTGCGGAACTGCGCAAGACCGTCGAGACCGACGTCACGTCATGGGAAAACTGGTTCGACCATGTCGGGCAGGACTGGGGCAATGTCCTCATCACCAACGGCGACGCCGGTGCCGATCTGGTCGGCCTGAGCGTGGCGCAGGCAGCGGCCAAACGCGGCAAGGACGCCTGGATGTTCGTGTTCGACACGATCGCCGCCGGGGGCGTGTCGGTGGCGCCCGCGAGTCAGGATGAAGGGCAGAAGCGCCTCGCGCTGCAGGCGCCCTTCGTATCGGTCGACACTGACTCCCGCCCGGTCTCACCTGAAAAGGACGGCGAGTCAGTCCACCCCCGTGCCTATGGCGCCTTCCCCCGCATCCTCGCCAAATATGTGCGTGAGGAAAATGTGCTTTCGCTGGAGGACGCCATCCGCCGGATGTCTTCGGCCGCGTGCAACCGGCTGGGGCTCTACGATCGTGGCCGCATCGCAGTGGGCATGGCGGCGGACATGCTGCTGTTCGATCCCGCGACGGTGAAGGACAATGCGACCTTCGAGAAGCCGGCCCAATATTCGACGGGTATGGACTTCGTGTGGGTCAACGGAGTGTTGGCGATCGAAGACGGAAAAGTGACGACGGCGAAGGCGGGCAAGGTGCTCCGCTATCAGCGGCAACAGCCGTGATCGGCCGGGGCGGCATCGTCCGATCCGATCGCCGCCCGGCGCGGCCCGAAGACCGGAACGCGTGTTCGGACTATCGACGGCTGAAACGCACGCGTTCGGCGTTTCTCGCCCTGCTCCTTTTCATGGGTCCCTTGCCGGCAGCTGCGCAGACTGTGACTGCGCCGCTGCCGGTTGGCGCGCTGGTCTCTCCCTTGGGCCAGCGCGCCATTTGGCCGTTGGCGGACGGATCGGGATTCGAGGTCGCGGACAAGTTATCGAACGGCAGCTGGTCCGCGCCGCGCAAGCTGCGTGTGCGCGGCGTCGTGCGCGCTCCGATCTTTTCGCCGGACGGCCGCTATGTCGCGTTCGAAAACATAAGGGGCGGATATCCCACTGGCGCGGGGCCATCGGCGAGCAGCTACAGCTGGAGCTTCATTGCCGTTCACGACTTTTCGACCGGCGAGACCGACTATGCCGAGCCGAGCTTCGCGTTGGACAGTGACCCCGCATGGGTAGACTCCGGGACGATCAGCTTTACCCGCCGCGTCAGCGGGCTGCCGGACGCTCGGATGACCTATCGGCCCGGCGCGCAGAAGGAAGCTCTTTCGGGCGCGCAGGCGAAGAAGCGGCAGGAACTCGAAGCCTTGCTGGCCGCGCCGATCGTCTATCAGCCTTCGCGGTCGGCGGATGGGCGGTCGATAGCCTTTCCGGCCCGTGAAGGCCGGACCAGGTCGATCTTCTTCGTGCCGCCCGGCGGAAAGGCCCGCGCTCTTGTGCGCTATGCCGAAGACGACGGCCAGGAGATGTCCCAGGTGGCCGTGTCGGCGGATGGCGGCCTGGTCGCTTTCATCCGCGGTGGCGCGCCGAATTCTAAGGGCGAGGTGCCCGATCCCCGTTCGCTGCCCGAACCGCCGAAGCGCGAGATATTCGTCGTGGAGACGAAGGACGGAACGACCGTCTTTCGCACGGAGGGCCATGCGCCGCAATTTTCGCCAGACGGCAAGCTGCTGATCTGGCGCACCGGGCGAGGCGTGGTTTCGGCGCCGATCGCGCCGTCGTCCGGGCAGCCTGGTGTCGGCACGCCTGCCTTCCTTCTTTCCGGTACGGTCGACCAGATACGATTCTCACCCGACGGCAGCCGTATCGCTTATGAGCGGCTCGGCGGCATCGAGACGCTCGATCTTCGCACCCGGACGCTTCGGCTGGCGCAGCGTCCGCCGGGCGCGACCGATCGTGACCCCAGCTGGTCACGCGACGGTAGCCGCCTCGCCTTTCGCCGCATTTCCAGCCAGATGCCCTATCGCTTCTACGGCTATGCCGGGCCTGCGGAAGTGCCTCTCCCCTGGTCCATTCATGTCGCCGAGGGCAGCGACATGAAAGTGCGTGAAGTGTGGAAGGCCGACAAAGGCGTCGGTTCGGATTTCTATCCGCTCGATCAAGACGCGAGCAAGACCGGGCTGGAGTGGACCCAGCTCTTCTGGTCGGACAGTGACGAGATCGCGTTCATCTGGGAGCGCGACGGCTGGCGCCATCTTTATGCCGTGCCCGCGATCGGCGGTGCGGCGCGGCTGTTGACACCCGGCGAGGGAGAGATCGAAAGCGCCGCGGTTTCGCTCGACGGAAAGCAACTCGTCTACGCACATAATATCGGCGATCTCGATCGTCGCCAAGTCAGCGCGGTTCCATTCGCAGGTGGGGCGCCGGTGTCTCTTTCGTCGGACCCCGATGCCAGTCAATGGTCGCCCACGGCGCTCGCCGATGGCGGCGTTGCCTATGTCGAGGGGGGCTGGTCGGCCACGCCGCATATCGTAGTGCGCGAAGCCGACGGTCGACGCACGGATGTCGGCGGGGTCGCACCTCCGGCGCACTATCCGGGCGGGCAGATGGCGAAACCGCAGGCGGTTTCCTTCACGGGAACCGACGGCCAGATCGCATTCGGCCAGCTGTTCGTGCCGAAGAAATCCAATGGGTGCGGCGTCATTTTCGTTCACGGCGGCATCCGGCGGCAAATGCTGCTCGGCTATCATTATATCGACATCTATTCGAACCTGTACGAGCTCAACCAATATTTCACGCTGCGCGGATGCGTGGTCCTGTCGATCGAGTATCGCAGCAGCATCATGCGCGGCCATGCCTTCCGCAATCCGCCCGAATGGGGATCCTCCGGTGCCAGCGAATATAAGGATGTTCTGGGCGGTGCGCGCTATTTGCTCGGGCGCAAGGATCTGGGCGTGAAGCGGCTGGGGATCTACGGCCTCTCCTGGGGCGGCTATCTGACGGCACAGGCGATCGCGCGCAATTCCGACGTCTTTTCGGTCGGCTTCGACATGGCGGGCGTCCACGAATTCGCGGGCGATTCCTTCCGTTATTCGCCCGCCGCATTTGCCGAAGGCTGGCGGTCGCCCGTGTTGCTCGCGTCGGGCGACGACGACCGCAACGTCGACATGGGCCAGACCATGATGCTGGTTGACCTGCTCAACAAGCGGGAGAAACGCAGCGAGCTGGAGATGCGCGTCTACCCCAATGAAGTGCACGACATCTACCTGACCTTCGACAACCTTACCGACCTATACTGGCGCGGCAGCGAGTTCATGCTGCGCCGCCTTGTCGATTGGCCGTGACGGAGACGGCGGACATGGGTGATCGCGCCATTCTGGCGAAATCACCAAATCTGAAAAATTTTCTATTGTAGAAAATTTTTCCCAGACCTATCGTCCATTACAGAATCGGACGCTGTGGGGCGTCAATGATCCCCAAGAGGCAGCAGCGACGAAATCAGCGGAGAGGGCAACGGCTCAAAAAGGGGGCTCCGATGAAACAAACCCGTATGCACAGTCGCACCTATGCGCGTTCCGCCTGGATCGATCTCCGTTCCGCCCTGCTCGCTTCGAGTGGCCTGCTCAGCCTCTGTATGGGGCATGGCACGGCGCAGGCGCAGGATAGCGCCGTCGGCACTAGCGTAGAAAGCGAAGCTCCCGAGGAAGCCACGATTACAGTTACAGGATCGCGCATCGCACGCGACGGCTATCAAGCGCCCACGCCCGTCAGCGTGCTCAGCACCGAAGACATTCAGGCGCAGGCCCCCGGCAATATCGCCGACTTCGTCAACACCTTGCCCTCGATCTCCGGCAGTACCTCGCCAGCGACCAATATCGGTTCGCTCAGCAACGGCCAGGCCGGCATCAATGCGCTCAACCTGCGCGCGCTGGGTACCAACCGCACGCTGGTTCTTATGGACGGCCAGCGTTCGGTGCCGTCGAGCGTCACTGGCCTCGTCGACATCAACACCTTTCCGCAGGAACTGGTGCAGCGGGTCGAAATCGTCACGGGCGGCGCTTCCGCGGCCTACGGCTCCGACGCCGTCGGCGGCGTGGTGAACTTCATCCTCAACAAGGACTTCACGGGCCTCAAGGGCGTGGCCGAATATGGCGTCACGCAATATGGCGACGGCCCCAGCTATCGCGCCGCCCTTACCGGTGGTGCCGCGCTGGCCGACAATCGCCTCAAGCTTCTCTTCAACGTCGAATATGCGCGGCAAAAGGGCGTAGATACCGTCGACCGCAGATGGAACGACAGCGGCTATTTCCAGATCAACAATCCCGCCTACACGGCGACCAATGGCCAGCCTTTTCGTCTTGTCGGGTCGGGCTTTGGTCCCAGCCACGTCATGCCAGGCGGTCTCATTACCGCCGGGCCGCTGCGTGGCACCTATTTCGGCGCGATCGATCCGGCGACCGGCCGGGCGACGACCGGCCAGCTCACCTTCGGGCAGGTCAGCGGCACCTGGATGATCGGCGGGGACTGGCAGCAGACCCAGGAAGGCTATGCCAGCAGCGTTTCTCTGATCCCCGAAGAAGAGCGGATCGGTGTGTTCACGCGCGCGAGCTACGAAATCGGTTCGGGTATCGAGGTCTTCGGTCAGTTCTCCTATAACCGCTTCGAAGGCTCCAGCCTCTATCTCCAGGTCCCCAGCACAGGCCTCGTCATCCGTTCCGACAACGCGTACCTGCCGGATTCCGTCCGCACCCAGATGGCCAATCTCAACCTGGCGTCGATCACCATTGGTACCACCAACGTCGGTTTTCCGAAGTCGGGCAGCGCCAATGTTCGCGAGGCCTATCGCTATGTCGCAGGCGCGAAGGGTGCGTTCGATATCGGCGAGGGATCATGGAACTGGGACTTCTATTACCAGAAGGGCATCGTCAAAGCGCACGAGCAGCTGATCAACATCTGGAACGTGTCGCGCCTTGCTCTCGCCTCCGACGCGGTGTTTGCCCCGTCGGGCAACGCCCTGGGCGTCGCGGCGGGAACCATCGTCTGCCGGTCGTCGCTGACGGCGCCGACCAATGGCTGCGTCCCGATAAACCGCATCGGCTATAACGCCGCCAGTCCCGAAGCGCTGGGCTATGTCATGCCGCAGGATCAGCCCTATCGCGACCAGACGCTGAAGCAGGATGTCGCAGCACTGACCTTCAGCGGCAATGTAATGACCCTGTCGGGCGGGCCGCTGGCGGTCGCCTTTGGCGGCGAGTGGCGCAAGGAGCAGGTCGACGGCTTCGTCGAGCCTCAATATACGTCTGGCTGGTGGGCCGGCAACTATTTGGTCAACGCCGGTAAGTACAACGTCAAGGAAGGCTTCCTCGAAATCTCGGCACCGCTGTTCCGCGGGTTCGAGCTAAGCGCGGCAGGGCGCTACACCGACTACAGCGTCTCCGGTACCGTCCAGACCTGGAAGGTCGGCGCCACCTACGAACCGATCCCGGACATTCGCTTCCGCGGCAACATTTCGCGCGACATCCGTGCGCCCAACCTCAACGAACTGTTCGCCGCCGGTACGGCCCGAACCAATTCAGTGACCGTGCCGCCGACGAATGCCGCCGACGATTTCATCGAAACCGTCACGGGCAACCTCAATCTCGATCCTGAAGTCGCGGACAGCTGGACCGTGGGCGCAGTATTCACGCCGACTTTCCTTCCCGGCTTCTCGGCGGCGGTCGACTATTACGAGATCAAGATTTCCGACGCGATCGGCAACATCTCGGCCCAGAATACGGTCAACCTCTGCTACGAGCAGAATATCCAGCAATATTGCAACAACATCACTTACACGCCCGCAGGTGACATCGACCGCATCCTGACGCAGCCCTTCAACTTCGCGAACCAGAAGGCGCGGGGCATCGACATCGAGGCGTCCTATCGCTTCAATCTCGACAGCGTGATCGCGGGTGCGCCCGGCCGGTTCTCGATCCGTGCCATGGCTACCCACTATCTGGAAAACCTGATCGACAACGGCATCGATTTCCCGAACGACTCCGCCGGTACGAATGCGGGGAGCGGGCCGGCGTCCTGGGTCTACCGGGTCGCCGCGACCTATGACGCGGAGCCGTTCACCTTCAACCTGATCGCCCGTGGTGTCAGCGACGGCAAATATGACAACAACTTCATCGAATGCACCAGTGGCTGTCCGACCTCCACGCCGCAGAACCGAACCATTAATGACAACAGCATCAAGGGTGCGATCTATTTCGACAGCTCGGTCGGGGTCAGCTTCGAAGGGTTAGGCACGACCGGAGAGCTTCAGTTCACCGTGCGCAACCTCTTCAACCGCGATCCTGTGTTGATCGGCAACGGCCCGGACAGCGTCAACGTGCCGGGCTATCCGCAAACCAACCGGAATTTCTACGACGTTTACGGTCGCACGTTCCGCATCAGCGCCCGGTTCAAGATGTAGTCGTGACTTTCCGGCGAGGGTGCTCTCAACAGGCGCCTTCGCCGGGCTTTTTTGTTGTTGGGGGGTGGATAGATGCTGAACGGTCGACACGAGGCATCCTTGTTTCTTGCGCCTCTGATCGCACTGGCGGTCGCAGGCGTACCGGCGACGTCCTTGGCACACGCTTTGGCCGGGGTGTCGCCAGTTGCTGCGTCGTCGGTCGACGTGCCGGCATCAGCCGCCCTTTCGGCGGACGGGCTGCAGGCCGCGTGGATAAAGGTGGACGGTACCGGTCTGCTTCTCGCCAAGCGTTCAAACACGGCCGGCGGTTGGGTTTCCGCTGGTGAGTTCACTATCCGTGGTGTCGTGCGATCCCCCCAGTTTTCGCCGGACGGCAAAAGCGTCGCGTTCCAGAATATTCGCGGCGGCTATCCCACGACGGCGCGCTATCGTGGCGGTCCCTCGTTCAACTGGTCCTACATCGCCGTCTACACCATCGGCGGCGGGGAGATTTCCTATCTCGACCCCTCGCTCGCATTCGACAGCGACGCCCGTTGGGAAGCGGCCGATACGCTCTCCTTCACTCGGCGGATCGGCGAGGAAGCTGGAACGCGGATTTCACGCAAGGTCGAACCGCTGGTCGCGCGCGCGTCGGCTGGGGAGCAGAAGAAGCTGAACCTGCTCGAAAGCCTGCTGTCCGCGCCGTTTTCCTATCAACCTGCGCGCGCAGCCGATGGCCGCTCGCTCGCCTTTGTCGCGCGCGAAGGCAGAAGTCGGACGATCTATTTCGCCCGGTTGGAAGGCAAGGCGCGTTCTATCGTGCGCTATGGCGGCGATGACGGGCTGGAGCTGTCTCAGGTCGCGCTTTCTCCGGACGGCAACTGGCTCGCTTATGTGCGCGGCGGTGCGCCGAATGCGAAGGGGGAAATCCCCAATGCGCGTTCGTTCCCTGTGCCCGTCGAGCAGCAGATTTGGTTGGTGTCGACCAGCGGGAGTGCGAAGGCGGTTCCCGTCTCGATCGGCAGCCAGCCTCAATTTTCCCCGGACGGGTCGCTCCTCCTGTGGACGACGGCGACCGGGGTCGCGATGGCCCCTCTCGGCAAGGCCAGCGGCGTCGGGGCTGTCGATTATGTTTCGGCGGGGCGGGCGGAACGCATTCGCATCTCCCCGGACAGCAAGCGTATCGCCTTCGAGCGCTCGGCGCATGTTGAGGTCGTCGATCTCGAATCGCGCGCGCAGTGGGTGCTGGAAAAGCCGAGCATCGCGACCGACAGCCACGCAACCTGGTCGCCGGACGGCACGGCTTTGGCGGTTGTCAGGACGTTCGGCGAAACGCCTGCGACTGGCATCGCCAAGCGGCCATGGGAAATCGTCGCGGCGGACGCGGCTACACGCACGACACGCACCGTGTGGCGCGCGGAGCCGGGTGTCGGATCTGCCTTTTTCCCGCTCGACCAGGATCAGTCGAAGAATGGCGTGGAGTGGGAGCAACTTCTCTGGTCCGCCTCCGGAGAGATCGCCTTCGCCTGGGAACAGGGCGGGTGGCGCCGCCTCTATGCGGTTCCCGCTGCCGGAGGGGCTGCGCGCCTGCTGACGCCTGGCGAAGGTGAGGTCGAGGCTGCAGCGGTGTCGCTCGACGGTAAGTCGATCATCTACTCCACCAATATCGGCGACCGTGCGTCCCGTCGCATGTGGTCGGTGCCCTTTGGCGGGGGCGTGCCGCAGCCCGCGTCCGTGGCGACCGCCAATCAATGGGGCCCCACGCCGATGGCGGATGGCGCGATTGCGATGGTACAGTCCGACCACTCGGTCCCGCCTGCCGTCGTGTTGCGCGACGCAAAAGGGCGAACCCGATCCCTGGGTGGCCCCGAACTGGCTTCCGCATTTCCGGCAAAGCGCATGGTGCGCCCGCAGCCGGTGTCGTTCGCCGCGCCCGATGGCATGCCGATCTCGGGGGAATTGTTCGTGCCGGCCAAACCCAATGGCTGCGGCGTGATCTTCATCCATGGCGGAAGCCGGCGGCAGATGCTGCTCGGGTTCCACTATATCGACGTCTACGCCAACCTGTACGAGCTCAATCAATATTTCGCGATGCAGGGCTGCGCTGTGCTTTCGGTCGAATATCGCACCGGTATCATGCTCGGCCACGCCTTCCGTAATGCGCCTGCCCGTGGCGAGATGGGCGCCAGCGAATATCAGGACGTGCTCGCCGGGCTGACCTATCTTCGGTCCCGTCCGGAGCTGAACGTGAAGCAGGTCGGCATCTATGGCCTGTCCTATGGCGGTTTGCTGACGGCGCAGGCGCTGGCGCGCGATCCCGACAAGTTCGCTGTCGGTTTTGACATGGCGGGCGTTCATACCTATCCCGGAGAGGGCTTTCAGCACGCGCCCCTGGCCTTCGTTGATAAATGGAACACGCCGGTCTACTTCGCCTCGGGCGATGACGACCGCAATGTCGACCATAGCCACAGCATTCTTCTCTACAACGAGATCAGGAAGCGCCGTCCCGCTTTGGACGTGGTGGCCGAAGCATTCCCCAATGAAGTGCACGACCTGTATCTGACCATGGACGATCTGGTGAAGGTCTACTGGAATGGCAGCAGCTTCATGCTGAAATATCTCTTGTCCGCCGAATAGGGGGCGACGGACCTCCTCCCGAAATTCCCACTACAAACTGGAATGGAAGAGAAGCGATGGTGCCGAAAACCGTCAAAGCCGTTTGTCTGGCATCCATGTCGTTCTTCTCGCTGGGGCAGGCATGGCCATCCGCGCCCCCCGCTTATGACCTGGTCATCCGCAACGGCATGGTCGTGGACGGCACCGGCGCGGCGGCCTATCGCGCCGATCTGGGGATAAGCGGTGACCGCATAGCCGTGATCGCGCCTAAAGGGCTTCCGGCGACAAGCGGCAAGAAGGTGATCGAGGCCGAAGGCCAGGTGATATCGCCCGGTTTCATCGACACGCACGCGCATATCGCGACCAACATTCACGAATATCCGCTGGCCGAAAACTTCACGCGGCAGGGCATCACGACCATTTACGCCAGCCTTCATTCCGGCCTGCAGCCCTATCCGCTCAAGCCCTATATGGACGATCTCAAGGTAGCGGTGAATGTCGGCTTCTTCGCCGGGTTCAACTACGCACGCACCGCCCTCCTGGGGCTGGGCGACCGCGACCCGACGCCGAAAGAACTGGCGGCGATGAAGGAGATCGTGCGCAAGTCGATGGAGGACGGCGCGCTCGGTCTGTCGTCAGGTCTCACCTATGTGCCGGGGCATTTCGCCAAGACCTCGGAAGTGGTGGAACTGGCGAAGGTCGCGTCCTGCTACGGCGGCATCTACATCAGCCATATGCGCGACGAGGGGGAGGGCCTTCTAGATTCCGTCAACGAACTGATTCGGATCGCCGACGAGGCCAAGATGCCGGCGCAGATCAACCACCACAAGGCGAGCGGTTCGGGACAATGGGGCTATAGCGCGAAGTCTCTTGCCCTGCTCGACGCCGCCCGCGCGAGGGGGCTGGACATTAAGCATGACGTCTATCCCTACACGGCGTCGAGCAGCGGGTCGCAACTCATCATGCCGCGTTGGGCGCTCGCCGGTGGACCGGAGGGGTTCAAGGCGCGCACGGAAGATCCCAAGCAGCGCGCGAAGCTCGAAGCGGACCTCAAGCATAATCTGCTGTATCAGCAGGGCGGGGCGGACCTCAGTCGGCTCCAGTTCCGGGTGCTGCCGTCCGATACCCGATATAACGGCAAGACCCTTGCCGATCTGGCGCGCGATCGCGGTCTGAAGGGGACGCCGGACGAAGCCGTCCAGCTGATGATCGAAATTCAGCTCAAAGGCGGTTTCAGTGCGATCTATCACGCGATGGAGGAGCGCGACGTCGTCGCCTTCCTGAGGCACCCCCAGGCGATGATAGAAACGGACGGCGATCCGATCGGCTTCGATGAAGGCTTTCCGCATCCGCGATCCTATGGTGCCTTTCCGCGCGTTATCGCCCGTTACGTCCGGGAGCAGAAAGTCCTGACGCTGGAAGAGGCCGTGCGCCGGATGACATCGCTGCCGGCAGACCAGATCGGTCAGAAGGACCGGGGACGCATTCGCGTGGGCGCCTTCGCGGACCTCTCGGTGTTCGATCCGGCCCGTATCGCTGACCAAGCAACCTTCACCGATCCGCATCGCTATTCGGTCGGCATCAGCAACGTGATCGTCAATGGCGTGCCCATAGTTCAGGGCGGCGCGATGACCGGCGACAAGCCTGGACGCGCGCTTACCGGCCCCTCGCGCCCGATCGACAACAGCGGGAAGAAATGGTGCGCCGGCCTGGTCAAGGGTGCGAAGTAAATCGGCGGCATGGGTGAGCCGACAGATTTTTGAGGAAAGCTGTCGGCGTCGGCGGCGTTAAAATCGAACCGGCCGCTGCAATACTCTTCGCGTCATTTATATCGCGTCAATACGCGTCCGTGACGCTCAGCCGTCGCCTTCCCGTCGGCAACCGCCGCTTCGCCGTTCACGAACACATAAACCATGCCCTCCGAATAGGCGTGGGAATTATCGAAGGTGGCGCGGTCGCGGATTGTGGTGGGGTCGAACACGATCACGTCGGCAATATAGCCTGATTTCAAAAGGCCCCGGTCTGTGAAACCGAAAACCTGGGCAGGCAGGCCGGTGGCCGCGTGGATGGCCTGCTGCATCGAGATAACCGGCTTGTCGAGCACATAGTTGCGGATCTTGCGCGGAAACGTCCCGTAGGCGCGGGGATGTCCGGCGTCGGAACCGAATGCAACCAGAGACCCATCGCTGCCGGTCATGGTCCACTGCTGTTTCATGATGGCTTCGACATCGTCGGGGTTGAGGCTGAAGATGACTACGCCCGCGCCGCCATTTTCGAGAATGGAGAGGAGTGCGTCGATCCACTCGACACCCTTCGCCTTGGCGATCTGATCGAGCATCATGCCCTTGAGCGACGGGTCCGCATCATAGCGCGAGATCTTGACGCGGTCAGGGCCGCCATAGTCGATGATCTTCTGCGCCGTCTCCGTACGGATGCGCGCGCGCAGAGCAGGGTCGCCGAGCCGCTTGACGAGTTCCGCCGATCCGCCGGCCTGCGCCCAGCCGGGAACGAACATGCCTTGGGCAGAGCTGGAATTCGCCTCATAAGGATATTGATCCGCCCAGACAGGCAGTCCCTCGGATCTGGCCTTGTCGATCGCGGCGATCATCGCCTTCGAACTGCCCCAGGCGATTTTCCCCAGCGCCTTGTAGTGCGTCGCGACGGCTGTGATCTTCGCCTCGCGTGAGATTTCGACCAGTTCTGCCACCGACTTCAATACATCCACGCCCTCTTCGCGCATGTGACTGGTGTAGAAGGCGTGCGGGTAGCGTGCCGCGACCTTCGCCATGCCGATGATCTCCGGCGTGTGCGAAAATTTGCCGGGAATATATTCAAGGCCGCTCGAAAAGCCGAAGGCGCCTTCGTCCATGGCTTTCTTGACCAGCATTTCCATTGCCTGCTGTTGCTGGGGCGTGGGCTGCGCGTCGGCGTCTCCCAGAACCGCCTTGCGCACCGCGTTATGCCCGATCATGGGCGCTACATTGACGCCCGGGACGAAGCCGCGCGTTTTCGTCAACTGTTCCGTCAGATCGCTGGGCCCGCCGCCGTCGGGATTGGTCATCACTGTCGTCACGCCCTGATAAAGCTGGGGCAGGGCGGCGGCAAGTTCCGCCGTCTCGAGCCCCTGGGCCGAATGCGAATGCGGATCGATGAAGCCGGGAGAAACGATCTTTCCCTTCGCGTCGATCGTCAAAGCGGCCTTTGCGCCTGTGGGGATATTGCCCACTTGAACGATGCGGTCACCCTTGATCGCAACGTCGGCGGCATGCGCCGGGCTGTCGCTGCCGTCATAAACCGTACCGCCGCGTATCAGGACGTCATATTCCTGCCCCGATGCGAGGGCGGGGGCCAGCAGGGCCATCCCGGTGGTCAAAGCGAGAAGGTGTTTCGCCTTTTGCATCGAGCGCGTGAAAAGGCATGATCCTGATTGAGATTGCATATCTCGACCCCGGCTGTTTGGTTTGGGGTATTTTCTCGAGTTTTCATCTATTGTCAAAATAGAAACACATGAAAATCAGTGCCGGACTCGTCATACTAGACGGCAAGGGCGAGGCAGTTATCGATCAGGCGCGCCAACGCCGCGCCGCCACGGATCGGATCGGCGGCGGGCAGACCGTAAACATCTTCCACCCGCGCGATCTCATCCGCTGCCGCGGTCGGATCGAGGGCTGAGGTGTTGAGGCTGATGCCGCCGCAGCGAACGGCCGGGTTGGTGAGCCGTGCGGCGACCAGATACTGCTCTATGGCGACGTCCAGCGGCGGCAGCGGAAAGTCTGGTCGGCCCAGGATCGCTGATCTACCGGGCATGTGGCACAGCAGGATCACGTCGGGCTGGCTGCCGTGGATCAAGCCCAGTGTCACGGCGGCATAGCTGGGGTGGAATAGCGAGCCCTGTCCCTTGATCACGTCCCAATGATCCGCGTCTGCGCTGGGGCTCAACAGTTCCGCGGCGCCCGCGACAAAGTCCGAAACGACCGCGTCGATCGGAATGCCGCCGCCGGCGATGAGGATCCCCGTCTGGCTTGTCGCCCGGAAATCGGCCGAAACGCCGCGTTCCTTGATCGCCCGCGCCAACGTCAGCGCGGTATATTTCTTCCCGAGCGCGCAGTCGGTGCTGACCGTGAGGAGGCGCTAACCTGTCCGCTTCTCGCCCGTACCGACGGTGATGCCTATGTGTTTAGTCCGGCATTGATGATGTAACCGCCCCCCGACGTCATTGATGTGCGACGGTGGGTCTTCAACGATCCACGGAGGTGAGCGGTGATGTCGGGGGGCGGTTACATCATCAATGCCACGCTCAGGACATCTCGAAGCTTGGGTTCACACCGGATGACGGAAAGACCCAGCGCAATCTCCGGCCGCTTGAGCGTCATGGTGAAGAGGAAGCGGAGAGCCGATACTGCGGCGTTGATGGTTGCCGGGCCGACGGCGCGTCGATGCTGATCGAGTTGAAATCGCCGGAGGTCTTCTGCGCCGGCTGTGTCGGGAGGGCGGCCCAGAAACGCGGCAAAAGATCGAACGTGCCGAATATAGTCCTGCTGCGTATGCGCCCCAAGACCCCGAAGCTTCATATCCTGCAGCATCCGCTGGCGCAGCGAACCGACCGGGGCGGAAGTAATCATAGTGTCCATCGTGAGTTCCTTTGCGTTTAAGGAACCTCACAATCTCATGGCGACTCCGCCGCGCCCAAAGCCTCGCAATTACGGCGCGAACTCGCCCCAAGCGCCCCTCCCGCGGAGCGGGTTCGTCCATGTCCCATACCAAGTCGCTCAGGCCCACCCGTTGATGGATGAACGTAGGGCAAGTTTTGAAGGCCCCGGCTTAAGCTTCGAACGGCGGCTCTGCTGGCGGCAACCGCCCCATCACGAGGAAAGCCGTGAATGACAAGCGGGGGATCTCATATCTGGCGATATGTATGCGACCCAAACATACGTCATAGTGCTCTGGGGTATCTAAGGGCAGCAATCGGCGGCGCGATGCGGAGAAATGCGGCTCTAGCGTAGTAGAAGCGGCGATTCATATTCATCGCTTTCGTCCGCCTTGGGGCACCATCGACGTACTTCACAAGATCAACCCAGTGCATCCGCACCGGCCTGCCCGGGGCGTAGAAATTGGCGCATGGCGATTTGGCTGTGCTTCGCCTGCACATGTGCGTCCTGCATCATACTGAATACTGAGTCGTGCGGGTGGGCGCGCGCGTGAAGTGTGTCACTTGCAGGAGGCCGGAATATCGGTCTGCTCCATCGGGTTTCCCAAGCGATCCGGATCGCGCTGATAGCGCCATCCGCCGTTCATCGGTCGGGGGCGGGAGGCGTTGATCCGCCGGGTTCGAACCGGCATTTTCTTCCCTTCGATCATTTCCATGCGCGGCATGAGCGCGTGATGCTGAGGGTTTGTTGCTGATGATAATTGTAGAATTTATACTCTTTTTATATCCAGGCAGAGGATGTAGAAGCCGACATGATCGACCCGGGAGGAATGAGCCATGTCCCACGCCGAAGCGTCCGCGCCATTATCCGAGCGGCCACCGTTCCATCTTGCCTTTCTTGTGAGCGACATCGAGGAGGCGCGCGCATTCTATCGGGATGTGCTGGGATGCCGCGAGGGGCGCAGCGCGCCGACCTGGATCGATTTCGACTTCTACGGGCATCAAATCGTGGCGCATCTCAATCCGGATGCCGGGGCGAGCGAACGCGGCGCATCCGGTGCCGTGGATGGGCACAATGTGCCGGTGCCGCATTTCGGCGTCGTTCTGGGCATCGATGCCTGGGAGGCGACCGTCGCCAGGCTGCGCCAGCACCAGATCCGGTTCGAGATGGAGCCGACCACGCGCTTCAAGGGGCAGGCCGGCGAGCAGTCGACCACCTTCTTCAAGGACCCGAGCGGCAACGCCATCGAGTTGAAGGCCTTCGCCGACCTGGGATCGCTTTTCGCGAAATAACGGGCCGCGTCTTCGTGCGCGCCACAAAAACCGGGCGTCATCCAGGCTTCAGGGCATTTTCAAGCCAGGTGGCACCGCCTGACGACCTGGGCAATGCGGAAAACAAACAGCCTTGGGGCCGGTTTTGGTTTCAGAGCGTGGCGGCTGCCCGCGCCGCCTGGTTGTAGCTGCCCGACAGGCCGCGGAGCCGTTCCGCCATCTCCGAAAGATCCTCTTCCGAGGGGCCGCCGGCCCGTGCGCGGCCGACGAGCAGCTTCTCGCGAATCTGACGATAGAGTTCGCAAAACTCGATCCCCTTTTCAGTCGCGACCAGCAGCTTCTCCTTGCCCGCACGCTTCGCGCGGACGAGGCCGGCGGTTTCCAGCTTGCGGATCGCATAGGTGGCGAGGTGCGTATCCTCGATGTCCAGCACCAAGGTGATGTCGTTGAGCCGCTTCGGCCGGTCGCGATGGCGGATGCTGTGCAGCACCAGGACCTCCATCGGTGAAAGCTGCTGCCCGGCCGCCGCCGCGCAGCGCGCGATCCAGCGATGATAGGCGGTTGCGACCAGCGTCAGGCTGAACTCAAGCTCCGACAATGCGGGCGAAGCGCCTGCCGCGAGATGCGCCGATGACACGACCGGCATTGTGAGTGAATCCGAGAGTTTTTCCGACACCGCGCCACATAACGGCTTTTCCTTTCGGTAGTCAACTTGACGACGATCCGAGGGGATGTCATTCACATTTTATATGTAAATTCTCTCAAGGTGGATGATGAACGGAAAGTGGCAGTTCTGGATCGATCGCGGCGGCACCTTCACGGACGTGATCGGGCGCGCGCCGGACGGCAGCTTCCGTTCCACCAAGCTGTTGAGCGAGAACCCCGAGCGCTACCGGGATGCGGCGACGGCCGGCATCCGCGCGCTGCTCGATCTGGCGCCCGATGCGCCGCTGCCGCCCGGCATTGTCGACTGCGTGAAGATGGGGACGACGGTTGCCACCAACGCCTTGCTCGAACGGCGCGGATCGCGGGTGCTTCTGCTTGTCGATCACGGGTTCGCCGACGTGCTGCGAATCGGCAATCAGGCGCGACCCCGGCTGTTCGATCTCGACATCACGCTTTCCGCGCCGCTGTACGAAGCGGTCGAGGAGGTGGGCGGCCGTGTCGACGTCGACGGGAACATGCTCGTCCCGCTCGATGAGGACAGGGTGCGCGCGATGCTGGCGCGCCGCCGTGCCGAAGGGCTCGATAGCTGTGCGATCGCCCTTGCCCACAGCTGGAAATACCCGGCTGTCGAACAGCGCCTGGCGGCGCTCGCGCGGGAGGCCGGCTTCATCTCCGTGTCGGCGAGCCATGAGGTCAGCGCGCTGGTCGGCCTTGTCGCGCGGGGCTGGACGACGGTGGTCGACGCCTATCTGTCGCCGATATTGCGAGACTATATCGGGCGGATCGCCGGCCAGCTCAACGAGACCGAACTCTATTTCATGCAGTCGAACGGCGGCCTGACCGACCAGGCCCGCTTCCGCGGCAAGGATGCGATCCTGTCCGGGCCTGCCGGCGGTGTCGTGGGGGCGGCGCGCACCGCCGCGGCGGCGGGGCTGGACAGGATCATCAGCTTCGACATGGGTGGCACTTCCACCGACGTCGCGCTCTATGCCGGCACCCCGGAGCGCGTGATCGACGCCGAGATCGCCGGTGTGCAGGTGCGCGTGCCGATGATGGCGATCAACACCGTCGCCGCCGGCGGCGGATCGATCCTGCATTTCGACGGCGCACGCTTCCGGGTCGGCCCGGACAGCGCCGGCGCCAATCCCGGGCCCGCCTGCTACCGTCGCGGCGGTCCCCTCACCATTACCGACGCCAATCTGCTGCTCGGCAAGATCAGCCCAAGCTATTTCCCGGCGATCTTCGGTCCCGACGGCAATGCGCCGCTCGATCGCGGCATCGTCGCGCAGCGCTTTGCCGCGCTGGCGGATGAGGTGGCGGCGGTGACGGGCCGCAGCCGCGATCCGCGCGAGATTGCCGAGAGCTTCGTCCGCGTCGCGGTCGCCAACATGGCGCGCGCGATCAAGGAGGTCTCGACCGAGCGCGGCCACGATGCCGCCGATTTCGCGCTGCAATGCTTCGGCGGTGCCGGTGGGCAGCATGCGTGCCTGGTGGCCGAGGAACTCGGGATCGGCACGGTGTTCGTCCATCCCTTCGCCGGGGTGCTCTCTGCCTATGGCATGGGCCTTGCCGACCAGAGCGCGGTGCGCCGCAGCGCCGTCGAGCAGCCGCTCGGCGATGGATCGGTGAAGGCGCTCGCCATCCTGGTGGACAGGCTGGCCGGGGAAGCGGCGGCCGCCCTTGAGCAGGATCTGGGCGGCGGATCGGTCGCGCTGATCCGCAACGTGCATCTGCGCTACGACGGCACCGACACCACGCTGGAGGTGCCGCTCGATACGCCCGATGCGATGATCGCGGCGTTCGACGTCGCGCATCGCGCCCGGTTCGGCTTCTCGACGCCTGAACGCGATATCGTCATCGACAGCGTGGAGGTCGAGGCGGTGCTAGCCGGCGCGCCGATGCAGGCGCCGGTGCTGGCGCGGCGCCCGTCCGGCGAGGCCGTGCCGGTGCTGGAGCAGATCGTGCTGTGGAGCCAGGGGGCAGCGCATGAGGCGCCGGTGCATGATCGCGACGCGCTGCTCGCGGGGGACCGGATCGCAGGCCCCGCCCTGATCCGCGAGGGGCTTGCAACCACGGTGATCGAGAGCGGCTGGAACGCCGATGTCGATGGCGCGGGCAACTTGCTGATCCGTCGCGCCGGCCGGCAGCGCGCCGGCCAGCAGGTCGCCGCGAGCGATGTCGCCGATCCGATGCTGCTCGAACTGTTCAACAACCTGTTCATGGCCGTTGCCGACCAGATGGGCGCAGTGCTGCGCCACACCTCGACGAGCGTCAACATCAAGGAGCGGCTCGACTTCTCCTGCGCGCTGTTCGATGCCGAGGGCAATCTTGTCGCCAACGCCCCGCATGTGCCGGTGCATCTGGGGGCGATGAGCGACAGCGTGCGTACCGTGATCGCGCTGCGCGGGTCCACGCTCAAGCCCGGCGACATGGTGGTGCTCAACAACCCGTTCCGGGGCGGCACTCATCTGCCCGACATCACGGTGATCGCGCCGGTGTTCGATGCCCAGGGCAAGGAGATCCGCTTCTTCGTCGGCAATCGCGGCCATCACGCCGACATCGGCGGCACCACGCCGGGGTCCACGCCGGCCAATTCCTCGACGCTCGCCGAGGAAGGCGTGGTGATCGACGATTTCCTGCTGCTCGACGGCGGCGTGCTGCGCGAAGCGGAATTTCGCGCGCTGCTGGCGACCGGGCCGTGGCCGGCGCGCAGCCCCGATGTCAACGTCGCCGACATCAAGGCGCAGATCGCCGCCAACGAGACCGGCATCCGCGAAGTGACGGCGCTGGTCGACCGCTACAGCTGGGACGGCGTGCGCTGTTACCTCCGGCATGTGATGGCGAATGGGGAGGAGAGCTTCCGCCGCGTCATCGACCGGGTCGGCGACGGCAGCTTCGTCTATCGCATGGACGATGGCGCGGTGCTGAAGGTGGCGGTGTCGGTCGATCATGCCGCGCGCTCGGCGGTGATCGACTTCACCGGCACAAGCCCGCAGCGCACGAGCAACTTCAACGCGCCGCCGGCGGTGACGCGGGCCGTGGTGCTCTATGCCTTCCGTTGCCTGATTGGCCATGATCTGCCGCTCAACGAGGGCTGCCTGGCTCCGCTCGACATCATCGTGCCGGAAGGCAGCTTCCTTGCGCCTCTGCCCGGCGCGGCGGTGGTGGCCGGCAACACGGAGATCGGCCAGGCGGTGTGCAACGCGCTGCTCGGCGCGCTCGGCGTCGTCGCCAGCGCCCAGGGGACGATGAACAATTTCCTGTTCGGCAACGACCGCACCCAATATTATGAGACGATCTGCGGCGGCGCCGGTGCCGGACCCGACTTCGACGGCGCCTCGGCGGTCCATACCCACATGACCAATACGCGGATCACCGATCCCGAGATCCTGGAGCTGCGCTATCCGGTGCGGCTTGAGCATTTCGGCATCCGCCCCGGATCGGGCGGTGCCGGGCGGCACCGTGGCGGCGACGGCGTGGTGCGGCAGTTGCGCGCGCTGGAACAACTGACTGCGACGATCGTCTCGTCGCGTCGCGAGGTTGCGCCATTCGGTCTTGCCGGCGGCGAGGATGGCGCCGTCGGGCGGCAATGGGTCGAGCGGGTCGACGGCTCGCGCCTGATGCTGACCGGCACCGACCAGGTCGAGCTGGAGCCGGGCGATCTCATCACCATAGAGACTCCCGGCGGCGGTGGCTTCGGCGGGGCGTAGGCGCGCGCGCGAACCGGTCATCCCCGTCATCCGGGCTGCGGGCGGGCGGTCCCTGCGAGGCGCCCGGTCTCCGCCGGGGTGACGGGAGGGAGAAGACGGACGGGCTTGCCCCAGACGAAAAAAAAGGCCCGCGTGTCGCGCGGGCCTTTTCCTTGAAATCGCCGATGCATTCGGAAAAAAACGGGCGACGCTCCGGCAGGCCGGGCGCCGCCCGTCAAGTCAGAAGTCCTTCTGGATGCGCATGTAGAAGAACCTTCCGCGGGAGTTGAACGTCGCCTGGTCGAAGCCGTTGAAGTAATTGCCTTCCAGGAAGGGCGGCATCGCGTCGCCGACATTGTCGATGCCGAGCGTGAAGCGCGCCTTCTGGTCCTCCAGATAATAGTTCGCCGACACGTCATGCTGCATATAGTCGTCGCCACGCAGATAATGCCCGTTGACGAGCAGCGACGCCTCGTTCCTCACCGGCCCGACATAGCGCATATTGTAGTTGACCGAGAGACCGCCGAGCGACCAGGTCGCCCCGACATTCCCGCGGAACCTGGAGAGCGTGCCGAGCGCGATCGAATAGGTGCCGACCCGCTCCACCGCCGGCTGGCCCGCCGCGGGGGACAGCTTGTAGCTGTTGAGGTAGGTCGCATCGAGCCGCAGGTGCAGCTTGCCCCAGTTGGCCTCGGCGGTGGTGTAGTCCATGGCGCCGTCGATGCCGTCGATCGACTGTTCGAGCAGGTTGGCCCGGGTCGCCCG
Organism: Sphingobium aquiterrae; assembly: GCF_037154135.1. Lineage (NCBI taxonomy): Bacteria > Pseudomonadati > Pseudomonadota > Alphaproteobacteria > Sphingomonadales > Sphingobiaceae > Sphingobium > Sphingobium aquiterrae. The sequence goes on from NZ_JBANFL010000018.1 coordinate 91,521, forward strand.
CACTTCCAGCAGCATATTGTCCTGGTTGCGCAGCACCGCGCCTGAAAATTCCGGCAGGCCGAGCGCATCCTGCAGGGCGACATAGTTGAAGTCGGCCGTGCCGATGATGTTCTTCTTCGTGATCTTGAAGAAATCGACGGTCAGCGACAGCCGCGGGACGAAGCTGGGCGTCCACACCGCGCCCGCCGTCCAGGTCTTGGCCGTCTCCGGCTGCAGGTCCGGATTGCCGCCGCTGGTGACATAGGCGGAGACGATCGCCGGCGCGCGCCGGCCGCCGCAGCCCGGATAGCTGGCGAAATTCGCGCCCGAGCAGGGATCGACCACCGGCCGCGCACTGCGGCTCTGGGTGCTGTTCGCCTCGGTGAAGTTGGGCGCGCGGAAGCCGGTGCCCCATGATCCGCGGATCATCAGGTCGCGGATCGGCCGCCACTTGATGCCGACCTTCGGGTTGGTCGTCGATCCGAAGGCATTATAGTGCGAATAACGCACGGCGCCGTCGAGATCGAGGCTGTGGATCAGCGGGATGTCGCGCAGCAGCGGCACCGATATTTCGCCATAGACCTCGGCCACTTCACGCTGGGGCGGCAGGAAATTGGGCGTCTGCGGCGAATAGTCGGGCGCATTGTCCTGAAGCTGCTGGAACGATTCGGTGCGATACTCGCCGCCGACCGCGATGCCGACCGGGCCGGCCGGCAGGTGGAACAGCGTGCCCGAAATATTGGCGTCGAGCGCCTTCATCTCCGACGTGACATCGCGATAATGCGGCGCGGTGATATAGGCGAGCATCGCCGGGGTGATCGATCCCGATCCGCCGGCGCCGAACACGTCGAGCGGCACGCACCCGACCGCCGCGGCGCAGGCCGCAGGATCGCCGAGCGCCAGCCGCAGGCGCGCCTGGACCACGCCGTTGCCGGCGTCGGTATATTGATGGAGCCGCTGGTAGTTGCCCGAAACGTCCCACTTCCAGTCGCCGCCAAGCTTGCCTTCGAGCCCGGCCACCAGGCGGTAGAAGGTCGAATCGACGTCGTTGCGCGCGCCGCCGCCCATCCCCTGTTCGTTCGCCAGCGTCTTGTAGAGGCGCAGGTCGCGACCGAACGGGTTGTAGGGATTGAGCGCGCTGACGGTATAGTCGCCGATCGACAGGCGCTGGCCGATGAAGCCATAGGACTGGCGGTTGTTGAGCGACGCCTCGACATAGGCCGTCAGCGAATCGCTCAGTTCATGTTCGCCGGAGAACCACAGGTTGAGCTGCGAGATTTCGGATGAGCTGGTTTCGGTCTGCCAATAGTTGAGGCCGTCGTCGATCCCGCCGAGCGGTGAGCCATAGTCGGGGAAGACATAGGGCCGGAAATCGGCCAGCGATTGCGCCCGCTGTACGCCTTCCTTCAGGATGTAGGTCTTGCCGGGATTGGTGGGATCGATGTTGGAGAAGGAGGGGTTCAGCGTCGCATTGTCGCGGAAGTTGCGGCCGCCCCGGTCCATGAAGTTGATGTCGCGGCTGATCGGGCGGTCGATGATCAGGTTGCCGGCCGAATGGCGATAGCTGGCGGTGAAGACGAAGCCGCCGCCGTCATATTTCTTGCCGAATGTCCCACTCAACTCATAGCGCGGCAGGTCGCCGCGGCTGGAGATGCCGGTGCCTGCCTTGAGCTGCAACCCGTCGAACGAGCGGCGCATGATCAGGTTGACCACGCCGGCGATCGCGTCCGACCCGTAGATCGCCGAGGCGCCGTCCTGCAGCACCTCGACACGGTCGATCGCCTCGAACGGCACGCTGTTGAGGTCGACGGTGCCGTCGGCGCTGTTCGCAAGCATACGCCGGCCGTTGACCAGCACCAGCGTGTTGATCGCGCTGAGGCCGCGCAACGCGACATTGGCTGTCCCGGCGTTGCCGCGGCCCGCCGCATCGGATGCCGCCGGCGAGGCCACCGGCAATTCCTGGAGCAATTCGCCGACGCTGGCGGTGCCGGTCGATTCGATCTGGGCGCGGTCGAGCACGGTCACCGGCGCGGGCGACGTCAAGGCGGTGCTGGGCAGGCGCGATCCCGTAACGACGATATCCTGCGGCGCTTCTGACGGGGTGGGGGCGTCAGCCTGAGCTTCCGGCAGGGCTGGAGCGGTCTGTGCGAATGACGGATAGGCATAGAATAAGGATGTCAGCGCGCAAGACGCCAACATTTTTGACTTCTTATTGGATAATATCATTCCGTGTCCCCTTTTTGGTAATGCGCTCCTTGCCCATCCTGCGGATTGATCATTATTTTCGCTTTGCTTCTGCAAAGTCGTGACCGTTACTTTTGAGTGTCTTGATAATTATTATTCGGCGCATGCCGGCTGCGTGTCGGGCGTTCAAATCGAAGCCGCCAGCACCCCGAACCGATAATTAAATTTCAAGTGAGGAATATGTGGACGCAATCTCTACAAATTGTCAACGTCATATTGACAATTGGAAAGTTGACCCTTCCTATGTGCATGTCGATGCCTTCAGGGCGCTGCCCGGCTCGCATCGCCGAACGGCAGCGGAGAGGCATGAACACGGGTCGCCGCGGGGCGAGGGGGAATTTTGATGGCCGTTGGCAACAGCATGTGGATTCTCTCCGGTGTCGCGGTGGTCATCATTGGCTTCGTGCTGCGGCTGAATGCGCTGCTGGTGGTCACGCTGGCCGCGCTGGCGACCGCGCTTGCGGCGGGAATGGGGCCGGTCGCGGCGATCGCGGCGTTCGGCAAGGCTTTCGCCGACAACCGCTTCATCGCCATCCCCTGGCTGATCCTGCCGGTGATCGGGTTGCTGGAGCGCGGCGGCATCCGCGAGCGCGCGCGGATGCTGGTGGCGAAGCTGCCGGTGGCGACCCCCGGGCGCGTGCTGATCGGCTATCTCGCGCTGCGCCAGATCAGCGCGTCGCTGGGGCTCAATGCGCTCGGCGGCCATGTGCAGATGGTGCGGCCGGTCGTGGCGCCGATGGCCGAAGCCGCCGCCGGCGAGGGGAGCCGGGCGGCCGACCCCCAATCCGATACCCGCGAGGCGATCCGGGCCCATGCCGCCGCCGCCGACAATGTCGGCCTGTTCTTCGGAGAGGATCTGTTCGTTGCGGTCGGATCGATCCTGCTGATCATCTCCTTCATGGAGCAATATGGTGTCATGCTGGCGCCGCTCGCGATCGCGAAATGGGCGGTCCCGACCGCGATCGCGGCATTCGTGATCCACGGATCGAGGCTGCTGTGGCTCGATCGGGCATGGAGCCGGGCGCGATGATCGGCCTGGATCTCTTCTACGCTGTCGTCGGGCTGATGTTTGCCGCCTTCGCGATCGGCCATGTCCTCGACCGTTCTCATCCGCACTGGTGGCGAAGCGCCGCCTTCTGGGGGAGCTTCGCCACGACGATCGGCCTTGGCGGCCATATCCCTTCGCTCGCGACCGGCATCCTGCTGCTGGTGATGACGGCATCGGCGGCCATGGGCCTGCGGCCCGCATCGGCACCGGGGACTCCGGACGAGGTACGCGTTGCCGACGCCCGGCGCTTCGGCAACTGGCTGTTCGTGCCGGCGCTGCTGGTGCCGACCGTCACCGTCGCGGCGACGCTGCTGGTGCCGACCGGGGTCGTCGGCGGCCTGAAGCTGGTCGACCCCAAGCAGGTGACGCTGGTCGCGCTGGCCTGCGGCGCGTTGCTGGCGATGGTGGTGGCGATGGCGATGCTGCGGCCCGGCCGCGCGGCGCCGGCCTATGAAGGGCGCCGCCTTGCCGACTCGATCGGCTGGGCGATCGTCCTGCCGCAGGCGCTCGCCGCGCTGGGCGTGCTGTTCGGCATCGCCGGCGTCGGCGGCGTGGTGGGGGAGATCGTCACCCATTATGTGCCGATGACGGCGCCGTTGACCGCAGCGCTTGCCTACACGCTCGGCATGGCGCTGTTCACCATCGTGCTGGGCAACGCCTTTGCCGCCTTCCCGGTGGTGACGGCCGGCATCGGCATGCCCTTCATCGTCGGTCGCTTCGGCGGCGATCCGACCATCATGTGCGCGGTCGGTATGCTCTCGGGGTTCTGCGGCACGCTGCTGACCCCGATGGCGGCCAACTACAACCTCGTTCCCGCCGCGGTCCTGGAACTGCGGGATCGCTATGCCGTCATCCGCGCCCAGGTGCCGACGGCCTTCCTCCTCCTCGCCTTCAACACAGGGTTGATGGCCTATTGGGTGTATCGTTGATGAAGCAACTCTCGCCTCAGCTTGCCTCCGAATTCTGCAGGATCGCGCTCGGCCATGTCGGGCTCGAATATCCCCATTATGCCGGCGAGGTGCTGATGAGCCCCGCCGAGCTGGCGATCACCGGGCCGCAGTTCCACCCGATCTTCTTCGGCAGCTACGACTGGCATAGCTGCGTGCATGGCTATTGGCTGCTGTCGCGGCTCAACCGCCTCTATCCGGACCTGCCGCAGCGCGCGCAGATCATCGCCCAGCTCGACCAGGCATTCGTGCCGGAAAAGGTGGCCGGCGAGACCGCCTTCTTCGCGCGGCCGTATAGCGGAGAGTTCGAACGGCCCTATGGCTGGGCATGGCTGCTCAAGCTGAGCGCCGAGCTGCTGCAATATAAGGATGCCGAGGGTCAGCGCTGGGCGCAGACGCTGATGCCGCTCGCCCAGGATCTGGCGCGCCGGCTCGGGCTCTATTTCCAGCGCCTGTCGAATCCGGTGCGCGGCGGCGCCCACAGCAATTCCGCCTTTTCCCTCGCGCTGACCGTCGATTACGCCAAGGCGGTCAACGACACCGCGCTGCTCGACCTGATGCGCCGATGTGCGGTGCGCTGGTTCGGCGAGGATGTCGCGCCCACCCGCCACGATTTCGGCGGCACGGACTTCCTGTCGCCGGCGATCACCACCGCGGAGGCGATGCGGCGGCTGCTGCCGGCGGATGCCTTCAACGGCTGGTTCCGCCGCTTCATGCCCGATCTCGCCACGGGCGAGCCGGCCTTCCTGTTGCAGCCGATGATCGTCACCGATCGCAGCGACGGCCATCTCGCGCATCTCGACGGCCTCAACCTCAGCCGCGCCTGGGCGATGCGCAACCTTGGCGGCGCGGTCCCGGCCGGCGATCCGCGCGCGGAGGTGCTGCTCAAGGCGGCCGATGCCACGCTCGCCGAGGGGCTCGACAAGGTCGAGGGGAATTATGTCAGCACCCATTGGGTCGCGACCTATGCGCTGCTCGCGCTCGAAGCCGGTCAGGAGGGAAAGTGATGTCCAAGGGAAATGAACATGGCGCCATCGTCGGCGCGGCGATGGGCTTGCCGGTCGGCCGCCGCACGCTGATGACGGGCGCTGCCTGCGCCATGGGCGCGGGGCTGATCCCCACGGCAGCCGGCGCGCAGGTGCCGGCCACGCTGGACGCGGCGGCCGCGAGCCAGTTTGCCCGGATGGCGTTGTCGCACGTCACCCGCGAATATCCGATGGAGACGGGCATGACCCGCAGCAGCGCGGCGGAGACGGTGGAACAGAAGCCCGTGCGCCCGGTTTTCTACGGCAGCTTCGGTTGGGGCAGCGCGGTGGCGACGCACTGGCAGCTTGCCCGGCTGCGCAACCTGTTCCCCAGGATGCCCGAAGCGGCGTCGATCGCCGCCCATTTCGACAGCGCCTTTTCCGCGGAGAAGATCGCGAAGGAAATGGCCTTCTTCAAGACGCCGATGAACGAGGGCTCGGGTCGGTTCGGCGGCTGGGCCTGGGTAATGATGCTGTCGGTCGAACTCGGCCGCGACAAGAGCGCACGGGCCCAGCGCTGGGCGAAGTTGCTTGCGCCGATGACGGTGGACCTGACCGAGCGCACCATCGATTTCCTGCCCAAGCTGCGGTTCCCGGGGCGGGGCGGCGGCACGCCGCTGGGGCTGTTGCAGATGGTCGACTATGCGCGACAGCCGGGGCAGGGGAAACTGCTCGACCTCATCACCAGCAACGCGCGCAACTGGTATGGCGAGGATGTGGTGGAGGATCGGCCGCAGCTTGGCGGCGAGGATTCGATCCCTGCCGAATTCGCCACCGCCGAGCTGATGCGCCGGCTGTTGCCGGCCGCTGAGTTCGACGCGTGGTTCCGCCGTTACCTGCCGAAGCTGGTGACGGGCGACCCGGCGGTGCTGCTGACCCCGGTCGATGCCGGCGACCGGGGCGACCCGCGGCTCACCCTTGCGACCGACTCGCTCAACCTGACGCGCGGCTGGCTGCTCCGCAACCTCGCCAAAGCCTGTAAGGGCGATCGCCGCGCCGAGGTGATGACCGCCGCCGCCGCCCGCCACCTTGCCGTCAGCCTGCCGCATGTCGGTGAGAATTATCTCAGCATGCGGAGCTTGCCTGCCTACGCCCTGCTGGCGCTGGAAGCGGGGAGAAGCTGAGTGAGGACATCAGTGCCGTTGCGGCACTAAGGATGAGGGGCTGCAGCCCGTTCGAGCGGCAATCGGAGCGGCTTGCGATCCGATTGCCTCGAATCGCCCGCGCCAGACTTTTTGATTGGCCGCATTTCCCGAGCCGTCGGGTGAGCCCGGCTGACGGGAAGATGCGCCGATCTTGTGGGTTCGGCTGACATGGTCGGCGTCTCCGGCGATCGCTTTACGGCGCAGGCGGATGCTGCCGCCCGGCGTGAAGCGGTCGGGGGCTATGCCGGGCTGGATCGCGCGAACCGGGCGTCGGCCGAGCCCCAGTTCACGGTCCCCATGAACGCATCGACATAGGCGGCGGCCCTGGCCCCATAGTCGATGGCATAGGCATGTTCGTACATGTCGAGCGCCAGGATCGGGGTGGCATCGGCGAGCGTCGTCATATGGTCGGCAGCCCATTGATTGACCAGGCGGTTGTCGCGATGGCTGTAGGTGAGGAGCACCCAGCCCGAACCGCCCGCCAGGGCCTTGCCCATTCCGGCGAATTCCGCCCGCCAGCGTGCCTCGCTGCCAAAGTCCCGCTCGATGGCGGCGGCCAGTGCCTTGCCCGGACGCGAGGGCGCCCCCAGGCCGGCAAAATAGAGTTCGTGGAGGATCATCGAATTCCAGGCGATCAGCTCTTCCCGCTTGAGGCCGTTGAGCATGAACCCCGGCGCGGTGCCCGGATCGAGCGCGGAAAACTGGGCGGTGATCGCCCCCAGCCGCTTTACCGCGCCGACATAATTATTGTCATGGTGGCTTATGAGCAGCTTTTCCGACAGGCCCGCTATGGCCTTGGGGTCGAAAGGCAGCGGCAGGGGCTGCGGCGTGAAGCTGCGCGCTGGCGCCGATGCGCCCTGCTGGGCGTGCGCGATCGTGGATTGGGACATGGCGGCGCCGGCCGACAGCACGGCACCGGTGGTCAGGAGGTTGCGGCGATCCATCATCATGTCAGTCATGGTCACTCTCCGAAAGGCTGGAAGCAGGATGGCGCGGCGCGGCGCTCATGCGATGATGCCCGCGACATGGAGGGCGATGCCCGCAACCGATGCGCCGCCCAGCGTCGTGAAGATGCCGATCTTCAGCCGGAACATGGCAAGGATCGCCGCGGCCGATATGGCAAGCGCCCAGATGTCCACGCTGGCAGGGACCGGCATGTCGAAATGCAGCGGCCCGGCCGCGAAGGGCTGGACCTCGCGAAAGATCGTATGGATCGCGAACCAGATCGCCAGGTTCAGAACCACGCCCACCACGGCGGCGGTGATTGCGGAGAGCGCGCCCGAAAGCGCCGTGTTGCCCCGCATCCGCTCGATGAACGGCGCGCCCAGGAAGATCCACAGGAAGCAGGGAATGAACGTGACCCAGGTGGCCAGCAATCCCCCCAGGGTTGCGGCCAGCAGCGGCGAAAGCATGCCCGGATGGCGATAGGCCGCCATGAAGCCCACGAACTGGAGCACCATGATCAGCGGGCCGGGCGTCGTCTCTGCCATGCCGAGCCCGTCGAGCATCTCCCGTGGCCCAAGCCAGTGATATTGCTCGACGGCCTGCTGCGCGACATAGGCAAGGACGGCATAGGCCCCGCCGAATGTTACCACCGCCATCTTCGAGAAGAAGGTCGCGATCTGGGTGAAGACATTGTCGTCTCCGGCGAACAGCACCAGCGCGGCCACGGGCGCCAGCCACAGGATCAGCCAGATGATGACCCGCCGGATCGACTGATGGATCGTCGGGCTGGCATGGGCGGGCAATGCCTCGCCCAGCAGCGTGTCGGCATCCTCGACAATCGCGCCCTTGCTCGCGCCATGCCCGCCGCCGATCCGAAAGGCCGGCACGCCGGCACGGCCGCCCAGATAGCCGATCAGCCCCGCGCCCAGCACAATGATGGGGAATGGCACGCCCATGAAGAAGATCAGAATGAAGGCGGTGGCCGCAAGTGCCCGCATGACGGCATTTTTGAGCGCGCGGCTGCCGATCCGGACGAGCGCCTGCAGCACGACCGCGAGCACCGCGCATTTGAGGCCGAAGAAAAGGGCCGAGACGAAGCCGACCCGGCCGTAAAGCGCATAGACCCAGCTCAGCGCCATGATCGACACCGCACCGGGCAGGACGAACAAGGCGCCGGCGATGATGCCGCCGCGCGTCTTGTGCATCAGCCAGCCGATATAGGTTGCCAGTTGCTGCGCCTCCGGCCCCGGCAACAGCATGCAGTAATTGAGCGCATGCAGGAAACGGTGCTCGCCGATCCATCGCTTCTCCTCGACCAGGATGCGGTGCATCACCGCGATCTGCCCGGCGGGGCCGCCGAAGGAGAGGGCGGCGATACGAAGCCACACCCAGAAGGCTTCGCCAAGCGAGACGGGCGCGATGGGCGCCGGCGCGTCGGCGGCCGCGGCATCGAAAACGGCGCTGCTCATGCGGACACCGGCCGGGCGCGGGCGCCCCTGGGCTGATGCGATACCCAGTCATGGGTCTCGCCCGTGGCATCGCGGCACCAGCGATAGAGCGCGTCATAGACCAGCATGCCGGCCTCAAGCTGTTCGAGGTCGTCCGCGAACATCCGCGACAGGCCAAGCGAGAGCGCGACCAGGCCCGCCGCTTCCGGGACGATATCGGGGCGCGCGGTGTCGGCGCCCCGCACGATCAGGGCCAGATGCGTGAGCGCGGGCAGGCCGGAAAGCCCGAAGGCATCCACCATCACGTCAAATGTGCAACGCTCGCCATCATGGCTCCAGATGACGCCGTCGCCCTCGATATCGAAGGGTGTCGCGCCGAACCGCTGGGCAACGCCCGCCACCTCGCCGGGGGCGACGAAGAGGAACACGGCCCCGGGATCGACAAAGCGGCGGATGAGCCAGGGACAGGCGATGCGGTCCACCTTGGGACGGGCGCGCGTGACCCACAGGGTCCGCCCGTGCCCGTCGCGCGCGGGCAATATCGATTGCGGCACCACCGGGTGGCCGGCCTTCACCCAGCCCTGGATGCCGCCATCCAGCGCCTCGGCCTCGGCGCCGGCCTGGCGCAGCCATGCGGCCGCGCCCTGGCTCAGCGCATGCCCCTCCCGGCAGACCAGGACGACATCGGAACCGGTGAACTCGGCCGCCCAATCGGCAACCTCCGTCCAGGGACGGCGCACGGCTCCGGGGATCAGCCGCGGATCGGCGGCAAAATCCTCATCCGTCCGCACGTCGACAATCGCCGGCCCGCCGGGGGTGCCGACAAGCCGGGCAAGTTTATCAATGGGAATGATCTGTAATGCAGACATGGAGCGCCCCTCGCCAAAAAGCAGGACGCGATACTTCAGCATGTCGCCTCATGGGGTGATCGCAAGCCCCATGCGTCTGATAATGCGGATACGGCCGTTGCTGTCAACAAAGACTTGCTTTGCCGCGCAAGGCTCCAAGGGCGGTTTGCGACCCGATGGCACCGGATCACCCGCTCCCATGCTTTTGATGTGCCGGATTTTCCGAGCCGTCAGGTGAGCCCAACTGACGGGAAAATGCGCTAGCCGGGCATCGGGCAATGCGACCAGACCGCCGCGAGCCGCCGGCGGGATTGTCGCTCGGCTGTAATCGAACGGATCATCACGGGTTGCCGCAGCGTCTCATCCATCGCGGGCGATCGGTGGATCGCGCGGACCACGTCCATGCCGCCGATCACGCGGCCGAAGACCGCAAAGCCCTGTCCGTCCGGATTGCGCCGGCCGCCAAAATCCATCTCCGGCGAGGGGCGCACCACGATCGACCAGCTCGACGTGGCGGTATCGGGGCCCCAGCGCGCCATGGACAGCGCGCCGGCGACATGCCCCAGGCCGGTGCGCGATGTCGGTTCGAGCGGGATCGGGCCGAAGCCGTCGAATTCCGGCCCCGCGCGCGCCTGCATCTGGATCACGTCGATCGGCACGGGGTTGGGGCCGGCCAGGTCGCTGCGCACCGTCCGGAAGAATGTGCCGCCATCGAAATGGCCCGCGCGCATGTACCGCAGGAAATTGCAGACCGTGACAGGCGCCGCCTGCGCCTCCAGCACCGCGCGGATCGTGCCGGCGGTTGTGTCCATCCGCACCACGAGTTGCGGTTGCGCGGCGCTGGCCGGCGCGATCAGGGCGAAGGCCAGTACGCCGGCCATCAGTCCCCTGGGTGAACGCATGTCCATGTGCCGGATGCCTTTATGGAGCGGAGATTACCGATTCTCGGGCGGGAGAGCCTCCCCGCGCTAGAATGCCCGGATCGCGCGGACGCGGCGGGGAAAGTCCTTGTCGTCGCCGTGCAGCCGGCCATTGTCGGCAAAGTCGATATGCGCGGCCATGTCCGCATCATGCTGCGACGATGCCCAATATTGGCAATTGTCCGCCATCCCGTCCTTGTGGAACGTGCCGATGCCGGTCGCGCACAGCGCTTTGTACATTTCGGCCAGCTCGTCGCGCGAGGGCAGGAACCAGCCGCCGACCCCGTTCAGGCGGAAGGCCGCGCAGAGCTGCGCCGCGCCCGTGGGCTCGGTGCAGCCGACCAGCATGTCCGCGCTGTTCCGACGGCCGGTGCCGATCGCAAGGCCGCGCGCGCCGGGGATCTCTTGGCGGAAGCAGCCCCATTTCGCGCCCATGCTCTGGTCGAACGGCGCGGCTTCCAGATAGCGCCAGCCGTCTTTGGCGGCGTTGGGATTGCGATAGAAGATCAGGCCGCCCGCCGGGCCGACATCGCCGACCTGATAGTCGTCCACCAGCAGCCAGCTCGTCATCTCGCCCACCCCGCGATTGGCCCAGAGATGATAGGGGATGAGGGTGAGGGGCGCGGTCTTGCCAGAGGGATCGGCGGCATGGCGCGCGGCGGTGTCGATTACTGTCGCGCCGCCGAACAGCCGCGTGTCGAAGCGCGGGGTGAGCGGCGCGTCGGATGCGACGACCAAGTCGAGCGCCGTGCGGCCCGGCGCATCGGGCCATTCGGCGCAATAGACGATGGGCCCGCGCGTGACGGCCATGCGGCGGCGGTCGTCCTCGACCCGCGCATCGGCGGTGACGCGCCGCGCCTCCATCGGGAAATCGAGCGTGACGATATCGCCGTCGCGCCAGTCACGCGTCAGCGCGACATAGCCGAGCCGGTCGGGCGCCGCCGGCACCGCTGCGCCGTTCACCGCGATCGCGACCGGCGCACTGGCCGGGCCGGCAGAGGCATCCGGGCCGGCAAAGGCATAGAGCCCGCCGGGCGTCACCTCGCCGCGCGCCCAGCCCGGGATGCGCAGCCGGATCGTCCCGCCGGCGGCGCCCGAAACGGCGATCCGCGTCTTGCCGTGCCATGGCAGGCCGCTCTCCACGCTGAGCGTGAGCCTGCCGTCGGGAAGGTCGAACGCCGCCTGGCTGGAGACATAGAGGTTCACATGGATCGCGCCGCCCTTGTCCTGCGCGTAGAGGAGCCCCGGCATCGCGGCGAGGAAGCGCACCAGATTGGGCGGGCAGCATTCCAGCGCGGCATGTTGCCAGCGCGCGTCGCGGCCGTCGCCGGCGCTGGCAAGGCGGTTGACGTAGAAGAAATGGTCGCCCGATTGCGACACGCCCGAGACGGCATTGTTGTACATGCCGCGCTCCATCACGTCGATATAGCGGCTGTCGCCCGTCGCCAGGAACAGGCGGTGGTTGAGCGTCTGCCACATCAGCACCGCGCAGGTTTCCGAATAGGCGGAGAGGTTGGGCAGCTGACAGGGCGCGCCAAAGCCTTCATTGCCGGTCGCGCCGACGCCGCCGGTCAGATAGAGCTTGGTGGTCGCGGCGTCGTTCCACATCGCCTGCGCCGCGTCGAAATAGCGCCGGTCGCCCGAGAACACGCCATATTCGACCATGGACAGCATCAGCGTGACGCCGTTGACGGCATGGCCCACCGCCTCGCGCTGCGCGATCACGGGCGCGTGCGATTGGGTATGGCGGCTGCGGCCCGGCGAATCCGCGCGCCCGCGCTGGTCGAGATAGTGTTTCGCGAGCGCCAGATGCCGGGGATCGCGCGTCACCCGATAGAGATGGAGGCAGCTCAGCGCATGCCGCTCGCCGCCGGGAAAGGGCGGGTCGCTCTCACGAAACTGGCGGTCGAGTGCGTCGGCGGCGGGCAGCGTCTTGTCGATCAGCCGGCGGTCGCCCAGCGTGGCATGGAGCGCGGCGCCCAGCTCGAACTGGCGGTTCTCGCCGCCCGCGCCCGGCGTGGCGAGCATCGCCGCGATGCACCGCTCGACATAGGGCTTGAGGTCCAGATCCTCGCGCGTCTTCGCGGTATAGATCGCCGCCTCCAGCACGCCGCCGTTCAGCCGCTCGGCAACGTCGCCGAGCTTGGCGATCTCGAAGGGGAGCGTGACCTCGGCGTTGCGCGCGACCTTGGGCGCCCAGAAATCGTCCTTGAGCGCGACTTCCCAGAAGGGCTTGGCGCTGAGCGGGAAGTCGCGGCCCGTGGGGAAGGCGGGGCTTGCTGCGGGTGGCGTGGCGGTCCCGGCCTGCGTTCCGGCCTGTGCCCTGGCCGCCAGGGCGAGGCCGCCGATCGCGCCGGACGCGGTGGCGAGGAACTGGCGCCGTTGCAGTCTGGGTGAAGTCATTGCGGCTCTCCGTGGTTCAATGCTCTGGTTCGTGCGCGGGCTTTTCAGCCGCGCGCGGTGCGTGCCATCTCGGCATTGCGCGCCGCCGCCGCTGCCAGCGTGGCCGCCATCAGCGTCGCCAGGGCGTCGTCGCGGTCGAGCACTTCAAGGCCCGCGAGCGTGACCCCGCCCGGACTGGCGACGCGCTGCGCGAGCGCGGCGGGATCGGTGTCGTCGGCGATCAGCATCGCGCCCGCGCCCGCCATGGTGTGCGCGATCAGCCGCAGGGCCTGCGCGCGCGACAGGCCCTGGGCAACGCCGGCCGAGGCGACGGCATCGGCGAAGCGGAACAGGAAGGCGGGGCCGCAGCCCGAGACGGAGGTGGCGGCGTCGATCTGCGCTTCGCCATCGAGCCATTCGACGGCGCCGAGCGGGGCGCAGAGCCGCCCGGCCAGCGCGCGCATCGCGGGCGGGCCTTCGCCGGCCAGCGCGGTGATGCCCTTGCCGATTGCCGAAGGCAGGTTGGGCACGGCGCGCACGATGGCGCCGGCCGCCGGGAAATGCCGGCGCAGTGTGTCGATCTCCACCGCCGCGAGGATCGACAGCAGCAGCGTGCCGGGGCCGACCAGCGGCGCATAGGCTGGCGCCGCCTGCGCCAGCATCTGCGGTTTCATCGCCAGCACCAGCGCGTCGAGCGGCACCGGTCCGCCCGGCGCGGCGGCGAGCAGGCGGACGCCGGCCGGCACGTCGGGGAGCCGGGGGTCGACAACGGTGATCGACGTCGCCCCGCGCCCCTGGCTCAGCCAGCCGGTCAGCAGCGCGCCGCCCATATTGCCACAGCCGGCCAGCAGCACGGCGTCGCCGCCGGCATCATGGATGCGGTCGCTGTCGACGGACGGCATTGCGATGTCCATGGTCCCTCTGCCGCCGCGTTCAGGGTTTCACCGCGGCGAAATGCCGGGCGTACCAGTCGATCGAGCGGTCGAGGAAATCGGCGATATGCTGGGTCTCGCGCATGCCATGCCCTTCGCGCGGATAGCGCAGCATGATCGCCTCGACCCCCACATCGTGCAGCGCGGTGAAATATTGTTCGTCCTCGGCCGGGTTGACCAGCAGGTCGGCATCGCCATGGCTGAGCATGATCGGCGTCTTGACCTTGTCGACGAAGCGGATCGCCGAGCGGCCCCACAGCATGTCGTTGATGCCGTCTTCATGCGGCTTGCCGAAATATTCCTGCTGCAGATAGTCGTGATAGACCGACATATAATTGTGGCTGACAAGGTTGGAGATGCCCGCCCAGGGGATCGCCGCCTTGAACCGCGTCGTCTGGGTGATCAGCCAGTCGGTGAGCTGGCCGCCATAGCTGGCGCCCTCGACGCCGAGCCGGTCGGCATCGATCCAGGGATATCGCGCGATTGCCGCGTCGAGCCCGGCGAGCACGTCGCGGCCCTCGCCGCCGTCCTGGTCGCGCGCGATCAGGTTGGCGAAGCTCTGGCCATAGCCGGTCGAGCCGCGATAATTGACCATCAGCGAGGCATAGCCCCTGGCCGCCAGCGCCTGGTTCTTGGCCGAGAAGGCCGGGCCCTGCTGGCCGTGCGGGCCGCCATGGATCACCACGATCAGCGGATATTTGCCCCTGGCCCCCGGATCATAGCCGATCGGCATGGTCAGGAACGCTTCGACATCGCGATCGTCGAAGGTCTTGAAGGTGAAAGCCTCGACCTGGGCGATCTTCTTCTTGCCCAGCAGATCGGCGTTGAGGCCGGTCAGCGCCCTGGGCGCGGCATTGCCGTGGAAGGCATAGAGTTCGGCAAGGTCGCCCGGCGTCGCCATCGCCGCCACCACGTCGCCGTCCGGCGCGACCGCGAAGGCGCTCACCGAAGCGCGCATGGCCGGGGAAGGGCCGATCCGCTCGGGCGTGCCGCCCTGATAGGGCAGGCGATAGAGGCCGACGCTGCCGTGCGCCTGCACGGTGAAATAGAGCCATTTCCCGTCGGGCGACCAGAGCGGGCGGCTCTGGGTCGAATCCACGACCTGCCCGATCTCCCTGGCGGTGCCGGTCGCGACGTCCAGCGTCCAGACGTGCGGCTCCTCCATGTTGCTTTCGGACGAGGTGAGCTGCCGCTTGAGCCCCGAATAGGCGATCGTCCTGCCGTCGGGCGACCAGCTTGGCGCCCATTCGATCCCCTTGGTCCGGGTGATCTGCCGCACGGCCCTGGTCGCGACATCGACGGTGAAGATGTCGGCATTATAGGTGAGGTCGGGATCGGCCTCATGGTTGGAGACGAACAGCAGCGTTTTGCCGTCCGGCGCCCAGTCGGGCGAATGTTCGTAATAATCGCCGTCGGTAAGCTGCGTCACCTTGCCGCTGGCGACGTCGGCGACGAACAGGTGCAGATGCTTGTTGTCGTTGAACCGGTCGGGGAAGCCGCGCGCCGGGCGATACCAGTAGCGGGTGATGACGATGGGATCGGCTTCCATCTCCGGCACGGTCGATGGCGTCGCCGAGACGAAGGCGATGCGGGTGCCGTCGGGCGACCAGGTATAGCGATCGCCCATGCGCGGCAGCGGATGGTTGGTGTCGTCCATGGGCGCGAGCGGGCGGGCGTTCGTGCCATCCGCATCGGCCAGGATCAGCCCGTCGCCGCCGCGATAGACCACCCTGGTCCCGTCGGGCGAAAAGCGCGGGCCGTCGCCCTCCACCCCTTGGGCACTGCCCCAGGGCCGGGTCGCGCCGGTCGCCCTGTCGAGCGTCCAGATGCGGGTATAGGGCGCGCCGATGCGGTCGGCATATTGCACGGTGAACAGCGCCAGCTTGCCGTTCGGCGCGACCTGGGGATCGGCGACCGAGCGCAGGTGGAACAGGTCGGCGCTGGCGAGCCCGGCGGCGCTGCTGGGCGGCGGCACTTGCTGCGCGGGCGGTCGCGATATCGCGGGTTTCTGCTGGGCCAGTGCCGGCGTTGCCGCGGCGGTGGCGAACGCCGCCATGGCAAAGGTGGCGAGATATCGGGCCTTGCGCCCTGTTCCTACCATCATCACGAACCCCCATTCTGCATCGATTTTGCTTCTCGATTCGAACGTATACGGTATATGAAATGGGAAACCTAGAGGGGAAGTGCGCATGAAGGCGAAGGTGGTTCTGGCCCTGGTGTTGCTCTGCGGTGCCCCCGTTCCGGCGCTGGCACAGGCTGCGGTCCAGACGGCGGCGCATGAAGGTGAAACGGCCGCCGATGCCCGGTTCCGCGCGCTCTACACCCGCGAATGGGCATGGCGGCAGCGCGAGATCGGCATCGAGGACGAGGATGATTCGAACCTGCCGATCCGATCGCGGCTGCCCGATGTCTCGGCCGCGACCCAAGAGAAACGGCGCGCCTATCTCGAACAGGTGCAGGCGGCGCTGGATGCGATCAGGCCCGCCGGCCTCTCGCCCAGGGTGCAGGTGGATTATGCCGTCTATCATGCGCAGATCGAGGCGCTGGTCGCGCGCTGGAGGTTCCGCGACTGGGAGAAGCCGGTCGGCTCGTCGGGCGGTTTCTGGAACGGCGCGGCGCGCGACGCGCGGCGGCCGTTCCGCACCGAGCAGGATTATCTCAACATCCTGTCGCTGATGCGCGACGTGCCGCGCTATTTCGACGAGCAGGTGGCGAACATGCAGGCGGGGCTGGCGCGCGGCTTCACCGCGCCACGCGCGACCCTGGTCGGCCGGGACAAGCCGCTGGCGGCAATCGCCGAGGCGGCCTCGCCTCAGGCGACGCCCTTCTATGCGCCGTTCAGGGACATGCCGGCGACCATCCCCGCCGCGCGGCAGGCGGAATTGCGGGCGCAGGCGGTGGCGCTGATCCGCGACATGGTGATCCCGGCGCATAAGAAGGTGCTCGCCTTCTTCCGCGACACCTATATCCCCGGCGCGCGCGAGACGCTGGCGGCCGAGGCGCTGCCCGACGGCAAGGCCTATTACCGCTCGAAGATCCGCGAGTTCGTGACGCGTGACATGGACCCGGACATGATCCACCGGATCGGCCTTGAGGAAGTCGCCAAGATCCAGGCGGAGATGGTCGCGACGATGCGCGAGACCGGGTTCAAGGGCGATCTCCATGCCTTTTTCGACGTCCTGCGCACCGATCCGCGTTTCTACCCGACCAGCGAGGAGCAGTTGCTGCGCGAGGCGGCGTGGATCGCCAAGCGCTTCGACGCCAAGGCGAACCTGTGGTTCGGCCGCATGCCGCGCCGCCGCTTCGGCATCACCCCGATGCCGGCGGCGACCGCGCCCTTCTCGACCTATGCGCTGGGCGGGCCGGGCTATTTCCTGCTCAACACCTATAATCTGCCGCAGCGGCCGATGTACGTGCTGACGGCGCTGACGCTGCATGAATCCGCGCCGGGCCATGGCTTCCAGATGCCGCTGGCCGAGGAGAATGAGGATCAGCCGGACTTCCGCCGGAAAGTCTATATGTCCGCCTATGGCGAGGGCTGGGGGCTTTATTGCGAGAAGCTGGGTGTCGAGATGGGCATATACCAGACGCCCTATGACCTGTTCGGCATGCTCAACTATCAGGTGTGGCGCGCGGTGCGGCTGGTGGTCGATACCGGCATCCACGCCGGGGGCTGGAGCCGCGACCGGGCGATCGGGTATATGAAGGACAATACGTCGCTGACCGACCAGGAGATCACGACCGAAGTCGATCGCTACATTGCCGGGCCAGGGCAGGCATTATCCTATTATCTGGGCGAGATGGCGATAGTCGATGCGCGGACCAGGGCAGAAAAGGCGCTGGGATCGAAATTCGACATCCGCAATTTTCACGATATGATACTTGAACTGGGATCGGTGCCGTTGCCGGTGCTGGCCGCGCGGGTCGACCGCTTTATTGCCGAAGGCGGCAGGAGTCCCTGGCAAACCCCCTGAGTCGATTTGGGGCGGCGCAGATTGCATAAGTCCGGTAGATTTTATACTGACAGGCGGCGAACAATCATAAAGAGCAGAAGCGCCCATGAGCCTTGTCATCCGCACGCTGTCCGACCAGCTGGTGAATCTGGTCCGCGACCGTATCCTTTCCGGCAAGGTGGCGCCTAACGGCCCGATCCGGCAGGATGCCCTGGCCAACGAGCTTGGCATCAGCAAGATCCCGCTGCGGGAGGCGCTGGCGCGGCTGGAGGAGGAAGGGCTGGTGCAGAGCCAGGCCAATCGGGGCTTCTTCGTGCGCCAGCTCAGCACGGCCGAGGCGGAGGAGGTCTATGCCCTGCGCCTGAAGCTGGAGCCCGATGCGGTCGTGCTGGCCGCCGAGCATGCGACCCCGGCCGACCATCAGGTGGCGACCGACATGCTGGCGACGCTCTATCAAGTGACCGACGAAGGCGGGGAGGGCGTGGGCGCCTTCAACCGGGCCTTCCACCTGGCGCTGCTGAAACCCAGCGGGCAGGCGATCACCGTCAACATCCTTGAGCGGCTGCATGTCTTGTCGGAACGCTATGTGCGCAAGCATCTGGAGCCGCTGGGCCGCGACGAGCGCGCGAACGAGGAGCATCGCCGGATACTCGACGCCTGGCTGGCGAAGGATCTCGACACGCTGCGCGCACTGGTCGTCGCGCATATCCAGCAGACGCTGGACGACTTGCGGCAGCAATTGGCGGCGGCGGCGGAATAGCCGCGTCATCCCGGCGGGTGCCGGGTTCCCCAAAAAAAGCTCTGGCTGGAGCATGATCGGATCGGATGGAATCGGATCATGTCCGGCCTGTCTTATGTTGTCCGCATTTGCCGAGCCGCCGGATGAGGGCATCTGCCCGGGAAACATTTCGGGCGCCCGAGGTGCCGATCGCCGGCAGTCGCGACGATAGTGCGTTGACACGACTGCATGGCTGTTGGATAAAGTATACTATTATTCCGAAAAAGGGTTTGGTATGCGGTTTGGCTTCGTGATCGTTGCGGCTTGTGTGCAGGTGCTTGCGGCACCGGCAATCGCTCAGAACCTGACGGTCGAGCAGATTTACGGTGCGGATGCGGTATCTCTGGACCGTCCGCTGGTGAGCAAGTGGCTGGGCAGGGGCGATGCCTATACCACACTTGAGAAATCGGGCTCGGTGGCCGACGGGATCGACATCGTCCGCTACGAGACCGCGACCGGCAGGCGGTCGGTGCTGGTCGATGCCGCGATGCTGAAGCCCGCGGGCGTCGGCGCGTCGCTGGCGGTTTCCGATTATTCCTGGTCGCCCGACGGGCAGAAGCTGATGCTGTTCGTGCGCGGTGCGGTGGCGCGGCGGAACAATCCGGTGGGCGACTACTGGCTGTTCGACCTGAAGACGCATGCGCTGCGCCAGATCGGCACGGATTGCCCGGCGCTCAGCCTGATCTATGCCGATTTCGCGCCCGATGGCCGCCATGTTGCCTATGTCAGCGGCAACGACCTCTATGTGGAGGGCGTGGCCGACGGCGCGGCGACGCGGCTCACCACCGGCGGTTCCGAACGCATCCTCAACGGCCGCAGCGACGTGGTGTATGAGGAGGAGTTCGGCCTCGGCAAGGCGTTCGAATGGAGCCCGGATTCGCGGCACATCGCCTATTGGCAGTTCGACACCGACGGCGTCGGCACCTTCTACATGATCCGCAACACCGACGGGCAATATTCAAAGCCGGTGCCGCAGCAATATCCCAAGCCGGGCACCACCAACTCGGCAGTCAAGGTGGGCGTGACCGCGATCGATGCGCCGGCGACGACCTGGTTCGCGCTCGAAGGCGACCCGCGCAACAATTATGTGTCGCGCATGGGCTGGGCCGATGCCGGCCATGTGCTGATCCAGCATGAGAACCGCCTGCAGAACGCCAATCGCGTGATGCTGGGCGACATCGCCGACGGCGCGGTGCGGCCGGTGTTCACCGACAGCGACAAGGCCTGGGTCAACGTCAATACCGATGTGCAGTTCACCCGCGCCGGCACGTTCACCTGGCTGAGCGAGCGCGACGGCTGGCGCCACCTCTATCTGGTCGGCCGCGACGGCAGGCTGGACCTGCGCACGCCGGGCCAGTTCGACGTGGTCAGCATCGAGAATATCGACGAGGCGGCGGGCTATGCCTATTTCATCGCCTCGCCCGACAATGTCACCCAGCGCTATCTTTACCGCGCACGGCTGACCGGCGCGGCGAAGATCGAGCGGCTGAGCCCGGTGACGCAGCCCGGCAGTCACAGCTATGACATCGCGCCGGGCGCCAGATGGGCGTTCCACAGCTTTTCCACGGTCGACACGCCGCCCGTGACCGACGTGGTCAGCCTGCCCGACCACAAGGTGGCGCGGGTGATGGCCGACAATGCGCGGATGCGCGCCTTCGTCGCCGCGACGCCGCACCAGCCGACCGAATTCTTCAAGGTCGATATCGGCGGCGGCACCGTGCTCGACGCCTGGATGATGAAGCCGCCGCATTTCGACCCGGCGAAGAAATATCCGTTGCTCGTCTATGTCTATTCCGAGCCCGCCGGGCAGACCGTGGCGGACCATTGGGGCGGCGACCGCTATCTGTGGCACATGATGCTGGCGCAGCAGGGCTATCTGGTGGCGAGCGTCGACAGCCGCGGCGCGGCGGCGCCGCGCGGGCGCGACTGGCGCAAGAGCATCTATCGCCAGGTCGGCATCCAGGCCTCGGCCGATCAGGCGGCGGCGGTCGGGAAGATGATCGCCACTCGGCCCTATATCGACGGGAGCCGCATCGGTGTGTGGGGCTGGAGCGGCGGCGGCGCGATGACGCTCAACGCGATGTTCCGCTATCCCGATCTCTACAAGACCGGTATCGCGGTGGCCGGGCCGGCCAACCAGCTGCTCTATAATTCGATCTATCAGGAGCGCTATATGGGCCTGCCCAGCGACAATGCCGCCGGCTATCGCGACGGATCGCCGATCACCTTTGCGCAGAACCTGAAGGGCGATCTGCTGATCGTCCACGGCACCGGCGACGACAATGTCCATTACCAGAACACCGAACAGCTCACCGACCGGCTGATCGGCCTCAACAAGCAATTCTCGATGATGGCCTATCCCAATCGCACCCATGGCATCACCGAGGGCCCCAATACCCGGCTCCACCTGTTCACGATGCTGACCAACTATCTGCACGCGCATCTGCCGGCCGGTCCGAAGGAAGGGCAATGATGTCCATGCCATCGCCGATCCGGGATGGGGAGGCCCGCAACTGATGTCCGCGACAGTGCGATTGTCACTCGACGAGGTGCGTGCGCTCGCGCGTGCGGTGCTGGCGCATTGCGGTCTCGCGCCGGCCCATGTGGATGCGGTGGCGGAGACGATGGTGGCGGGCGAGCGCGACGGTTGCGCCTCGCACGGCATCTATCGGCTGCTGGTCTGCGCGCATACGATGCGGGCGGGCAGGGTGGTGCGCGATGCCGAGCCGGTGGTGCGCGATGCGCCGCCCGCGCTGGTGCGGGTCGATGCCGGCGGCGGCTATGCGCAACTTGCCTTCGCGCTCGGGCGGCCGCTGCTGGAAGAGCGCGCGCGCCGCTATGGGATCGCGGCGCTGGCGATCACCGATTGCGTGCATTTCGCGGCGCTGTGGCCCGAAGTGGAGGCCATCGCGGCGGCCGGGCTGGTCGCCTTCGCCTTCACGCCCAGCCATGCCTGGGTGGCGCCGGCGGGCGGGACCGCACCGATTTTTGGGACCAACCCCATCGCGTTCGGCTGGCCGCGACCGCATGGACACCCTTATGTCTTCGATTTCGCGACCAGCGCCGTCGCGCGCGGCGAGATCGAGCTGCATCGGCGTGCGGACAAGCCGATTCCGCCGGGCTGGGGTATCGACGCGCATGGTGCCCCCACCACCGATGCGGCCGAGGCGCTGGCCGGGGCGATGCTGCCCTTCGGCGGGCACAAGGGGTCGGCGCTGGCGACGATGGTCGAGCTGATCGCGGGGCCGCTGATCGGAGACCTGACCAGCCGCGAATCCATTGCTGTCGATGATGGCGCGAAGGCATCGCCGCTTGGCGGCGAGCTGCTGATCGCGATCGACCCGCAGGGCTTTCTGGGGGCGGGCATGCTGGCGCACCTGGAACGCGCGGAGGGGGTGTTCGAGGGAATCCTCGCACAGGGCGCGCGGCTGCCGTCGCAGCGCCGCTATGAAGCGCGCGCGCGCAGCCTGGCTGAAGGCGTGGAGGTCTCGGCGGCGTTGCTGGAGGATATCCGCGCGCTTTTAGGCTGATCCGACTCGAGCGGGAGCTGGTTCTTCAGCGCTGATTCCAAGCCGACGCGTCACCCGTGGCGCCCGTCCCCTGGGTGCCCATCCCCTCGGGTCCGTTCTGCGGTTATTCTTTGGTGTGGGTTGTGTC
>NZ_JBANFL010000019.1:0-99259 GCF_037154135.1 Sphingobium aquiterrae
AAACCATCGAAATGAGGGGTCCCTTTTAGACGCCGATCACCCCGCTAACGGGGTCCTTTTTGCACGCCGATCCACACCCGCAGGCGCATCGACAGACATCCCCTGCTTATCTCGAAAATGTCGGGCGAGCGCGGCACGGCTGCGTCGCACAACTCCGGAAAGATCGTCCCGAGAATGTGTGGCCCGTCTGTCGGCAGAAGCCGGATCGAGCCGCGATGCGCTCCGCTCTCGCCGGCGGCGACCAGGTAGATCGCCCGATCATCATCGAACTGATCGATCTCGAAGCAACCGTCGATGACCGGAACGTCCCACTTCAAGAGGTCGACGAAGACATGTTTTCGATCGCGATACATCGCATCGAGGATCGCGTTGGAGCCGGGCGCCTGCGCACCCCGAAAGATTTGGATCATGATTTACTCCCGATTACAACGGGATGCATGTCATTCGATTTTGAGTGGAGCGCACCCAGCTAGGTAGAGGGTTGATCAGTCTTCCTGGCGAAATCCGGACGATTCACGCCGGCGTTGACTGGGCCGCGCTGACTGTCGGGGCTGGTCCAGCGACAGACGCCATGCGGGCGGGAGGGGAGAAAAGGGCGTGCGGGTGAGTCGTTCGGATCACCAGCAGCTTGTCGCGGCCGATCCGGGTGCCCATCCTGCAGGAGCTCGACCATGCCTTTCCGCCATTTCTGGGACCGACTGTGCGCAGCGTGCGCGGTCGTGCAGCAAACGCCCGCCGCACAGCACCATCACCCTGCCGGAGGATCCACCCGCCAAGGTCCCCCCGCCGTGGCGCTGGCGAGGTCACTTTATCCTGATCACAGCAATATCGTCATCGACCCGCTGGAAACGGAATCCAGGCTCCATCCGGACGGGTTTGCAGTTCGAGCCTGGGTTCTGGTGCCGAAGGGCGACGTCCCGGAAGATCGGTTCGAGGCGATCTCCACAAGCCTCCGCAAGCTCGCTCGACTGCCCCCGGACGCTCGGCAAATCTTCTTCCTGGCTACAAGCTATGGTCTACGCGTCCAGGAGATCGCATCCTTGCTTGGGGTCAGCCCGCGCAAGGTGCGCCGCTCGATCCTCACCGCAATCGCCGCTCTCGATACCCGAGAAACCTAGAGCTGCCTCTGATTGCGTTGGTATCGCGCTACCCCCAAGCCCTACATCTTGCACGGCGAGCAGACGTACAATGGCGTCGGCAGTTCGGCCCACTTCGCCTCGAATTCCTCCTCGGTCGCGGGGACAGGACGCTGTTCGGCGACATCGATCGCGAGCGAAAGATGACATGCGAAGGCCGTCAGACCCGCGCCACCCCGATCGAGGATATCCAGCGCTTCCTTCATCAAAGACACGGCTCTCGTCACCGCAGGATCGCCTGCGCTCACGAATTCTTCATAGCGAACGATCGACATGATATTTTCCATCGCACTAATCTCACCGCCGGCATGTTCGTACCTCGGCGCACGCGCAGTCGCTCAACCCGATCCGCTGGGATCGTCGAGCGCGGCGTCAGCGAGGTCCTTTATCGTTATCCTATGGTTGATTGAATTCATCGACCAGACGGCAATCATGAATTCGTGCCCATTTTGGGAGAAGTCCTTTTGAGGGCGGCCGGCCTGCACGACCTATAGCGCGTTGCCCAAGGCAGTATTTGCCGACGAAAGTCATCTCTATGGCCATAACAGATTGCACTGCCGGCCGCGCAGAGCTGGAAGCACGTGGCATGGCGCTGGTCCGCCATCTTGGCGGACATTGGACTGGCGGCAGAGGCATGTGCCGCTGCCCGGCGCACCCGGACCGGAGCCCAAGCCTTTCGGTGCGGACCGGCGACAGCGACCTCCTCTTCAAATGCTTCGCGGGCTGCGACACGATCGACGTCCTGCGCGCGATCAGCCGGCTTGGTCCAATTCCTCCAGGCGGAGCGGCGACCGGCATCCTTCTGCCACCCGCCGCCGATGAGGGATGGCTGAGATCGCGTGCCACTGATCTTTGGGACGAGGCGCGCGCCATCACAGATACGCCGGTCGAGCGATATTTGCTGAACCGCGCGATCGGTCACGTCTCACCGACGCTCCGCTTTCACCCGCGCACGCCGCTCGGGCCGCGGCGCCAGATCGTTTTTCGTCCCGCAATGCTCGCCGCCGTTCAGGAAGGCGCCCGCGTGATAGCCGTCCAGCGGACCTTCCTGGACACGGTGCTCGCACGCCGGGCACGAGACCTTGGAAATCCGCGTCGCATGCTGGGGCGCCCGTCCCGTGGCGCCGTCATGCTGGCGGATGCCACCGACGTGCTTGGCCTCGCGGAAGGCGTTGAAACCGCGCTCTCCGCCATGATTCTGCTCGGCATCCCCGTCTGGGCCGCCCTTGGCAATGAGCGGCTCGGCCAGGTTGCCATCCCATCGCGCGTGGATCACCTCATCCTTCTCCCCGACAATGATCGACCAGGCCGTCGCGCAGAAGTGGTCGCACAGGAAGCGCACACAGTCCCCGGACGGACGATCGAAACGATCTGGCCCTGGCACGGCCTGAACGACTGGAACGATGTGCTTCGACGGAAAGGGGAGAGGGGTGGTGGGCGGACGCGGCAGGCGGCCTGACGGTCGGGCCGAGTCCGCCCCCGGAGAATATCCATGTCCCAGTTACCCATCCTGGTGCCGGCGTCCAAGCTCACCAAGTCGCCGACCAACGTCCGCAAATCGACGGACCCCGCAGCCGACGCACAGCTCGAGGCGAACATCGCCGAAAAGGGCATCATCCAGAACCTCATCGGTGTGCCCGTCGCCCGTAAGAAGGGCCAATATCGCATCACCGCCGGCGGACGCCGGCTCGACGCCGTGCACCGGCTCATCGAGAAGGCCGTGTTCGATGCCGACTATCTTGTTCCCGTCCTGCCGCTCGCCGACGCCAAGGACGCCATCGAGATCAGCCTCGCGGAGAATTTCTTTCGCCTGGCCATGAATCCCGCGGAGGCCTGCCGCGCCTTTCAGGATGTCATCGAGACCGAGGGCAAGACCCCGGCCGATGTCGCAAAGCGGTTCGGCGTGACCGAAAAATTCGTGCACGGGCGGCTGCGCCTGGCGGGTCTCGCCGAACCTGTCTTCGACGCGCTTGCCTCCAACGCCATCACCCTCGACATCGCCATGGCCTACGCCAGCACCTCGGACACCAATCGCCAGGCTGCTGTCTTCAGCCAGATGGGCGAAGGCTATCATCGCTCCAATGTGAGCGAAATCCGCCGACAGCTCGCCTCCTTCAGTTACCGGGCGAACGATCCACGCGCACTGCTGGTCGGCCGCGATGCCTATCTCGCCGCTGGCGGACGCATCGACAAGGATCTGTTCTCCGATGCCGACAGCGAAAGCTGGCTGGACACGCAGATCGTGGACGCTCTCGCCGAGGAAGCCCTCGCCGCCGCCGCCGAAGCCGTCCGTGAGCGCGACGGATTTCAGGAAGTCCGCGCCGTGGCGGCGACGCATGTTCCCTATACCGAGACCTACGCGCTGCGGCCGCTCCGAGGCGACCCGGCGCCGCTCGCGCCCGAGCAGGAAGCGCGACAGGCCGAAATCAAAGCCGAACTCGAACAGATCGCCGCGGCGCATGAAGAAGAGGATCATACGCCGAGCAAGGATGCCGAGCTGCGCAACGAGGCGCTCGAAGCGGAACTCGCATCGATCACCAACCGCACCGCGGTCCTGACCGACGCGCAGAAGGCCGAAGCCGTCGCCTATATCGTCATCGGTCCTGACGGCACCCCGCGGGTTCACGAGCAGCTCTATGTCGCGCCCGAGCCGGACACCGTGGAAAATCGTGACGAACGCGTCGACCAGGCTCCCGATGGCGACGAGGCAATCGTCGTCGCGAGTGAAGCCAAGCCTGCCATCAGCCAGCGCCTCGCCGACGAGCTGGCGGTGATGAAGACCGAGCTTATTGCCATCCATGTCGCCAGCGACCCGGCCTTCGCGCTCGACCTCGGCACCTTCATCATGATCGAGGCGGCCTCCCGAGCGACGGACTGCGATGATATTCCGAGCGAGCTTCGGGCGACCCACCCGACAGCGCGTGTCCAGGGGTTCGAAAGCGGGACGCCGGCCGCAGCCGAATGGGTCAAGCTCGACACGGCGCTCGATCGCAGCTGGATCAATCACGAAACCCTCGAAGAGCGCTACGACGCCTTTTGCGCTCTCGACGATGCCGCGCGCGCTGCCTGGCTGGGCTGGGCGATCGCCCGCACGATCGAGGCGGTTCCGAGCGGAAAAACCGGTGGCGACTTCCTCGACCATCTTGGGGCCAAGCTCGCCATCGATGTCGCGACCTGGTGGCGCCCGACCGCTCGAACCTATTTCGACCGCATCACCAAGCCAGCAATCCTGGGGCTATTCGAAGAGGTCGGTGGGGTCGAGCTCAAGCAACGCTACAGCGCGTCCAAGAAGCATGACCTCGCGTCTTCGGCCGAACGGCTGTTCGCGGGCGACATCATCGTCGAGGCCGAAGTGAAGGACAAGGCGCTGCGCTGGGTCCCCGGCGCCATGCGCTTCGGCATCAATCGGGATGCGCACGACACATCCGACACCGTTGCGGATGAGCCGACCGCGAACGCAGCGGCTGTGGTGATCGCGCCCGAAGACGGTGCTCCACCGCTCGCCGACGCCGCCTGACGCCGCTCCAGCAGCCGGCCTCGGTCGGCTGCCGGGCCCACGCCATCCCCCACACTTCGCTCCACCTGCCTTCGCCACCGCTTTCGATCGTGAAGGGGAGGGAGCGGGGATGGGTGAGGTGCGCCACGCGCGCGCATCATCAGGAGAACCCTTTATGTCCCAGCCCTTGCTCGCGCTCATCCCGCCCGACGCCGCCGAGCGCCCCTACGAGAACCTGCTCGATGTCGCCCGCTCGATCCATCAGCATCTCCTTCGGCAGGGTGCGATCAGCCGCCAAGCCTTGCAGAAGCTGATGACGCAACGCTTCGGCGGGACGGATGCGTCCGGCGCCTGGTCCATGCGCGATGCGTATGAAGCACTCGAAGCAGCGCAGGTTCTGCTGCTGCGCGACGACGACTGCCGCCATCTTTCCGGCGCGACTCCGCAGGACCGGTTCCACTCTCTGCTGACGCTTGAGCGCTCGCTCCCGACGCAAACCTACCGCTCGGAACGCCAGGTCGACCTGCAACAGTTCAGCACCCCGCTCACCCTTGCCTGGCTCGCCGGGCTCGCAGCCGCCATCGACAAGACCGACCGCGTTCTCGAACCGTCCGCCGGCACCGGCTTGCTGGCAGTCCATGCGGCCCGTGCTGGCGCCTCCCTCATCCTCAACGAGCGCGATCCCCAACGTGCGGCGTTGCTCGGCGAGACACTCAACCAGACCGTCACCGACCATGATGGCGAGCTTATAGACGATCTTCTTTCCCCAGCCGCTCGCCCTTCGGTCATCCTGATCAATCCACCCTTTAGTCGCAGCGCCTCGCGTGGGCACGACCGGCACGCCGGCGCGCGTCATCTCCGATCCGCATTGCTTCGGCTTGCGCCGGGCGGGCGCTGCATCGCGATCATGTCGCCAGGCTTTGCCCGCGGCAATACGGGAGGCCCTGGCTATGAGGCGGTCTGCGAGATCGCGACGCCGCGCGTCGAAATCGACATTGAGGGCAGCCCCTATGCGAAGCATGGCACGTCGATCAATGTCCGCCTGCTGATGTTCGACAGAGGCTGGTCGGGCACCACCCAAGTTTTTCGCGCGGCCAATCTGGCGGCCGCACTGCCGCTGGTGCTGGCGCTCCCGTCGCGTCTCACGCTCGACCAGCCGCCACCGGCGGCGCCCGCTGCAGCGACCAAACCGTGCCTGCCGATCCGAACGCCGCCAGGCGGGCTATTGCGGGGCCTGACAGCCAAGGCCCTCGCGTTGCCCACACCGACGGCCCCGCCGCCATCGCCCATCGCCCGGCTCGCATATCGCGTCCGCGACGAGATCCGCCCCGCCGGTGAGGCCAGCGGGATCTACGCACCCTGGCGGCTCGCACGCATCGATATCGACGGCGCCAATCCGCATCCGGACGCTCTGGTTGAGTCACTGGCGATGGCTTCCGTGCCACCGCCCGCGCCCCGCTATCGCCCGATGCTGCCCGACAGGACCGTCCGAGCGCTTTCCGATGCCCAATTGGAGGTGATCATCCAGGCGGGCGACGCCTTCGAACGCGACCTGCCAGGGCATTTTCGGGCGAACGATGCCGGCGACCGCCTGATCGAGGATGAAACAGGTGCGGCCTACCGCACTGGCTTCTACATCGGCGATGGCACGGGCGTCGGCAAAGGCCGGGAGGCTGCCGGCTGCATCATGGACCAATGGTGCCAGGGGCGCCGCAAGGCCGTCTATCTCTCGAAGAGCAGCGCGCTGCAGGTTGAAGCGAAGCGCGACTGGACCGCCCTTGGCGGCCTCTCGGTCGACATTCAGGGGCTCGACGTTTTCCCGCTGGGGAAACCGATCACCATGCCGACAGGGATCCTCTTTTGCACTTATGCCACGTTACGCTCCCAGCGTCATGATGAAGCCTCCCGGCTCCAGCAGATCCTCGACTGGCTTGGAAAGGAATTCGACGGCATCATCGTCATCGACGAGGCCCATGCGCTCGCCAACGCCGCCGGCACCGAAACGCAATTCGGCGCCGCGAAGGGCTCCGAGCAGGGGCTTGCCGGCGTCCGCCTACAGAACGCGCTTCCGCGTGCCCGCATCCTCTATCTATCCGCGACCGGCGCCACGGACCCCGCCAATCTCTGCTACGCAGCGCGTCTCGGTCTCTGGGGACCAGGTACAGCCTTTCCCGACCGGAACGCCTTCATGGCGGCGATGGACGAAGGCGGCATTGCTGCCATGGAAATCGTCGCGCGCGACCTGAAGGCCATGGGCCTCTATACCGCCCGGGCGCTCAGCTTCGCTGGCGTCGAATATGAAGCGCTCGAGCACCAGCTGACCGCTGACCAGATCGATATCTACGATGCATTTGCGGATAGCTGGACCATCATCCACCGAAATCTCGACGAGGTGCTGAAAGCCTCCGGCATCATCGATCGAATGACCGGCGATGTTCTCAACGCCCAGGCGCGCAGCTCGGCGCTGAGCCGCTTCGAAAGCTCCAAGCAGCGATTCTTCTCGGCCTTGCTGGTCGCGCTAAAGATGCCGACCCTCATCAAGGCGATCGAGGCCGAGCTCGGCCATGGGCATGCGGCAGTCGTGCAGCTTGTCACCACGGCGGAAGCGATCCTCGATCGACGCCTTGCTGCTCTTTCCGACGAAGAGCGCGCCAGCCTGGACCTTGAGCTTTCACCGCTCGACACCCTCGTTGAGTATCTGCGCAGCGGTTTTCCGACGCGGCAGATGCGAACCTTCCGTACCGACCGCGGCGACCTGCGCTCCGAATTGATGGTCGATGAACATGGCAATCCTGTCCAT
This sequence comes from Sphingobium aquiterrae, assembly GCF_037154135.1. Taxonomy (NCBI): domain Bacteria; kingdom Pseudomonadati; phylum Pseudomonadota; class Alphaproteobacteria; order Sphingomonadales; family Sphingobiaceae; genus Sphingobium; species Sphingobium aquiterrae. The sequence goes on from NZ_JBANFL010000019.1 coordinate 7,433, forward strand.
TGTCAGGAGGCGATCCGCGCCCGCGACAATCTGATCGAGCAGCTTTGTTCGATGCCGGCTATCCCGGCCGCCCTCGATTCCTTGCTCCGCCATTTTGGCACCGACGCCGTCGCGGAGGTGACCGGCCGCAGCCGTCGTATCATTGTCGACAGGACCGGGCGCCAGAAGCTCGAACGGCGCGGCGCCCGTGCGAGCATCGCCGACGCCGACGCCTTTCAGGAGGGGCGCAAAGCCGTGCTGGTCTTCTCCGATGCGGGCGGCACCGGGCGCAGCTATCATGCCGAGCGCAACGCCAAAAGCGCCGGGAGGCGTCGCATCCATTTCCTCCTCGAGCCCGGCTGGCGCGCGGCCGCCGCCGTCCAGGGGCTGGGTCGCACGCACCGCACCAACCAGACGATGCCGCCGGTGTTTCGGCCCGTTACGACCGACTGCAAGGGCGAGCGCCGCTTCATTTCGACGATCGCACGACGACTCGACAGCCTGGGGGCGCTCACCCGCGGTCAGCGGCAGACCGGCGGACAAAATCTGTTCGATCCGGCCGACAATCTCGAGAGCGATTATGCCCGCGAAGCGCTGAACCAATGGTATCATCTCCTGCACGATGGCAAGCTCGCCAGCACGACACTCGAGGCCTTTACCGAGTTGACTGGGCTCAAGCTCATCAATGCCGACGATGGCTCGCTGCTCGAACATCTTCCGCCGATCCAGCGGTGGCTCAACCGCATCCTCGCGCTGCGCATCGCCACGCAGAACGCGATCTTCGAAGAATATCTCGGGCTCATTCAGGCGCGGGTCGACGCGGCGCGCGAAGCCGGCACGCTCGATGTCGGCGTCGAAACCATTCTTGCCGAGAAGATCATCTGCCTCGACGACCAGCTTCTCCGGCGCGACCCCGTCACCGGCGCCGAAACCCGCCTGCGGCGCCTCGAATTGCACATCAAACGCCATGCCACCAGTTTTCACCGGTTGATGACGGTCTGGGGCGAGACTCCCGACATCGGCTATTTGTGGAACAGTCGATCCGGCCGTGTTGCGCTGCGCGTCCCGTCCTGGTCCGTCACGGACGAGGAAGGTCGCATCATTCCGATGTGCCGCATGGTTCGCCCGACCGGTAGCGATCGCCTGGATGCGGCCTCACTATGGCATTCGCACTGGACGGCGATCGAACCAGCCGATTTCCAGTCGCGTTGGGACGAAGAAGCCGTCGAAGCGCAGTCGAAGGTCGATGTCGAGACGATCAGTATCGCGACCGGCTTGCTACTGCCGGTCTGGCACAAATTGCCCGCTGATGATGTGCGCGTATGGCGCGTGTCGGACGAAGGCGGCAACAGTCTCCTCGGGCGCATAGTCCCCGACCACGCGATCGGCGCGCTCGCATCCGCCTTCGGCATCGATGCGGAACTCCGGCTCACGCCGCAGCAGATCATTGCCGCCGCGAGGGACGGAGCCGGCGCGCCGCTGCCGGGATTCGGCGACGCGCGTCTTGTCACTGCTCTCGTCAATGGACAGCGCCGTCTTGAGATCAAGGACTTCCCGCCTGAGCGGCGCGAGTGGCTGAAATCGCTCGGATGCTTCGTCGAGATCATAACCTATAAGGCACGGATGTTCGTGCCGGTCGATCGGGCGGAGGACATCCTGACAACCATCATGCCGGATCCATGATGGGCCGATTTTCCCGCACCCGATTCAGATTCAAAGAATCCTATAACCTCTATTATGCGGATATCGGGAGGGCACCATGCCGAATGCGAGCGTTTCGTCGGTCGAGTTTGAAAAGGCTGTCGGCCATTTCCTCCGCGTGGCGATGTACGCACCACTGACGATCACCAATCATGGCCGCGCCAGCCTCGTCTTGATGTGCGCGGCCGAATATGAGCGCCTGAAGCGCCGTGATCGCCACGTCCTCATAATAGACGATTTTACCGAGGAGGACAGGATCGCCGTCGCGGCGAGCAAGGTGCCTTCCGCCGCTGCGATGTTCGATTCCGAACTCGACACCTGATCGTGGCATTCCGACCCCAGTGCCCGGGTTCGTCATCGATATGCGTTTCTATGGGTGATGAGGCCAAGCGTGTGTGGGACGTAGACATGATCGATTCACCCACGGCTGTGAGTGTCCATCTTGCCAATGTAGATCGGATAGGCTACATAGTGTATGTATGAATCTACACGAGGTTCGCGATGACCATCAACGTCAACAATCCGCAAGCCGATGCCCTTACGCGCAAGTTTGCCGATATGGCTGGCGTCGGCATTACAGATGCGATCGTCATTGCCATGAAAGAAGCGATCGAGCGCAGGCGTGGGGCAGAGACGCCCCTTCAAACAGCGGCGAGACTGAGAGACAGGCACGGCATCACGATCAACAGTGAGACCAGGAAGCCGCTTCCGAGGCAAGTTTTCGATGAGATGTGGGACGAACGCTGATGTTCGTTGATGCCTGCGCGATCATTGCCCTTCTCTCCGACGAACCCGAAGCAAAGCGAGTATCTGAAGCTATTGCGGCTGCCGAAAGAAGAATGACGTCTCCGGTCGCGGTGCTGGAGGCGGCGCTCGGCCTTGCCCGCCCCGACAAGTTCAACCTGTCGGTCGAAGCCGTTGCACCAGTCATTCTCGAATTTCTGGACGAACGCGGGATCGAGGTTAGAGATATGCCCCCCGCAACCGATACGACCAGCCTCGCCCTATTCGCAGCGCATCGATATCGCTCAGGACGCCACGGCTTGAACCTCGGCGATTGCCTGCATTATGCCTGCGCAAAATACTATCGTGTGCCGATCCTGGCGACCCATGATGAGTTTCGGCAGACGGATCTCGAAACGGTCCCATGACCTCCAATGGATCATATACCAGATCCGCCACTCTGGCTCGGCAGCTTTATTCCAATGATACCCTTCAGGGTTCCAGCTGCGCCACAACCCGTTCCGCATAGCGCGCGTCGCTCAGATCGAGGCCGGCAAACGGGGCAAAACCTTCAATCGTCATGGCGATCGATTTGAGCCCCGCTACCCTGAAGCTTGCCAGCTTCGCCTCCACAGGCGGCCCACCGTTCCGTTCGATCACGACCGCGTCAACGAAGGGCGCATCGTGACGGGTATAGAGAATGTGCGGCGCTAGAATGACCATGCCACGATTATAGCTGGCACGAACGCACAACTGATTGCGGATCGCTTGCGAAAGCAACGCCACAGCGTCGGTCTCTGCGGAACCGTCGTCGCTGCGAGGCCGAATCGACAATGTCTTTCGCGGTGATTGCATATCCCGACAGCTAAAGGTGGGGCATCATCATCGCAAGCGACCAACGAGACGCGCAACTCCCCAATCCTTGCCCGGCTGATGCTGCACCAACACCCTGCAGCCTGTTCAATGGGCGGGAACGGGATCCCGCCCACCATGATCAGCTTGCTTCCGGCACCGCTTCCGCCGCTGCCTTCCGGCCGCGACGGGGCTTCGCTGCAGCCTCAGCTGCCACATCTTGCGTGGTGGGCTTTGTCTTTGCCTTGCGACCCCGCGTCGGCTTCACGATGGCCTCATTGGTCTCGGCAGCGGAAGCCGCTGGTACAGCCGCGGCCGGCTGTTTCGGTTTGCGGCCCGGCTTTGGGACCCCATCCTTGGCCGACACGGCCGACTTTGCTTTGGCGACACGCGCTTTCTTCACGGTCGGAGCCTTCTCCACCGTCTCCACCGGTGCCGGCGTCTCTTCACTTTCGCTCACCGCAACGGCCGGTGCCGCCGGCTTACGGCCAAGGCCCAAACGCTTCGCGACCTCTCGCCGCTGCTCGGAATAGCCTGGCGCAACCATCGGATAGTCCTTCGGCAACTTGTACCGATCCCGATACTCGGCCGGCGTCAGTCCGTTCGTCGACAGATGGCGCTTCAGGGTCTTGTACTGCTTGCCGTCGATCATACTCAGAATGTGATCGCGCGATGCCAGACTCTTGCGCGCGGTTACGGCCGCCGCAAATTCAGCCGCCGCAGTTTCTACAGGGGCGATATCACCGGCAAGAGCCGTTCGCGTCGTCTGAATAAGGCCGGCGAGCTCGACGCTCGGCACCAGATTGTTCGAAACATAAGCGCTCAAAAGCTGGACGGTGAGCGTCGTGAGATCAGGCGTCTCAGCATCGGCCATGGGGCACTCCTTCATCGTGCAAACAGATGCGCACCGCGGCGCGATAACCGCACCAATTTTCAAAGAGGTAAACACCAGTCCTGCCGTGGACCCGTCATGAAGTCAAAGGGGAGGGTGGGGGAGCTGGCGAACGAAGACGGTCGTCGCACGCAACTCAATCCCCTGGAGGCCACCATGGCAGACCGCGTATCCGTAACGATAATGCTCGGAGGCACGCTCCCGCGGGCATTGCTCGCCGAACTCGAGACGGCGATCACAGACGACGGCGCCTCGATCGACTGGGAGGGCTCGGAATTTGCCATCGCCGAACTGCCGGCCGATGAGCCCCTTTCCCTGATGGCCAACGAAGTGGCTTGGGGACGCTTCGAAGCGATCGAACAATTCTGTCGCGACAATCAGCTGATATTTGCTCGCTGGGCAGGCGGATGCGCTGGCAGCTTCGGACCTGAACGTGTCGTCTTTGACGGTATAGACGAGACGACGTTCACCGTCACCGATGACGACGAGGTCATGATCTCGCGCGATGATGTGCGTCGTCTGGGGTCAATCGCGTCCATCGAAGCGAATTTTGCCGCCGCCGACCTCACCGTGCCGCCCCTTGTCATCGTCGACGGCATCCTTCCCGATGGAGGCGATAATGGCTGACACCTGGATCCAGGGCAGCTTCGCCTTCAACTGCACCAACGCCGAAATGGCCCTGATCGAAGAAGCGTTTCAGGTTGCGGCCGATCTCATGGACGATTGCGAACCGTCCGATCCCACGCCCGAATTCCTCGCCATCTTTCCCCCGACCGACCCCGCCGATTGCTCGAGCGGCCTTCGTGCGATTTTCAGCGACCCGAACTTTCCCAGCTTCGGTGTCGACTTCGAGGGTGGTAACAGCCTCGAAGCGCCTGATGTCTGCACGATATGCTTCTTCAGCGACACCGACTTCCAGCCGGACCCTTTAGCCCAACTCATCCATCGGTGCTGCCGCGAGACCCTCACGAAGGCACCGATCGGCTTCGAATGGGCGCTAAGCTGCTCCAGGCCGCGAGTAAATGAATTCGGCGGGGGATGGTGCGCCATCTTCGCAGACCGCATCGAAATCGAAAGCACCCGCGAGGCGCTCGCCCGTGCCCTTGAGGGAGGGATCATCTGATGGATCGCCTCCTGCAGCTGTATGGCCCTTGGGGCGAACATCCTGCTCACCCCGTCGATGACTGGAAGGCCGAGGTCGCCAATGACGATACCCGGCTCGGCTATTGGGCCTGGGTCGCATCGCGCGCCGACGATGCGCAAAACCAGGTCACGCCTCGGCCAAATTGAGACGTGCCGGTCGCGCCAACCAAGCTTCCGCTGATCCCGATGGATCGACGCAATCATTCACCTGACCCCCAAACAAGCCCGGCCGACGCCGGGTTTCAACATCTGGAGACCTATCCATGTCTGCCACAGCTCAATCGATCTTCGACGCAGCGCCGCTGGGCGCCATCATTCGCTATTCCGACGGGACACCGCGCCCGCCGGACCGCTTCAAGCGCAAGGCGCAGGCATGGGAAGGCCGTAACGGCAAGGGCCAGCTTACCCAGCGATCGCCCGCTGGCACCGGTCAATATCCCTATCCGGCGACCTTCACACTGCACGAGGGTGACTATGGAAGCGGCGAAACCATCATCCTCTCGGTCAACAAGATCTTTTCGGTCAATGACGCCCGCACATTCGAGATCATTCGAATACCTCCCCCTGGCGCCGCGCTTGTTCTTCAGGAATGGGAGGGGCACCGCGAGCTGCTCCATGTCGCAGCCGGTGAAGCAGCCGCCTCCGCCTGGCTCGGCCGCCATGGCTATAGCCGCGCCCATGTCGAAATCGTCGGCGCCGCGGTACCTGCCACCACGGCTGCCTGACATGCCGTCCGTGCAGACCCGTCCCGACAGATCCCAGACGGACGCCGAGTACGAAGCAATCGGGCGCTACGTCATCACCGGTGTTCACCACTGCCTCGTGCAGCGTGACGGAGACATGTCCCCCATGATTTTGCCGGAAGCGGATGTCATCGCCGCCGGCGTCGCCCTGATTGATCGCATCCTCTGGAGCACGGACGGGTCCGAAGCCGATGGTCTCGACCCGGCGCTCCTCGCCTGACTTCCTCGAAAGGACAAGCTCATGACGCAGGCCCTACCGCCCTGCGCTTTGCCGCGCCTCTACAGCCAGACCGATCATGATGACCGGGGCAATTTCCACTATGATGGCGATCTCTATCGTCCGGGCGAAGCCTTGCCCGCGCTCTGTACCAGGATCGAAGGCCATCTTCACGGTCTCATCACGGGAGCCCGGTTCACCAGTCGCGGCGAGCGCTATACCGGCGGACGCAAGGTGACGGTCGAGCTCCTCGACACGCCCGCCGACCTGACCGAAGAATCCGAGCGCCGCGCATTCACAACCATGGTGCGAGACCAGATCGAGCGCTTCGGCTTCACCCGATCCAACTTCTACCAGGACTCTCTACAATGTGCGTTTCATTCGGACGTGCAGATCGGCAAAGCCTATTGGTCGGCGCTCGCCGCCAGACGCGGCAAAGCCAATGAAGTCGAGCCGCTGGTTTCGCTCGCGGCCTTCAAACGCCGGATCAAACCCGCCGACTGCCTGAAACTCATCGCCGCCCCCGACGGACACCGCGCGCTCGGGACGACCAGGACCATAAAGGCCGTCCGTTCCAGCGATCTCATCTTCGAGGGCAATGTCTATCTCGACTTCCCACGCGCCACTGGCTTCGCCTGTGATGGCCGGCGCGTCCGGATCGCCATAGGGAATGAGCACGAGCCCGATCGGCACCTTCTCTACGAATGGCTGCCGACGGAGCGGTAATCGCTCGACCGCGCGGCTGCGCAGACCATCCTTCCTTTCTTCGACTGCCTAATCGGAACACCATCATGACCGAACCGGACGACGCAATGTGGCGGGCCCTCATCGATTTCCGTGCGCGCCACGGACGGCGATGGAAGGACACGCTCTCGATCAAGTGGATGAACGGCGCTGACGAATATGAAGCCTTTAGCAGTTCGCTCAGAATGGTCCGCAACCATCTCGGCCCATCCTGGCTGTGTGACCTCAAAAAGGCGACGCTCGACGCCGCCGAACGCCGGCTGGCCGCTATCGACCGCCTGCCCGAGATGTGTGCCATGCATCTTCCTGAGACAGGCGAACCGATCATTATCAAGCGCGGCGAACGGGGCTACTGGCCGCTCCCCGACGGAATGTCCGTCGATCGGATCAACACGACCTTCAAGGCGACGCCGCCGCAGATCGCGGCGATGCTGGCCGGCTCCATGTTCGGGTGGCATATATCCGGTGCGGACCCTGACCGCTATGACGGCGCCGGCCGCCCCATATCGCGCCGCGTCTGATCCACATGGCTATCGAGGTGATCGTCGGACTTCCGGGGCTCTCGGAAGGTCCGCTGCTCGCCCGCGCCCGTGCCATGCAGGTGCCGGTCCTGGTCTCAGCGAACAGCTTTTCGCGCTGGGATCGGCGCAATCGCACACGGGAGTGGCGAGGATGGCGGTTGGGGTTGCTCGGAAACGCGCACGGCCTGGCATCGGTCGACCTAGACAGTGCCGGCTACGTGCTGGCCGTTCGCGAACGCGGCATCCCGTGGACCATCGACGACTATATCGCGCTTGCCTCCGGCCACCCGTTCCGACGCTTCGCCAGCCTCGATCTGTGCGTCGAACAGGCGGTCGCGCATGATCGCGATGAGGTTCTCGACAGGATCGCCCGGACGATCCAGCTCAATCGCGCCTGTCACATGCGCGCGTGCGACGCCGGCATCGCCCACCGCTTCATGCCGGTCTTGCAGGGCCGTCGTCCGGACGATTATCTCCGATCCTTCGACGGGGTGGCCGACCTGCTGCCACCCGACCAGCCACTGGGCGTGGGCAGCATGTGCCGCCGCCATCTTCACGGTCCCGAGGGACTGATCGCCGTGATCGAATTGCTGGATCGCCGCCTCCCAAAAACATTGCAGCTTCATCTCTTCGGCGTGAAAGGAAGTGCGCTTCCATCGCTTGCTATCTTCGGCGATCGCGTCGCCAGCATCGACAGCCAGGCCTATGGTGTCGCCGCACGTCGATCCGCACTCATGTCCGGACAGTCGAAGACCAACCGCTTCGTCGCCGATCATATGGCGCGCTGGACGGGCCGCCAGCTCGATCGTCTGCGTGAACCTGCTCCGGCAATTCAACATATGCTCGATCTGCCAGCCGGCCAGCCGCAGAATCCCGATCCCTGGACACAGGCCCTTGCCCGCGCACGCCAGCAAGTCCGCGACCTCATTGAGCAAGGCGAAATCGGCTTCGAGCAAATCACCGAAGCGTGGATACTCGAATGGGCAGCGAATCTGCCCGACGAGGCCTGATCGAAGGGGAGGGAGGGAACGGGGTGGTGGCGCGGGTCGGGTGAAACCCCTGTCGCCGCTGCTCCATCGTCCCCATCAGGAGAACCCCAAATGGCCAGTCTCGCTCTTGCCGCCGGCCGTCTCGTCGGCGGCGCCTACCATGTCGACATTTCTCGCGGTCGCAATGTCGGGCGCGTGTCTTCCGAATGGTTCTCGCGGCCTGACGACGAGAAGTTCCTGTCGCTGACCGAGCTGTACGACAGCGTCCGTTCCCGCGCGGAACGCGCCACGACGCGTGTGGTCGAGAGCAAGTCCGTTCGCGTCGAAGCGCGCAGCGAAGATCCCGAACGGCTTTCGCTCATCGTCCCCGGCGATGACCGGCCGGTGGCACCCACCAACTGGTCCTTCGGCCAGCTCTCGAGCCTCGTCGGCGCGCCGGCATCCTATCTGCGGACGCTCCCGGCGGCGCTCGCCGGCATCAATCTCCAGCATGGCCTGCTCTCCCACCGCGGTGAACAGGTGAAAATGCTTCAGACCGAAGATGGGCGCACCGAACTACGCGCCGTGACCAGCCCCGATTATGGCCGCATCTGGGATCATGAGCTTGTTGGCGCCGTCATGAAAATCGCCGGGGACGGCGTATCCGACACGCGCTGGAAAGTGCCGGGCGTTCTCGACTGGTCGAGCATGCGCTACAATCCCTATGTCGATGTCAGCCTGGAGACGACGACGCTCTATGCGTCCGATCGCGACGTCTTCCTCTTCCTCGTTGACGACACGCATCCGATCGAGGCCGGCAAACTCCCCAATGGCGATCCCGATCTCTACTTTCGCGGTTTTTATTGCTGGAACTCAGAAGTTGGCTCGAAGACGTTGGGAATGGCTACCTTTTACCTACGCGCGGTGTGCATGAACCGCAACTTGTGGGTGCGCCATGGTGGCGCGATCAATTGAGTGAAGGATGACTTCTCAGGAAACCAAGGAAAGCCTGATGCCCACCCAACTTACCTCGACCAGCAATGGTTGCGACCGGGAAACCGGCGGGGGACAACAGCATGTTGGGACAAGGCGTCCTCCGGGCCGAAACCATTGTAGGCTATCGGGACGTCAGGGCAAGACGTGCATGGTGAATGCTGGATTGCGTGAAGCCCAGATTCAGGAACTTTATTCGGGTCGTGACGCAGCAATGGTTGACGCGTCATGCCGTGCGAAGGGAGGACTACCCCATAGCGTCCTCCTAAACTTGGTCGCACGGTCCACCTCTCGTCGAGAGGCCAACGATCGAACGGGCCACCTACCCACGTCGCATCTCACTGATCGTGTAAACATGGGATCGCCTAAGCGGGCACCTCTCCGGTGTCCCGTAAGGCGACGGAGCCGCCATATTAGCCAAACGCCCGGGGTAATGACCGGGACAGCCATCCACGGATGGACGGGCATGAGTGAAACCGGCCGGGCAACCGGAAGGGGAATCTCCTCTGCGCGGGTGAAGGGCGGCGCGCTTGCTGGGTCTTTCAACTTCATAACGGAGGTCTGCTGATGCAACCGCTCACCGTAGAGAAGAGACTTGACTCAATCATCGACCTGTCACGCCAGGGAAAGCGTATCAACGGTCTGTTCCGGCTGCTCGGCTGTCCGCTCCTTTGGGAACGGGCCTATGGGCAGGTCGCTCCCAACAAGGGGGCGCTCACGCCCGGCATCGATCCCGACAACACCCTCGACGGCTTCTCGCTCGAAAGGATGGAACGGATCATGACCGCCGTGCTGGACGGCTCGTATCGCTTCTCTCCGGCCCGCAGGCAATACATCCCCAAACCCAATGGGAAGAAACGCCCGTTGGGCATTCCTACTGCCGACGACAAGCTGGTGCAGGCGGCGGTGAAGATTTTGCTCGAACATGTCTATGAGCCGGTCTTTGCCGATCAATCGCATGGCTTCCGCCGGGGGCGGTCATGTCACAGCGCCCTGACTGAAATCAGGCGTACATGGCATGGCGTGAAGTGGCTGATCGAGGTCGATATAGTCGGCTATTACGACAACATCGACCATGACATCCTGCTGGGTCTTCTACGCAGGCGCATCGATGACGAGCGTTTGATACGGTTGATCGGGCGTATGCTCAAGGCTGGCTACCTCGAAGACTGGACGTTCCACCGAACGTTCAGCGGCGCTCCGCAAGGCGGCGTGATCTCGCCGGTCCTCGCCAACATCTACCTCCATGAACTCGATAGGTTCATGGCGGAGGTGAAAGCGCGGTTCGACAAGGGGCAGACGAGACGGCGCAGCGATGCCTATCTCGAAATCTCCAAGCAGATCCAGATCCGACGCAGAAAGATCGAACGGCGGCGGGCCAATGGCCAAGAGGAGGAAATCCCGGCGCTCGTCGAAGAGATCAGGGAATGGGAGCGGCGACGGCTCGAAGAGCCGGCTCTCGACCCGTTCGACCCCAACTACCGCCGACTCCGCTACTGCCGTTATGCCGACGACTTCGTCATAGGCGTGATCGGCAGCAAGGAAGACGCCCGCGGCATCATGGCCGAGGTGAGGACGTTCCTCGCCAACGGTCTGAAGCTCGAGGTGTCTGAGGAGAAGAGCGGGATCAGGAAGGCGGACGAGGGTGCCATGTTCCTCGGCTATCAGCTGAAAACATATGGCGATGGGCGAACCAGGCGCATGATCAAGGGCGGCCGTGCCGTCACCATGCGCTTGCCCGGAGATCGTATGCAGCTTCACGTGCCGGTGGACAGGCTAGCCCGGTTCGCAGAACGGCAACGTCTCGGCAATATATATACCAACCGGGGCGAGGCACGCTGCGAACTGATCAACAACTCCGATGTCGCGATCCTGACCGGATATAATGCGCTGATGCGCGGGCTGGCCGAGTATTATAAGCTCGGCACGCTCTGGAAAGATGAAGTCGGACGGCTGCATCACCTCTGGTGGTGGAGCTTCATGAAGACCATCTCGCGGAAGCACAAATGCTCGGTTCGGAAGACGGCAGAGAGGCTCCGGAATGGGGATAGCCTCGGCCTGTGGTATGAGGGCCGCCACCAGCGGCGCTTCATGCCGATGTTCCGCCTCAAGGATGTTCGGTCAACCCCGGCATCCGCGCGCGTCGACCGCCAAACGCTTGCACATATCCACTTCGCAGGACGGAACGACATCGTCGACCGCTTGCGAGCAAGGGCATGTCAGGCGTGCGGTACGGAAGATGTGCCGGTGGAGGTGCATCACGTCCGTAAGATGAGTGATATGGCTGGGACCACCTTGTGGACCCGCGTCAAGGCGGCCCGGACGCGCAAGCGCACGGTGCTTTGCCACGACTGCCACGTCGCGCATCATGCCGGGCGATTGCAGGAACGACTGGATCGCATGGTGCAAGCGTAGAAGCCGGATGATGGGAAACCATCACGTCCGGTTTCGTGGGAGGGGTAGAGGATCATCCCTTTGGGAACCCTCGCCCCTACCCGACGGCGTCGAGAATTTCGAGGAAATCTCCATCCGCCATTCCAAATTCGCGGCCAATCGATTTGCCCATGAGGCAGCACCGGCGCTCGAGACTTTCGCGGACTCCTCCCCGTTGACCTTCGTGCAGGGCGTCCGCGCGGCACGGGAACGTATCGTCGCCCGCAAGGATGACGATCGCGAGGCGTTCCTCCGCAAGCGTGGCTTTTCCAAGTCGGACACCGCGAAGATCATCGCGACGGTGTTGGACGAGGAAGGCCATCCGGCAGCCTCGCTCTACGACTTCGTCCAGGGGATCACCGCCGTCGCGCGCGGAAAGACGCATCAGAACGATCGCCTAGAGTTCGAGGGCAAGGCGCGGAAACTGCTCGAACGCGCCAATTGAAACGTGCGGTGCCGGCGTGCCCGGCACCTTTTCTTCCTTTGCTATCTGGAGGCCCAGCCATGACCGAGATTTCGGCGACGTCGACGCGCGCGTTCCGCATATGCGTCCAATTCTTCTCCGACGGCGAATGCTTCGCCGTCGAGACCTTCATCATCGACCTTCCCGAAGGCCAGGATCCCCAGGCTGCCGCCGAAGGCCTGGCCGACCATAGCGTCTACCATGACGAACGGGTTCCCGATCTCAGCCGCACGATCGAGATCACGTCGCCCGATTCAGATGACCCCGGGCCGCCGCCCGCATCCGGCGGCGCACCGACACCGGTCTGACCGCTGCGGGCGTCGGCGACAAACCGCCATGAAGATGAGGGGGAGGGAGCGGGATCGGGCGCGTCAAAATGAGGACGCACGACCCGAGCCACGGCCCTGCCACATTCCCTGAGGAGATCAGCCTTGAACACACCAGATTCAACCCGCTCCACGCTGCCGCTCTCCCTCATCACGAAGGGGGATAACCCCCGCCGTTATTTCGATCGGAAAAAGCATGACGAGCTTGTAGCCTCGATCGGCCTCCGCGGAATGTTGCAGCCTATCCTGCTGCGTCCGAAGGGCGAGGTCTACGCCATCGTCGCCGGCGAACGCCGCTACAGGGCCGGCCTCGAAGCCTACGGCCCCGATGCTGAAGTGCCCGTCATCATTCGCGAGATGACCGATCAGGAGGCCCTCGACGCCGCGATCGCTGAAAATGACGACCGCGATGATCCTTCGGAAACCGAGCAGGCCGATGCCGCCGTCCGCTACCTCGCGGCCTGCCAGAACGATCGCGCCGAGGCGGCACGGCGTCTCGGATGGTCCCGGGCCAAGCTTGATCGTCGTCTGGCGCTCGCCGAACTTTCCGACGCCGTGAAGCTCGCGCTCGACGAACGCCGGATCAAGGTCGGCCATGCCGAGCTGCTCGCCGCCATCCCCGCCGACAAGCAGGACAAGGCCCTCGAGACGATCCTCGGCTCGGGCCTCGATGTGAACAAAACGCGTGACCTCCTCATGCGCGTCACGCAGAACCTCGGCGCCGCCTGTTTCGACAAGACCGAGTGCACGACCTGCCCGTTCAACTCGGCCGCCCAGCGGACTCTGTTCGAGACTCATGTCGATGACGGGCATTGCACCAATCCCGGATGCTTCGATTTGAAGACGCAAACCGCCGAAGCGATCCGCTTCGAGGAGCAGGAGCGGGCCGAAAAAGCGGCAAGGGCCGCAGCTCCACGAGCTGACGAAGACGCTGACGAAGACGCGGAGGATGACGAGCAGGACGATGCCATCGACGAGAGCGGGGCCGATTCCAAGAACCCGCGAGCCCCGTCTCCCGGCACGACCGGGGCGCACGTGTCCGCACAAGCGACCCCGACGCCGCCCCCTTCCGTGAGCGGCGTCTCGACCGCGCACAAGCCGACCGTCACCGTCAAGTCCATAGCCAGCCGTACCAGCGATCTTCGCGAAGCGACGTGGCGAACCGCGCTCGCCCGGGCGCTCGCGGCCAATGCCGCACAGGCGCATATTGCCGTCCTCGTCGCAGCGATGTCCGGGACGCTCTCGCAGATCAAGGGCGAAACCCTGAAGGGACGCGCGGGCCTGCTCGTCGGCGCGTCCTTCCCGGAACTTACGTACAGCGCCAAGATTGCCGAGATCCGCACGCTGCCTGAAGGCCAAGCCGCGACCGTGCTTTCCGCGATCGGCGCAGCCTATGCCAAGGATGTGCTGAACTTCGGGCACGTCGCCGATCTCGCCCGCGCTTTCGACGTCGATCTGCGCGACGTCTGGCAGGTCGATAAGGCATTCCTGGAGCGGTACACCAAAGACGAACTCAGGTTCATCGCCCAGGAAACCGGCCTAGTCTCGCACATGGGCGAGAAAGCGTTCGCCAAGCTCCTGGGCTCCAAGAAGGCGGATGTTGTCGCCGGCATGCTCAATCGAACTGGCTTTGAATGGGCCGGCCGCCTGCCCAGCGCGATGACCCTCGACGGCCAATACGGGCCACCCCCGGTCAACGCCGCACCGCTCGCCCAAGCGCCGATCACCGAACTCGCCGCCTGATTTCCCGCACGCTCCAAATAAGGAAACGCGTCCATGCTGATCACGACCCTGCTCCCGCTGCTCGCGCGCTACTCGCTCGGCTTCGATCTCGTCGCCGGCCCCGACGACACCGTCACCCTGACCGTCATTCCCCGCAGGCATGAAGGCGCGGCCGACAAGCTCGAATCCGGCGAAACCCGCCCGATCTCGCTCACGGCGAGCGCCGCGGACATCGACGCCGAACTCGCCAAGGGCGAGGACGGCGCGCTCGGCCAGCTCATCGCGGCCCGCAAGGCACTCGCCGATCAACTTGCCGAGCAGCGGCAGGCGGCCGACGCCGCGCGCACCGCGGCTGCCGAGGCCGCGAAGGCAAAGGCGGCAACGCCGACGCCGAAGCCCGCCACCGCCGGCGCGAAGGTCGACGCTCCCGCCAGTCCGCCCGTCGACGCCACGGCCGAGGAGCCCGCCAGCCTCTGGTGATGCACCGCCACGACCTTCTCCATGATCATCAGCCGGAGGCACCCATGCAGATCAACCACCTCACCCGCGCGTATCGTTATGACGGCATCGACCTCCCGGTCCCGCCGCATCTCGCAAACGACCCGACTGCGCTCCGCGCCTATCATGCCACGCTCTACCCGGCGATCCTCAACGCCGAGACGGTCGATGCCGGCGTGTCGGGCGCGGCTCACGTCATCGAATACAGGCGCGCCGTCGGGACCAAGGGCTGACCATGTACCGAAGGCCTGGCGAGGCCATCCCGCCCACCATCCGCAAGACGCTCCTCGAATGGATCGAGACCGACGATGGCGACACGACCAGCTTCACCTATCCTGCCTGCACCCCGCAGGCCCAGGCCCTTCACGCGCGGATCGTCCACGACCCGCACGACGGCAAGGGCGACGCCTGCGAGCCGCTCCAGCCCCCTGCAGGTCTTCCCCTTCCGCCCTTGGGCTGAGCTTGCAGGACGCACCGTCGCGCTCTCAACCGACATCCCAACCATCTTCGATGCCCCGCTCGCGCCACATCACAAGCTCATCGGTCGATGGGTCGTGTCGCGGGAGAATTCGACGCCATCCTATACGCGTGTGGCGGCCCGCCGGTACATCGAGCGCGCTTTCGACGCCGCGGTGCTTGAAATTCTGGCTCCCGTCGAACTTGTCGATCTACGCGTCGCCGTTCTTCACAGCGAGGAGGATGGACCCTCCGCGATCGCCATCGTCTGCGAGAGCATGGGGCAACTCGACCTTGGCTGGATCGAGACCAGCGATGCCCCCATCGGCTGGCGCGCTGCCGCATATAGGGCGCTCGAGCACACCCTCGGCCGAGCGCTTCCCGTCTTCGGCTACCAGGATCTCTTCGACGAGATCGCGATGTATTACTGGGAAGGCGCAACCGACGACGAAGCCGCCCGGCAGTGCCTGATCGCATATCACGGCGCGGACGAGGACGATCTCGACGGGATGACGCTGCCATCCGAGATGAACGCGCGGCGGCCAGACTGGATGATCGCGGCGAATGCGGCGCCCTCTGCGCGGCTGCCAGCGGCTCTCCGCCGAAAGCTCGCCGACCTCCGCAAAGCGCACCAGGCTCTCGGATCCCTGACGCCCGAACGCAACGCCTGGCACTTCGACTTCCAGGTCGCCTCCGAATATCTTCCGGGCATCGAGGAATGCGCCTCATTGCCGCCGTTGACCCTCGTTCCCTTCGACCAGTTCACGCGGGAGCTCGATGATGTCGGGCGGCAGGGCATGGAAATGGGCTTCATGGACATCGCCGGCATCTGCCCGCTGCCCGACGCGAGCCGTATCGACGACTGGTTCGCCTCAATGCGTCTCGGCGCGCAATTCCTTCTCGCAGCCCAGGACCTCGTCCAGTTCGACCCACCCATATCTCGAGGCTCTCATGTCCGAACATAGCACCCAATTCGAAGCCAGCGGTGGCGGCCTGGTCCTGGCTAACGCCATCCTGCTCTACAGGAACCAGGCGCCACGCAATCTCAAGCCCTACGGCGCTTCGTGCGAGAGCGGTCCGGCGTTCGCCAGCTTTCACGCGGTCGAGCACGACGGCGACGGCCGGCCGACGATCGCCGCGGGCGTGCCGCTGTCACGCGCGCACCTGCGCCAATGGACCGAGGCGCTCGGCCGCACCGTCGTGCCCGAAATCCTGCCGGACAATATCCTTGTTGCCCATCCCGACATGCTGGCCTGGTGGAGCCCGGCACAAGTGCGCCACGCTTATTTCGCCCTGTCGGCTCCTCCCGCCGGCCTCAGGGCGCTCTCCGGTCGAACGACCCTGCCGGTTCCGTATCCGGCGCACCTGTTCATCGCCACGCGCTCGGGCCTCGGCGTCTACGCCCTGGCGGCAAGCGAGCGTCCGAACGCCGCGACGCCGGTGCTGCACTCCCCGGTCCTCAATGTTTTCGTCAACGGGCGCCTCTGCTGGGGCAACATCCCGAGGCCGAAAGCGCTCAGCACCGCGTCCATCCCGGCCTATGAGAGCGCGGTGTTCGACTCCTGGTCGACGCACCCCAATCCGGGGCAGGAGTTGACAGTCAGCGGAAAGGGCGGCCTCGTCCGTCTATGGGATGACCTAGCAGCGCGCCGGGCGACCCGCTTTCCGGTCAGCCGTCTCAAGCCCTTCGGTTCGCGTGGTGGACAGCAGAATCGGCCACAGGCGAAAGCGGCAGTCGCGGCCAAGATAACCGTGGCAAGTCTCATTTCCATGAGCGCGCGGGTATGACGAAGCTCGCCGATGATCCGACCGCAGCCGCGGTGCTCGCCGCCGTACCCTGCCATCCGGTCCCGCCGCTTGGCAAATCGTCCGCCCTCGAAGCGCTTCGCAGCGCCCGGTCCGGCCACGGCCTTGCCGTAGGAGCCGACGGCGTGATGCTCATCCTCCGCCGCCCCTGGCTCGCGCTCGACGTGCCTATCACGCCGCCGATCGCCGCCTATCTTCCCTATGGTAGCATCGGCGCGCCGAGGGCCGACCTGCGCTGCGGCCTGATCCCGCGTGAGCATCTCGAGTATATTCTCGACCACTTCCGCGCATCGCTGCCTAACGAGGCGGCGGCGTTCGTGCTCTGGAACGAAGCGACCGGGGATTTCACGGTGAACCTACCCGTCATCGAAGAGGCGACACCCTCCCGCCTCGTTTACCGCACGCCGGCCCTGCCGCCCGACTGGCATATGATCTGCGACATCCATAGCCATGGTCGTGGGCCCGCATTCTTCAGCGCGACCGATAATGCCGACGACTCACATACAACCAAGATATCGCTCGTTTTCGGCCGGCTCGACCAGCCGGACGGCCCAGTGATGGCATCCCGCCTCTGCGCCGGCGGCATGTTCCTGCCCCTGCCGCGCAGCCCATTTGCAGGAGAGTCCCATGCGAACTGAGACCAGGCAGCGCCACTATCTGCCCGCCACCTTCGACAATCGCTCAATCCGCATCCTGCTGGTCGGTTGCGGCGGAAATGGCGGGCAAATGCTGATGGGTCTCGCCTCACTCGATACGGCGCTGCGCGCGATCTCCTCGCGTTCGCTCGACGTCACTGTGGTCGACGACGATATCGTCACCGAGGCGAATCTTGGCCGCCAGCCATTCTACCGGTGCGACATCGGCAACTCAAAGGCGCGCACACTCGCCGAACGGATCAACCTCGCGCACGGACTTGACTGGAGGGCGGTTCATGGCCGCGCGCCTGGTGCAATAGGGCTCGAAGGCATCGATCTCCTGATCAGTTGCGTCGATACCGCCTCCGCACGGCGAGCGCTTGGCACAGCGATCGCGAATGGCAAGGCGACGCCTGCTTACTGGATGGATCTCGGAAACCGCGCCAGCGACGGCCAATTTCTAATCGGCTGTCCGTCGCGCGCCGACGAACGATCCGGACGACTTTCCACCGTGCTCGAGGCCTTTCCGGAACTTGCCGACGAGAGCGTGGCCGACGACGATGCACCGTCCTGCTCGGTTGCTGAGGCGCTCGAACGCCAGTCCCTGTTCGTCAACCGGGTCCTCGCCAGCCACGCGCTGGCGCTGTTATTCGATCTTCTCGGACGCGGTTCCATCGGCCACGCCGGAGCCTTCCTCAATCTGGCTAGCGGTCAAGCCGTCCCAATCCCGCTGCCCTCGGTCGAACCTCCAAACCCTCGCGCCGATCAATGATGGCTCAAGAGAGGGAAGGGGGGGCGCAGACGGTGATCATACAGGAGATCGCACGATGCTCACCACCCGCACGCAGCGGTGGCGCGACCGCCGCTGCCGCTGGATCCCGAACGCCAGCGAAATCGATCCCGCGCGCCTTTCCGTCGACGTGATCGACACGCGCTTGCACGCGGCACCTTTCGTCAAAGCGCACCATTATGCCGCATCCATGCCGGTCGCTCGCCTCTCGATTGGCCTTTTCGCCAATGGCAAGGGTGGCCGATCGGAGCTTGTCGGGGTCTGCGTCTTCTCGCACCCGGTCAACAATGCCAGCGTCCCCAAGACGGCAGGACTCTCCGATCCGCGCACCGCCTGCGACCTCGGCCGGCTCGTGATCGACCAAGCCCAAGGCGGCAACGCTGAATCTTTCCTCGTATCCTGCGCTTTCCGCATCCTGCGCCGCGAGAAACCGGAGATTCTTTCCGTCATCTCCTACGCCGACCCCGTTCGAAGGGTTGACGAGGGCGGGCACGTGTTCCTGCCGGGACATGTGGGTGGACTCTATGCGGTCATGGGAAGCCGATACGTCGGGCGCTCAAGCCCGCGCACCGATCTCATCCTGCCGAACGGCCGCCCAATCTCCTCGCGCGCGGTCTCCAAGATCCGCAACGCGGAATGCGGACAACGCTACGCCATGGACGATCTTGTTCGCGCCGGCGCCCGACCACCAGGATTTGGCGAAGATCGCGCCGCTTGGCTCACCGATCTTGAACGGACCGGCTTCCTTCGCCGACAGCGCCATCCCGGCTGCCACGCCTATCTCTTCCCACTGACCCGCGCCGCCAAGCTCGCGGCGCGCAAGGTGCCCGATTTGGCATATCCTGTCCTCGATCGGCGCGCGCTCGAAGGCGACGTGACGCTTCCACCGCTTTTTGCCGAGGCTGCCTGACCTCAGCCGAGCACCGCCCATGGCCGAAATCGGCGATTGCTCGCCCGATACGATGAGGAACTGTCATGACCGACACGTCGAAACGCGATCTCGCGCGGTTGCTGGCGCGCGCGCGTCGCGCCATCGAAGACCCCGCCAGCCTTGTCGAGCACGACCGCGCTGCCTTGCTGGGGGCACTGGCCAGCGCCGAATCCCACGTCGCAGGATCGCCAATGCCGTGGTCGCTGGAGATTCACATCGCCTCGGTCGAACATCGGCATGGCCTGAATCACTATGTCGCGCTGACGCGAGCGGGGCTTATGGGCGCAGTCGCAGCCTATTGCCGCGAGGGCTGGACCGAAATCAGTGACCCTCGCGATCCCGCCACGCTCGACGACGAAGCCGTCGCCGGCGTCTATTTCGACAACCGTGAAAACGAGTATCTCTCGACCGATCGGATCGAACTTGGCGCATCGCCTCCTGCTGCCAGGTACATGCTCGAAACCGGCTGGTATTGCGTTCTCGCCACCGCTCATCTTTCGACATCGACCGCCGATTTGCTCGACCATTGGTGTTCAAAAATGGCGACCGATCGTCCGCTCAATGTCGCCAGCAGCATCTATGGTTGGTTCGTGCCGACCCGGCAGATCGACCCCGCGACGCAAGGCCAACTCCCGGGCGACCTGCTTGCCGCCATTTGCTTTGGCCGGGACCGCGGCTTCGACCACGTCCTGTTTGATTGCGACGCTGGCACCACCGACGAACTCCCAGTCCACAACTGGTAGGAACATCCGCTTATAGCGCCGAGAAGGGGGGCCGTGTTGCGCTAAGCGTGGCAATAGATCACCATGCTTTTGGAAGGATCACGCTTCCACGCGCGCGCTGAGCAACTGGAGCCGGTCAGCAGCGATTTCAGCGACGTTGGCCTGAATCACATGCCCCCGGTTACGCAGTATCTCGCCGAGATCCCGAACGATGACGATCAGATCGCGGGTGGGAATACCCCCATCCAGATGGCGCAGGAGCAGCGTTTCTTCTTCATCCAGTTCACGCATCGCAATCTCGGTCCATAGCCACGCTCGGTGGATACATTAGATCGGCGCCTCGCGCTCGATCCAGTCGATGGCGAGGCGACGGATCCCACCATACCATCCGGCCGGCCGCGCCTGAACCCCCCGGTCCGGGATTTATGCCGGGAAGAGACTAAGCTGACGAGCTTCACTAAATCACGCGATTCCAGGTAGGTCCGGGTAGAGTTGGCCGTATAGTTGAGTTCTCTGTTCGCGGCCCGCCTAAAGCATACGTCGGTGTGCGCGTAAACGTCTGCTCCAGACAGGAACGGCCGTTCGCTGGTCAGAAAGCGTTCGGTCAGCAGCGCGCCCAGAATGCACCTTTTCCGTCGGGTATAGGGACTCCTATAGCTGTCGCTCACTACCGAATAATTGCGTTGGGTGCCGCGCTGCCGCCCGCACTCCGGACAGCCGTCCGCCAGCCTCCGGCAAACCGGCTGATTTTGTCTATGGCCAACTGTCTGATCAGGAATCGTGCGCGAGGTGCTCGCCAGTGGAGGCTGCTCAGCAGACGCCCACCATCATCGCGAGCTCATCGTGTGAGATCACGCCTTGATCAACCCCTTCCTGACCATACTCGTCGCCGCCGCGACGATCGCCTCACGGGGGTCGCGTGGTATCCAACCGAGCACCCGCCGCGCTTTGTCGTTCGAGGTCTTCTTCGCATAGCCGAGGTCGGGCACGAACGGACGCATCCCGGCATTGAAACGCGCCGCGATGCGCACGACGAAGTCGGGGATCGAGCGGGTCGGCACGCGCTTCGCCGCGTCGCCGAGCGTCGCCTTGATGACCGAGCCAATCTCCTTCAGCGCGAGCGCGCGGCCGTTTGAGATCAGTAACCGCTCGCCCGCGGCGGCCGGATTGGTCATCGCCATGATGTGCGCGCTGGCCACGTCGCGGACGTCGACGATCGGGATGAACAGGTTCGGGACGGCCGGCATCGCGCCGTCGAGCATGCGCTGGATTATGTGGTTGGCGCCGGAGACGTCCTTGCCCATCACTGGCCCGATGACTGCGACCGGCAGCATCGTGGTCAGCTCCAGCGCGCCACCCTCGGCGCCGATGAAGTCCCATGCCGCGCGTTCGGCGAGGGTTTTGCTCTTGCCGTACGCATCGACGCCCGGGCCATCGAGAACGGTCCAGTCAGCTTCGGTGAACACATGATCGCTATGCGGGTGTCCCCAGCTCACTGCGTGGAATGCCGAGGTGAGAACGACGCGCTTCACCCCCGCGTCGCGTGCCGCTCGCAGCACGCGCAGCGTGCCTTCGCGAGCGGGGACGATCACATCGTCTTCGTTGGCGACGTGCCCGGGTTGTACCGGAGACGCAACGTGCAGAACGACGTCGGCATCGGCAACGGCTTCTGCCCAGCCTTCGTCGCTCGTGAGATCCGCCGTGACGAAGCTCAGCCTGTCGCCATCGACCATGCCCGCATCCTCAAGAACGCCGCGCACCACTGTTTCCGTCGCGAGCGATCGGACGGTGGCGCGGACGAGGTGGCCTTGCTCAAGGAGCTGGAGGATACAGTGCCCGGCGATGAAGCCGGAGCCACCGGTGACCAGCACCCGCTTCTGGCTCATGACGGGGTTCCTTCGTGAAAGCGGTGATCGCTGGCTTCTCGCTCACGCCAGCGCATCGGAGTCGTCCGCTCCCAGCCGCGGAAGGCGCGGGCGAACGAATTGGGCTCCACGAAGCCAAGCAGCATGGCGATCGCCACCGTATCGAGCTCGGTGGCGGCGAGGAGCCGGCTCGCCATGGTCCGCCTCACCCCCGCGAGTTGCTGCTGGAAGCTCGTCTTGCTCTCGTCGAGGCGGCGCTGAAGCGTGCGGCTGCTGACCTTGAGACGCCGCGCCACCGCCGCGACACTGGGCCGCCCCCCCTCGCTCAGTTGCCGTGCGATCGCAACGCGTACCTCGCCCACGAGCCGGGAGAAGCCCTCTCCGTCGCGGACGCGCTGTTCCAGGCCATCCAGCACATGCGCAAAGGCACCACCGTCCGCAGTGAGGAACGGTATATCGAGCGCGGCTCGATCGAACACCATCGCGTCATGCGCTGCCCCGAAGATGATCGGGCATTCGAAGTGGCGCCGCAGGAGCGCCCCATCGGCAGGGCGGCGCGCCAGTTCGAGCCGAATCGGTGCAACCTTCCCGGCGGTGCCCCGCCGGGCGAGTTCGTGCAGCGAGGCCATGGTCATATCGACGAGCAGGCGCGGCACCGCTCCCGTCGCCTGGAGCCAGCGATAGCTGACGACTGCCTCGTCACCTGCGATCTCGACCTCGACGAGTTCGGGGCAGGTCAGGCGCTTGTATCGGGAGAGCGCCCTGAGCGCGTTGCGAAAATCAGGAGCGTGCAATGCGACGATCGAGGCGATGCCATAGCCGCGTGCGATCCCTTCGGCACCAAAGCGAATGCCCGCGGACGGGTCGTCGAGCTCCTCCTCGGCTGCAGCCCAGATACGGAAAAAGTCGCTCGTGATCCACGCGAAGGACGGCACCACGCCGGCACGTATGCACAATCGCTCGATCGGGATGCCGAGCTTCGTAAGGACGCCTCGTGACAACGAGAAGGTGTCGGTGCTCTGCATGGCAGGAACCTAGGCCGACCGGACACCGCCTACAAATCCGATCGCGCCAAATCGTCCACTTCGCACCTTGTTCATTCCGGAAAGCAGCGCTGGCGAACGCGCGAACGTCGGCTCCTGCTAAAAGCCGACGTGTAACGAGCGCGTTGGGAACGATGTACCTCGCGCAAGTCGCCGCCCACTCCGCATTTATCGCTCACACAAGACTGCCGCGGGCGAGAGCCCACCGGGCACGAACTGAATCGGAAAGAGGAGTGGGGAGGTCAGTGCGCTCCCCGGATTAGGAGCGTCCCTTGGAGCCTCCACCATGAAGATCGCCCTGCGTAACATCACCTACAGCGCCGCGCTCTCGCAAGAAACGAGCGCTTTCACCGCCGATGTCTGGATCAATGACGAGCTTGCCTTCCACGCTCGCAATCAGGGCCATGGCGGATGCGATTTCTATCATCAGGTCGGACAATGGACCGAAGCCCAGGTCAACGCATGGCTCAAGGCCAACCGCCCGGCGCGCGTGATCCACGGCCTTACCCTCGAGCCGGACCTCGAAGCCGAGGTCGGGGATCTCCTCTCCCGTGAACTCGAATATCGCCGGCTGAAGCGTCTGTTGCGCACGAACCTCGTGACGGTCGAGCGCGACCAGGTCTTTCAATATCCGCTGCGCAAGCGGCCGCTCGCCATCGTTACTCGCGCGGTCATCGCAACCAATCCCGACGCGGTCGTCATCAATGGCGCGGACGACGCTGTCCTCCGTCAGGCCGTCGACATCCTGATCGCCGTCGCCTGACCGAACCACTTCGGACCGCGAAATGAGCATCGCCATAACCGCCGCCTGTCACACGAACGGCGCCGAACGCGACGTCGCTACCGACGCGACAATCTTCGACGCGGTCCGCCGCAATGCATGGTTCGTTTTCAACCTCTCCGGGGGCAAGGACTCCACGGCGACAAGTCATGCTGCGATGGCCTGGCTTGACCACCACGGCCATCCCCGCACGCGGCGTATCGCCGTCCATGCCGACCTGGGAAAGGCAGAATGGCGATCGACGCCGTCCTTCGTCGAAGGGGTTGCGCAGCAGCTGGGTCTTCCGCTCCTCATCCTGCGCCGGCGCGCGGGCGATATGGTCGACCGCTGGGAACAACGCTTCACGTCAGGCAAGAACCGGTACGAAGCGCTTTCGACTTACAATCTCATCGGACCATGGTCCTCGGCGTCGCTCAGATTTTGCACCAGTGAACTGAAAATACAGGTCATCGGTCCCGACCTTGCTCGGCGGTACAAAGGCGAGACGATCGTCTCCGTCATTGGTTTGCGGCGGGAGGAGAGCCCGAGCCGCCGCTTCACCCCCGTGTCACGCGCCGACGACCGGTTCGCCAAAGCAGGCAACGCCGCCGGCACGCGAATGCTCAGCTGGCACCCCGGGGTCGACTGGTCATCAGACGACATCTTCGCCTACCACGCACGTCACGATCTCGCTTTGCACGAGGCCTATTGCCGCTATCGCTCGACACGATTGTCCTGCGCCTTTTGCGTGCTCGGGTCCGCCCATGATCTTCAGGCGGCGACGCGGGCGACCGACAATCTCGATCTCTATCGCCATCTCGTTTCGATGGAGGCCGACTCGACCTTCTCGTTCCAGCCGCAACGCTGGCTGGCGGATGTCGCCCCACACTTGCTTCCTCTGTCGCTCGCGGCGGATGTCGCGCACGCCAAACGGGACGCGATCGAACGGCGGCGGATCGAGCGTGCGATGCCGGCCGACCTTCGGTTCGTCAGAGGCTGGCCGCCGCGGCTGCCGACGCTGCAAGAGGCAGGCATGATCGCGACCGCGCGCGCGCCGATATTGGCACGGCACGGCCTTGATGATCGCTATCCCGATGCGTGGTCGGTTCAGCGACGCTTCGCAGAACTCCTCCCGAACAAAAGGATCCGAGCCGCCTGACCTGTAACTGCCCGGCCTCGTCGAGGAGGGAGGGGGGACGAGAGGGGGCGCGCAACGGTGCGCTTTGCCGTCGGAGCTTCCCCATGCCGTATGATGTCGCCTTCCGCTTCAGCCAGGCCCTCGATCCCTCGGCGCTGTCGACGCTCCCGGCTTGCCTCCACGCCTTGACCGCCGCGATCGAGGATTGCCGCAATGCCGGCAGGCCGCGCGACAACGATCCCGCCGTTCTCCTCCTCGCGCGCCATCTCGGCGCCGTCGCCCAGGGGATCGGACCCGCCGACATGCAGCTGCGCCGCGCCTGCATGGATGCCATCGCCGAACTGAGGCGTCATCCTGCCCTTATCGCCCTGGCGTACAAGGGCGTCGCCTACGATGCTCCGGCCAAGACGCTGTTCCACTCCGATGGGCGCAAGGCACTCAAACGTCTTGCCGACGCCCTCGGACTTGCGCCGGACAGCTATGACGTTCGCTCCCATCATGGCGGCGTTGCCGTCAGCGGTGACGTGGTCCTGCACGGCGCCGAGGTCCAGGTTCGCCTGAGTCTCGGCTGCATGGGCCCCGGCCAGGAGGTCATGTACCACCGCGTCGCGGGACGCCGCGATCATGTTGGCGAGCGCAATCACTGGGCGTCGGTCCACGAGCTTGTCCAGCCCGAGCGCCTCGCCACGCGCATCCGCCGTGACCTGCGTCTCTCCGCACCTTCCGTCGAACCTGATCGCCTCTTCGCCTGAAGAGCATGGGCGCGCGGTCCCTGCATATCGGAATAACTTCAATCTGGAGGATATCATGACCAAGAAAAGCATGCACTGTGGCCAATGCGGCAGCGAAGACGTCATGCGCGATGCTTGGGCGACCTGGGACGTCACTTCCCAGACATGGGTTTTGGGCCAGGTCTTCGACTATGCCTTCTGCGCCGACTGCGAAGCGGACGCGACGATCGTTGAGCGCTCTCTCGATCACTTGCCCGAGGCGGCATCCTGCGCGTGAACGGCTGCCTCGTACGTCCCCTGCCCGGACCGTTCTTAGGTCCGATCGCCGGCCGAAACTCGCGCCGGCCGCTACAACCCTGCGCTCGACATCAAGCAGGGCCGATCCTGTTTCGGCGGGCCACCGCTCGCGCCTGGGAGGAGGGAGGGAACGACAGGCGAGGCGGCGGAATCGGTCCGTTGTCCATCTGGAGCGCGCCCATGTCCCTCCCAACCACCATCCAAACCGCCGTCGGCCAATCCCTGGTCCAGAAGGTATCGAGACTATTCAACGGAAGCCTGTCCGACATTCTCACGGAGCTACTTCAGAACTCACGCCGCGCCGCCGCGACCTATGTCGATATCCGCTCCCATGATCTTGCCGGCCATCCGACACTTGTCGTTCGCGACGACGGTTCGGGGATCGACGATCCCGTCAAGCTCGTGACCCTCGGCGACTCAGGCTGGAATGCCGAGATCGCCGACCGCGAGGACCCGGCGGGCATGGGCGTGTTCAGCCTTGCGGGACACCGCGTCGAGATCCGTTCCTATTCCCGTTCGGCCGCGCAGGGCTGGCGCGTCGTCATCACCCCGGATGCCTGGGAGACCGGCGCGCCGCTTGCCGTCGAGCCGTTCGACATCGGCGCCGGAACCGAAATCCTCATCGATTTCCCGGAGAGCTGGGAAACTGCGCTCGACGGCGCTGCCGCCCATTGCGCACTGCATTATCCGCTTCCCGTGTTCTTGCACGGCAACGTCCAGCCTCGCGCCGACTTCCTTGGCGGAGCGATCCATGTCGAACAATGGGAGGGATGTCGCATCGGTGTGTTCCGCGGTCTCGGCAATCGGCCGCTGGATTGCCCGCGCATCAATTTCCACGGCCTCACCGTCGGGTGCGACTTCCCGATTGTCTCCGAGGCCGATCATCACGAGCCCTGGAGCGTCAAAGTCGATATCGTCGATTCGCCCGCACTTCAGCTCGTTCTCCCGGCCCACAAGGAAATGGTGCAGAACGAGGCTCTTGAGGCGCTCAAAATAGCGGCGGAACGCACCATTTTCCGCGCTTTCGCTGCCCGCGAAAGCCACAGGCTATCCTTTGCATCGTGGCGCCGCGCGAATGACCTCGGCGTCCAGATGCCGGAGGCCGCAGCCTGGCTCGAAGCCTGGGCACCCCAGACCGCAGATGGGCACGGCCTGCCGTCTGGCGAACCTGTCGTCAACGAACCGATGGTCCTCTTGGATAACTACGAGCCGGATATTGACCAGGGCGCCGCGCAGGCGTTCTCCAACGGTTCGCCGCTCGGCCGACGGCCCGTTCGCGCCAGGGACGCCTTCGCCGGTTATAGCTGGTATGACGCGCTCCCGCGCGTTGCTGAGATAGCGTTCGCCATCGATACGGGCGACAGAATCCTGCGCTATGCGGACGAAGACGTTCTTCCCCCCGAATTTGTCTCCGGACGCGTCGATTCGATCACGCTCGACGTCACGATCGAACTCCCCGATGCGTCCGACGCGAGCCAGAACCATCTCTTGCCGGTCGAAGCATTGGTCTGTCGGAACGGCGGCTATGGCAGCCTCGACGAAGCGGTGGTCCTGGTCAGCCGGACCGCCGCGATCACGCCCGGAACGCTGGCCTGGCTGATCGACGCTTCATCCTTCAGCTATGACGAGGATCACGACAGCGATAGCTGGGACACGCAGCATCGCGCATTCGAACAGGCCGCGCGGCACATCGCCAACGAGATCCTCCTTGGCGAAGAAGAGGCGCTGCTCGAACGAATCCGTGATGCGATCGCCGACGAAATCGTCTGGCTGATCCCCGCCGGCCGATCGATCAGCCTGATCGCAGGGGCTGGCGCCGTGGCTCTATCCTTCCTTCCCGAAGCCGCCTCCAACTGACGGCCCGGACCCAGGCACGTCACCGGGTTTGCCAGTTTCAATCCGATTCGCGGAGATGGCCATGCGCCGCTTGCACATCTGCATCTGCTCAACTGCCCATCTTCCGGCTGACGAACGTGCCGAAATCGACGCGCTGATCGCGAGGTCGCCGCGACGTCGCGGGCGCGTAATCGTCGATCATCCCGATCTGTCGATCGAACCGCATCAATATGGCTTCTCTGTTCACCTCGGCTTTCTTGATACCCCTTTCGAACGTCCTGACACGCTGTCGCCGGACCTCTGGGGCTTACTCGCCTCTGCCCATGATTCCGGTGCCAGCTGGATCTCCTTTGATTGCGACGAGCCACCTTCCAGCAAATTCCCAACTTTCGAAGACGATGCCTTGCGAGCCGTCCCCCCGATCACCCTTTCGCAGGACAGGATGTGACCATGCATCAGCACCCAGCCGACCGCCATGCAGCGTATGACGACACCACCGTCCAGCTCGAACTCGCGACGCTCGACATCGCGTTGAACGACGAGGAGCGGTCGATGGCAGCCATTCTGGAGTTTGACCCCGACGCGGACCCGGGTCCAGCGCGCGTCGACGCTCAAACCGACCCGCCGCCCATGCACGCCATATCAGGCGCTGCCTTTTCTAGGCGCACCTGGGAAAAGCTCGCGCGGCGCTATTTCGCGCCTTCACCAACCCTGGACGGGCCACAACCGCTCCAGCGCTTTCTCGCATGGCGCGCCCGCTGCCCGGACGCCTGACCGTTCTCGATATTCGCCACAGGAGCCGACCATGTCCGCGCTGTCCCCCTTGCGCCACCGACTGACCACGTTCGAACGGTGCTACGCTGTCGCAACCCAATTGCGCCGCGAAACCCATGTCGATCAATTCGTCATTCGCACGGGCACGCCGCTGCAGCCGTTTCGGGTAACAGCCCGTCGCCCCGCCGACGACGATCTGATATTGGCTTGGGTGGCGTGATGAACGCCGCGCGCGGCTTTACACCGAACCAGCCCGTCGTCGCAGCTTGGGGCATGGGCGTCGATTCCACCGCCCTCATTATTGAATGGGTCGCTCGAAGCCTCCCCCTGTCCGTCGTCTTGACGGCCGATACCGGCGTCGAGCGCGAAGAAACCTATGCGTATCTCCCAATCTTCCAGAAATGGATGGACGATCACGGCATCGAGCATCATGTCGTCCGTTACGTCCCGAAGCGCTTCAAACATTGGCCGCCCTACTTCACGTTACTTGAGAACTGCCTGACTAACGCGACCCTGCCGTCAATCAGTTTCGGGCGCCATTCGTGTTCGTCGAAATGGAAAATTCAGCCTCAAGACCAATGGGTTGCGAACTGGGAGCCGGCGCGGGCAGCATGGGCTCGCGGCGAGCGTGTTGTCAAGCTGATCGGCTATGACAGCTCGCCTGCCGACACCCGACGATACGCCCACCGCGAGGGACATATTTCGCCCCTCTATGACTATCATTATCCCCTGCGCGACTGGGTTTGGGATCGTGAACGTTGCGCCGCGCGCATCCGCGCAGAGGGCCTTCCCATTCCGATTAAATCCGCCTGCTGGATTTGTGCCGCCCAAAAATCGCACGAATTGATGAGCTTACCCCGTTGGTGCCTCAGGCTGATCGTACTGCTGGAGGCCCGCGCCGCCCCGAGACTTCGTAACGTCGAAGGCCTCTGGCGCAGTTCGACCAAGTCCCGCCCGGGCTCGATGACGCGGTTCATTCGAGACAACGCCTTGCTGGAGGCGAGTGAAATAGACGCCATCATCGCTGGATCTCCGGTCGACTTGGTCGATTTCCAGCGTGTCGCCGCCGATATCCCCGTCGAGCGCCGCCCTCAGATGCGCGAATGGATTGAGCGGTTCAACGAAGGCGTCGATCGCCTCGCAGCCTGACCACCGAATTTCGCCTGGCGCTCCTGACGTCGGTTCCCCCTTGTGCGCTACTGACGCAAAAATGCCGACTTGCCCCTGGTCGATTGATCTTGCGCCGCTGGATCCGACATATGCCCGATGACGACCATCGAAAAACCTACCGCGCCAATGCCGGCGCCGAGCGCGCGGCTGCCGCCAGGACGAACCTGCCAAACAAGCGCGCGATGCATCACCGCTCCGCCGACACCTGGGAAACCATGGCAGCAAGCGCGGAGGCTACAGCCAGGCGCGCGGTGATCAACGAGGCCGCCAAAGCCCAACGCGAAGAATAGGGCGTCACGTCACATGGCTTCCTGTTGACCAAAAGTCAGATGCATCGCCATTTACCCGGCGATGCGCCTGATCGATCACCTTGCCGCTCGCCGGGTTCTTTATCCCCGGCCAATTGCGACCATGCCGGATATCCTTGTGATCGATATCCCATCTCGGTACGCCGCTCCCAGCCTTCCGCTCGGACGTTACTATCCAATCGTCGTAGAGGCCCTCGCGGAACTCGACGAGATCGAGGCGTTCCTTTGCGCCGAACGCTCCTCTCCAGTGGTCCCCGATTTGTTCGACCGACGCGCATCGGCATTGAACAGTAACGCCATCATCTTCTGCCGTTACGCACCGCCGGATCCCGATTGGCCAATTCTTCTTCTCTGCCACTGGCCTGCCAACTTCACCACGATGGTCGCCGCAGCCAGCGATTTCTTCGCGCGTGGATGCTACACTATAGAAATGTTCGCCTCTATCGACGCTCTCGACAAGGCCGAACGCCGCTTGCTCGCCACCCTGGGCCGACACCAGCCGGTTATCGTCAAACCGATCAGCACCGGACTGTCTCTCGGACACTCATAACCGCCGAACCTCTGCGTCGCGATATCGGCATACGGACAAACCCCATTTTCGGGAGTCCGCGCAGCAACCCGCCAACGGCGCCACCTGAAGCCGCGGCGTGCCCAACGACTGCAGAGCGAATTGCCTCCCTGTTCGGCCCAACATCCCAGGGTGCCTTGAGATTCCCTCGCTCAGAATCCCAGCTAAGTACATCGCCTGACCAAGGGTTTTACACCGCTCACGACGGCACGGTTGTTGAACTGATTGGGAGGGACCGACCCGGCGTCTCTCCCGCAGCAATTGCCTGAAGCGCCGGCCGCGCCGGCGCGAAGAAGGTCGTGCCTGTATGCGGCGTCGAGAAGTCCAGCAGCCGGTCGTAAGCGCCGGGTGGGTCGCCGAGGTACATGCGCTGCAGCATCTTCTCGATCACCCACAGATATCGGGAATAGCCGATGAAATAGGTGCCAAACTCCCCATGACCCGCACGGCCGAAGGGCATGTTATCGCGCAGGATGTCATGCTCGTTCCCGTCAGCATCCACGATGGTGGCGAGGGACTTGTGCGATTTGCGCGGAGCATCGTCGTCGTCGATCTCGATATTGTCGATCTTCGTGCGACCCACGATCTCTTCCTGCAACGGCGTTGGCACGCGTCCCCAGGCCCCCAGATCGTGAAGATATTTCTGGATGACGACGTAGCTTCCGCCGGCAAACTCGGCATCCTCTTCGCCCACCAGCGCCGATGCAGGGAGGTCTGGTCAGTCGGATTGGCGGTACCGTCGACAAAGCCCAGCAAGTCCCGCGCATCGAAATAGCGGAACCCGGACACCTCATCCGTGAGGCTCACGGCCGCGCCGAGATTTGACAGCAGGATTCGCTCGAACTCGAAGCAGAGATCGACGCGTTCCGCCCTGATGTGGAACAGCAGATCGCCGGGCGTCGACGGCGCGCTGTGCGGCTGTCCGATGATCGGCGCAAACGGCTTCAGTTCACGCGGTCTCTTCCCCGGATGGAGCCGGTCCCATAGATCGCTGCCGATCCCCGCAATGCAGGACAGACGGGCGGAGAGGTCGCGGAACCCAACGGTTTTGACGAGATCATCGAGCCCGCCGAGAACGGAGCAGATCGTGCCAAGAGCAGCCTCACCGTCAGCGACCGTTAGAACGAGAAAGATCGCCGCTTGCGAGAGCGGCGCGTCGATGCTCTGCGCATCGATCGGCACCCTTTCCCAACTATTCCCCGCCACTCCGACATTCTCCCAGACAAGGTTTGCCCGATCCATAGCCTCACGGCTCACATGACTCTTCCCCGAGACATATAGATTCGGTGATAGGTCTCCCCGCTCGGTTTGTGAGGTATCTCTCCCATCATCCCGAATCCACCCTCTGAAACCTGAAAGCGATTTTCGGCAAGCGGCAAACCACTCATCGCTGCCGATCGAAATCGCCCCTTGATCAGGAACGCCCGTACGCGGGGGCCAGCCGCCCAACTTCCACCCACATAGCCCGACCTCGGCACGGGCACTTGCCTGTGCGCGGGGCGGCATAGGCGCGTTAGCGGCGGTGTGCGCGGCGAGCGGTGGCGGGGCAGGGCGGGGGGAGAGGTCGCATTGCCCCTCGCGCGGCACCGCGCGCGGTGAGGCCGGGAACCAGAGGAAAGGGGGATCTGGAGGAGTGTCGCCGAGATGGTCTCGAGAGCGACATTCGAAGGAGTTGAGACGATGAACATTGGTGAATTCAAGAAGGAGAACGGCCGGCTGATGGGTTCGGTCTTCACGCGCACCATCGATCTGCCGCGGATCGGGCTTCGCCCGGTCCAGAGCCAGAGCGAGAAGGCGCCGATCTACGAGATCGTGGCGCTGAACATCGCGCGGCGCTGGGTGCAGATCGGCGCGCTCTGGGAAGCCGTGTCGAAGAAGACCGGTGAGGTCTTCCTTGCGGGCCAGATCGACGATCCGAGCCTGCCCGAGCCGCTTCCGGTCGCCCTGTTCCCGAACGAGGCGGGTGGCTTCACCGTCGCCTGGCGTCGCGAGAATCTCGGCGGCGGGTTCGGTGGCGGCTTCGGCAGCGGTGGGTTCGGCGCCAGCCAGCGCGACTATGCGCCCCGGACCCAGGACGGCTTCGGTGACAGCACCGCCGGCGCCGACGGCAGCCTGAACGGCGACCGGACGAACGCGGACGTGGACGAAGACATCCCGTTCTAAGCCGCGTGAACGAGGGCCGGGGGTGCGTCCAGCGCCTCCGGCCCTTTTTTTGTTTCCCTTTTCGACAAGGAGTTCGCCATCATGGCTCGAACCACATCCCCGAACAGCGTCAGCCGACTGGCCGACCTTCCCACCCTCTATGCCGAGATGATCGCCACCCCCGAATTTCAGGCGGCCTTCGGCGATCCCATGCCGCTCAGCATCGTCGAACTCGGCGACCAGCCCGGCGAACATGACATGCCCGAACCCTTCGCGGTGCAGGCCGAATGCGGGGCGATCATCGCCACCATCTTTGATCTCTTCGCGGGCACGCGGCTGGAGCCTCTATCCGCAGAGATCGCGTGGGGCTTCGTCAACAGCTTCCATTTCGTCGCCGGGAAACTGGAACGCCGCGAAGACAGCCTCGCTTCCGAAATCGGGGATCTCGTTCGACATCCCGACATGAGCGAGGTCTATAATAACGAGCTGGAGGAAAAGCAGCTCCTCTGCCAGTCGACCGCCGAGCACCGCGAAGCGATCGAGTGCATGCGCGACTATGCGGGCGAGATGTACCGCGCGCAGTCGGGCTGGCCGTGGTCGCCGGCGCGGGGAAGCCGGGCATCCTCCGCATCTTCGGCGAGTCAGATCGCGGCACAGGATTTCCTCCGCGCTCGCGAACTCGCCGCCCGCGAGAAGCACAGCCCGAAGGGACCGATCGTCGTCTTTTCCGGACCCGCCCAGTGGCACGATTGGGAAACCCTGTGGGCGCGGCTCGACGAGGTTCATCAGCGCGTGCCGCACATGTCCCTCGTCACGACCGGTCAGCGCAAAGGCGCCGACGCGATCGCGGCCGCATGGGCGGCGCGCAACAGCGTGCCGCTGGTGGCGTTCGGGCTATACGGCTCGGGCCGGAAAACGGCCTTCACGCGAAACCGCAAGCTCGCCGAGCTGAAGCCCGTCGAGGCGGTGCTGTGCGAAGGCTCGGGGTTGCAGGCGAACCTCTATCAGACCCTGAAACAGGCGGGGGTGCCCATCCATGCCTTCCGCAAGGCCGATCAGGTCGCCGATTCCGCGGTGCGCCGGATGCGGGCCTGAACATCGGGGGGGGGGCGGGGGCCTGGCTCCCGCCTCCTTTCCCACCGTTTCACAGGAGGCCGACATGGCCATACCAGATGTGTATCGGCGCAATTTCGCAACCCTGCGCCGCGCGGCCGAGGACGGTAATCTCGCCCTCATGGAATGCACCGACGCGCTCCCCGGCGTCCCGCGCTACGTGATCTGCGCCGTGGGTCGGGACGACGGCGCTTATGTGATGACGCCGTTCGGCCACCTTCACGACGGGAACCCCTATGAGGCCTATCTGCCTCCCGCAACCGACAGATCGGACCAGTCATGATCGCTTATGGCGGTTGCACCGAGCCCGGCGGTATGGAGCCTGCCGACGAGCGATGGGAAGCGTCGTGTCCACGTTGCGGCGAACCAGCCGAGCACGGGCGTGTCGAGCGCGCGGAAGGCTCGCTCAATATCTATCGCACGGTCGCCTGCGATCATTGCGGGCACCATGAAGGGTTCGATTGGCTGAGTCCCTGACGATCTGAGGTTCCTATGATGGCCGGACGCGTTCCCGCGTGCCGGCTATTTTTATGCAAGTGCGTCGAGCAACCGACAGGCTTCGCCCTTCTCCTTCACCGCCTTGGGAGGGCGTTATGCGCGGCCTAGCGTCTCACAATCCTCAGACGTGCGGGACGGCCAGTGCGGACAAAGGGTCCGCACCGGCCGATGCGATTCGGGGGGCATCGAGCCCCCCGAATCACAGCCTCTCTCTATCTATCAAGAAGTCCAAGGGTGGCACGGGGACAGCGCCGGCCTCAAGGACGACGGGGCCCCACCATTTTCTTTGGCGGATCGACGGCAGCACTTCTGCATCGGTGTTGGTGGCCGCCAAAGAAAATCGTGACCCCCATCGCCGCTTCGCGGTCGCTTCGCGATCCTTGACCCCGTCGCTCAGAGCCCGTGCCGGGGAAAATGCCTCTTAAAATTCAGGAGGCCATCATGACGCATTCACACCGTTCCATTTCGCGCTTCACCGACATCGCCGCGCTCTATGCCGAGGAAACGGCCGAGCCTACGGACCGCTTCGCCGCTGCCTTCACCGAGACCGTAGGTGAGTTCCGGATCGACCGCGCCGAGGACAGCACCGATGCCGGGATGCCCGACCCGCTGGAAGCCGAGCGCGCGACCGAATTGCTGGTCACGACGTTGTTCGACGTCCTGCGCGACACAAGACTGGAGAGCATCGCCGACCGGCTCGCCTGGGGCATCGTTCACAGCTTCCACAAGGTCGCCGGACAGCTCGACGGAGAAGCCGATCGGGCGGCGCAGCAGGTCAACGGGCTGATCCGCTCCGCCGACGGCAGCGAGGTCGCGACGACCGAACTGGAGGAAGCCCAGACGCTCTGCCAGTCCCTCGACGAAGCGCGCGACGCGGTCGCCTGCATGCGCGATCACGCGGCGCAGATGTACCATGCCGAGACCGGCCGGCCATGGTCGGCACCGCGCGCGACATTGGTGTCGGGGAAGCGGACCGCCTCGGTCATCGCCGCCACCGACTTCATCGCCGCACGCCGCCAGCGCCGCATCGAGGAGCACGCGCCGCAGGGGCCGGTGGTCATCTTCTCGGGCGGCCAGCAATGGGAGGACCATCAGCTCCTGTGGGATCGGCTCGACGCGATCCACGCCCGGATCCCGGCGATGGTGCTGGCGACGACCGCCCAGAACAAGGGGTGCGACGCGATCGCGGCGGCATGGGCGGCGCGGTCGGGCGTGAAGCTGGTGGCCTTCACGCTCGACGCACGACTGGGCAAGCGGGCGGGGTTCGCACGGAACGAGCGGCTGCTGGCACTGCGCCCCGTCGAAGCGCTGGTCTGCGAGGGGTCGGGACTTCAATCGCACCTCGCCCGGATGGTCCGCGAGAAGCGGGTGCCGGCGCACTTCTTCCGGCTCTCGGATCAGCGCACAGCCAGCGCTGTCGCCTGAGATCGTGATGGGGATCGGTTGGGCATGATGCCCGGCCGGTCCCTTTTTTTGTTGGCGTTGAGGACCGCCCCGCTCGGGAGCCCGATCAAAGATCGGGTCCGTCGCGGGGCGGTGCGACAGCTTTGCTGTCGGCCTCCTGCGCGTGGCTACGCCATGCTCGTCGCTGGGCCGCCCTTCGGGCGACTTTTCGGTTCGGGCGCTGCCGCTGGCAGCGTCTTCAGTGCCGAGACGGCAGGGCTTCCTCCCACCCGAATCGCGTGAGTGAGGACGTCCCTGAAATCCCGCTCGCTCAATGCTTCGATCGGGAGGTCCGTGACCATTCCAGCATATCGGTCGCGCAGGGCGCGGCGGGCACTTTCTACTTCTTCAGCGACCTTGCGCTGACGCGCTTCGAGGTCGGCTAGTCGCTCACGTTCCGTCATTTTGGGCATGTCCATCGTCCTTGTGATGGGTCTGCCCGCCGCCCGGCATTGTAATCCGGGTTGGCCCGCATTCAATCCCGAACTTGGGGTATGGACTTCATGAAGGTCCAAGGCACCGCGATCGAGATGAGCTTGCCGGCGTGCCGCCGGCGAGAAGAAGAAATCCCCTGCCGGGGATTGTCCGCCCGTGCCCGGTCGAGACAACGCAGCGCGCGGAGCGCTGCGAAGGGGAGCACTCACGGCCTTGGCCGTTTGTAATGCACCGTACGCACGGGTGCTGCGCGGCTATTCCGACGATAAATCAATGCTATAAGCCTGTCCGACAAGTCCGACGCTGGACACGGCGC
The DNA here is from genome assembly GCF_037154135.1 of Sphingobium aquiterrae. NCBI lineage: Bacteria > Pseudomonadati > Pseudomonadota > Alphaproteobacteria > Sphingomonadales > Sphingobiaceae > Sphingobium > Sphingobium aquiterrae. The sequence continues at coordinate 44,128 of NZ_JBANFL010000019.1, forward strand.
GGCGTCCGACATGTCACCCGCGAACGACAGTGCGTCGAGCAAATCGTTGGATTTGCGCGTCTATTCCTGTCTGACATGTCGGACAGCATAAATCGTTGAAAAACAGCGGCATCCGCGCTATGATGCGCTTGCTTCAAGACTTGCCCGTCGAGCTCCCAGTGCTGGAGCTACGACATGATCAGAATAAGCGTGCGGATCGACAGCGCCCTGCACGACCGCCTCAACCGGCGCGCGGCCGGCGCCGATCTCTCCCTCTCGGTGTTCATTCGGTCCGTTCTCGAACAGGCCGCCGATCCCCGCGGCCGGTACATCTATTCGTCGCAGGACGAGATCCTCGCGACCTGCATTCAAATCCTCACCATCCTCGGCACCTCGATCGGCCAACGGACCCCGGACGTTCTGCAAAAGGGGATGGCGGAGGCGCGCGGCATATTGCGGGACAGGGGTCTGCTCGACCCGGAAGCCGACCGATGAGCGGGGATGAACGACGGGCTGATCCCACCCCCACCGCCGAGCTTCAGGCATCGCCGCAGCTGCCGACCATCCCCTGGACGATCGGCTTCCTGCCGCTCCTGTATCTCGGGCATCCCAGATCGGTCCTTCCTGTCCATGTGGACGCGGGAGACGCACGATGAGCATCTTTCGCAACGACACGCTCGGCTCCTGGACCCGCGGCGGACAGGCGATCGTCCACAATGTCCGCATGACAACCCAGGTGTTTTTCCAGACGGTCATCGCGGGGTTCGTCCTCTGGGTGATGGGCACCATCTGGTATGCGCTCGAAATGTCGACGGACTATGAGCGCTTCATCCTGCGCAAACTGGTCGAGGCGAGCTTCAAGGTCGATGCGGCCGCCGGCACCAACGATCCGGTGTTGTTCAAGACGCCGGCGGGACACCAATATTGGACGTCAGCCGATTGGCTGCTCGCCTCCAAACTCGCCAAGCAGACTCTCCATAAGGTCGAGCTCGACCTCATCCACGGGGCGTTGATCGCCGGCGCCTTCGCGCTGCTGGCGCTGTTCTTCGCCTGGTTCACATTCACGCGCACGGGCAGGGGACTCGGCTCGAACGAGTATTTGCGCGGTGCCCGGTTCGGCACGATCCGGCAGGTCAAACACTTGCTCCGCCACCAGCGCAAGGGGAGCTTCTCGATCGGCGGCGTCCCCATTCCGGATGCCTATGAGCCCGAGCATGTGCTCCTGTGCGGCGCGCCCGGCACCGGCAAGACCAACCTCATCGTCAAGATGCTCGAGGGGATCCGCAAGGAGGGCAAGCGGGCGATCGTCTATGATACTGCCGGCACCTTCGTCGAGAAATTCTACCGCCCGGGAAAGGACATTCTTCTCAATCCACTCGACAAGCGCACCAGCCGCTGGTCGCCCTGGGGCGACGTCCCGCGCGATTACCATTATGACCAGATCGCTGAGTCGACGATCCCCGACAAGGCGGGTGATCCGTTCTGGGCGAAGGCCGCCCGCGGCACGCTCGTCGCGGTCATGCGCAAGCTCGCGCATCAGAAGCAAATGCTGGTCTCGATCCTGCTTGATCGCCTGTTGCGGTCCAAGCTGAAGGATCTTGCAGCCTTCGCCGCTGGTACCGATGCCGCGGCTTTCATCAGCCTCGAAGGGGAGCGCACGTCTGCCGGCATCCAGGCCGAACTTGCCTCCGTCATGCGCAGCTTTTCCTATCTCGACGACACCCGCAAAGGGCTGTCGATCCGGGACTGGGTGGCGAACGAAAAGGGGGACGGCTGGCTCTTCATCACCGTCAAGGCCGACCAGCTCCCGTCGCTTCGGCCCCTGATCACGGTCTGGCTCGATATCGCCATTTCGGCGATCATGAGCCTGACGCCCGATCGCCGCCGACGCCTCTATTGCGTCATCGACGAACTCCCCACGCTGCAGAAATTGCCATCGCTGTCCGACTTCCTAGCGCGCGCCCGCAAATATGGCGGGTGCGGTATCCTGGGGTTCCAGTCCTACCCGCAATTGGAGGCGACCTACGGTATCCAGGATGCCGCTGCGATCACCGGCTATTGCTCGACCTGGGTGGCTCTCCGCGCCAACGACACCCCCACGGCAAAGCATGTTTCGGAGAATCTCGGTCAGGTCGAACAGGTCGAGGCGAACGAAGGCATGTCCTACGGCGTCAACGACATGCGCGACGGCGTGAACCTGTCGCGCATGCAGGTGACCCGCCCGCTGGTCATGCACACCGAGGTCACCAATCTGCCCAACCTGTCGGGTTTCCTGCGGTTCGGTCGCAACCTGCCGGTGGTCCATTTCCAGGACCGCTTCAACACCGTCGCGACCATCGCCGACGCCTTTGTCGAACGCGATACGCCGCCGGTGCGCGACCGGGATGGCGAGGCCCTGATCGCCGCGATCCATGCCGAAGCCAAGTCAACCGAGTCGCCATCACCGCCGCGACGCAAGAAGGCTGCACGACCGGTGCCGCCACCGCCTCCGCCAACATCGCCTGACCTCTTCGAGGGCGGCAGCAGTGGGGCCGCCGAGGGGGAGGGGGTTGAACCGAAACCCGCCGAAAACCCGCCGACAGACCCTGTCGCACCTGCTCCGGCCTTCACGCTTGCCCCCCAACGGGGCCGGACCCGCATCGAACTCGATGTCTATGATCGCGAAAATGGCCCGGCCAGGCCGGCGCGGCCGGCATGATCCATCCCCGCCGCCTGAAAGGTACGCCCGGCAATATTGCCCGCTATTATACGGTGGGCGATTATTACACCAAAGGGAGCGACGAACATTCAGAATGGGGTGGCCGGATAGCGGTTGAGTTAGGGCTATCCGGCCCGGTCGATCCCCAGACTTTCCAAGAGTTGCTGGCCGGAAAGATCGACGACCAGCAACTCGGCCGCCACCGTGCCAACGGCGAGATCGAGCATCACCCCGGCTGGGACTTCGCCGTCAATGCGCCGAAATCGGTATCGATCATGGCGCTGGTGATGGGCGACGAGCGGATAATCGCCGCCCATGAGAAAGCAGTCGGGACGGCGCTCGAATATCTCGAAGAACATGCGTCCCTGCGCCGACGCGACAACGGCCAGATCGTTCACGAGACGACTGGTCGACTGATTTTTGCCCGCTTCACCGAACATGCCAGCCGCGAGCTCGATCCCCATCTCCATACCCATGTTGTCGTGATGAACATCACGAACCGAGAGGACGGTTCGTCCTGGGCCAGCCTCGAGACACGGGCGATGTTCGCCGAGCAGATGGTTGCGGGGCAGGTCTATCGAAACGACCTCGCCCATGAGCTTCGCCAGATCGGATACGAAGTCGAATTCGACCCCAGACGGGGGCTGTTCGAGATCGTCGGCGTTCCCAAGGACTTTATCAAGGACACCTCCCAGCGCGCTGGACAGATCGATGCCCATGCCAAGGAGCATGGGCTCACCGGACAGGCAGCGCGTCGCCAATCCTTCTACCAGACGCGCGGTCCCAAGGTGACGGCGACACTCGACGAGTTCCACATCCAGTGGGCCGCGCGCGCGAAACCCTATGAGGCGGACCTCGCCAAACTCACCGCGCAGGTCGAGGAACGGGGCACGTCGATCATCGACGTCGACCGCCGAACCGCCGGTCGCGCGAGTCTGTTCGGCCTGCGGCAGGCGGAGACACGCGAAGCCGTGAACAATCTCGGCCGCATGTACGGGTTGGCGCTGGCCAGCCATGTCGGAGAGGTGAGGCTTGCCGATGTCCGGCCGTTGCTTGCCGAGCATGAGGCGAAGCACAAGCTCCTCGTCACCCGTGCGCCGACGGGCGATCAGACTCTAACCCGCGGCCGGACCAGCAGGCGCAGCGCTCGCCAGGAAATGGCGCTGTCGCAGCACCTCGCTTTGGCCCTGGATGATGCCCGACCCATCGCCACCGCCGACCGCCTCCTGGTCGCGCTGGAGACCGCTGGCCTCACGCCCCATCAGGAGCAGGCCCTCGTTCAATCGGCCTTGTCGCGGGACCGGGTCACTGGCATCCACGGCGTCGGCGGCGCCGGCAAATCGACGTTGATGAATACCCTGAGACAGGCGGCCGAGCCGGGAACGGTGCTGGTCGCGCTGGCCCCCACATCGTCAGCCGCTGCGACCACGGGTCAGATCGCGGGTGTCGAATCGAGAACGGTCGAAAGCGTTCTCACCAGCGGTGGTCGCGGCATCACCGACCGCCATGTTCTCCTCCTCGATGAGGCCGGGCAACTCGGGACACGCCAGGCCATTCGCATCCTCGAGATCAGCCGGATGACGGGCGCGCGGCTGATCCTGCTCGGCGATGACAAGCAGACCGGCGCGATCGAACAGGGGAAGCCCTTCTGGCTGATGCAGAAGTTCGGCCTCGCCACGGCGCAACTCACCGAGTCGATGCGCCAGCAGACCAAAAGCATGAAGGCCGCGGTCACCCATGCGCGGGCCGCGGAATATGCCGCCTCGCTGTCACACCTCGACAAGGTCGTGAGCGGGGAGGGGGCCGAGGCGCTCGCCAAGGGCCTCGTCGCGGAATGGACCCGGCTCAAGCCGGAGAACCGCGCCACCACGAACATCCTGGTGCTCGACAATGCCACCCGGCTGATCGTGAACTCAAAGATTCGCGAAACCCTGAAATCGGAAAGCGCGATCGCGGCCGAAGACGCACGGCTCCAGGTCCTGACGCCGAGCGGCATGTCCGACCAGGAGAAACACTATGCCCGATTTTATTCAGGCGGCCAGGTCGTGACCTTCACGCGGGATCAGCTCGGCGCGGGGATCGCGCGCGACGTCCAATATCGTGTTGTCGGTATCGGACGCGCCGAGAACGGGCGGCAGGTCGTGCGACTGGTCGACGAAAACGGCCGGATGATCCGCTGGGATCCGCGGCAGAGTCAGGTCAAGCAGATCAACGTGTTCAACGCGGAGAATCGCGACCTCGCGGAAGGCGATCGCATCCAATGGCGTCTGGTGAACAATGCGCTCGATCTAAAGAATGCCGAGCGTGGCACGGTCGAAAAGATGGATGGAACCGTTGCCACGATCCGTTGGGACCGAGGCGAGCGCGTGCAGCAGATCGACCTGTCCGAGCACAAGCACTGGGACCACGGATACGCAGAGACCGTATATTCCGCGCAGTCCAAGACCTACGCCCGGGTGTATGTGCTGGCGCCGGTCAATTCCGGGCTCGTGAACGGCCAGAATTATTATACGGCGATCACCCGCGCGCGCTTCGGCGTGAAGCTCTGGACCGAGGACGAGAAGCGCCTCGCCGAGAAGCTCGAGACCCATTCCGGCGAAAAGACGTCCGCGCTGGAAGGGCTCGGAAGGCTGGACAGGGATAGCCGCGACAGCCTCGCCGCGCGTCATGCAGACCCGATTGAGCGAGCTCGGGCGGACCAGGATCGTGAGCGGTCCGAGCGGCGCGACATGGCCCTTGGCCGGCAACTCGACCAACGGACGAATGCGCCAAGGGGCCTGCCGGAGCGGCTGGCTGAAAATGCCCGCGGGATTGCCGACATCCTCGACCGCTTCCTGCAATCTGTCGTCGATCGCGCGCCTGCCGAAGCCGATCGCGCCGACGCCCGAACCGACCCAGCGCCCGCCCAAGTACATGACTCCCGTGACGCCGATTCCGGCCACGGTCCGGAACATTGATCACGGAGCAGTTTGCCATGAACCACACCGCCTTTGCATTTTCCGCCCGATGCCGCCTCAAATCTATTCTGCGCGCCGGCTGCCTTGCCGTGGTGTTCGCGGCATCCACCGCGGCTTCACCCTCGGCGGGGATGGCGAGACCTTCGGAAGGCGCCATCTCACACTGCATTGCACGTGCCGCTGGTGGGAAGGATTGGCTCGAGAAAACCCTGTGGGGACTGCGCGACCAGGAAGGCGGATGGGTCGGCGCGGAGGTCGCCAATGCCAACGGATCGCATGACCTGGGGCCCCTTCAGATCAATAGTTGGTGGGTGCCAAAGATCGCAGCGGTGCTGCGGCGGCCCGAGCAGGAGGTTCGCACCTGGCTCAAGTCCGATGCCTGCTTCAATGCCGATGTTGCCCGCTGGATCTTCCTGTCGGCCTTGCGGGCGACCGGTGACTATTGGGCCGCGATCGGGGTCTATCACAGCCCCACAGCGTGGCGCCAAAGGCACTATGCCCTGAGCGTCGCAGACCACCTCACGCGGCGTTTTGGCCCTGCGATCTTCGCCGAACGGCCTGTTAGGCTTGGCGGTGCTTCGGTCGCGACGACCCCGCAATCGCCCGACTCGCCCACCAACGAGGCCAAGCGGGAGCGAATGCTCGGGTTCGGCGTGGTAGCGCGCTCCGTATCGTCAGAGGTGCAAGATTAAGCGGCGCGGTGGCAGCAGGCTTGTCGCTCTATCCGCTCCTCGATAGATCAGCAGGGGAACAACCAGGAGTGAAACATGAACAACAGCGACCTCGCCGACCATCTTTCCAGCGCCACCGGCTCGAGCAAGGCCGACGCCAAGAAAATCGTCGATACTGTCTTCGCGGCGATTGCGGACGCGGCGGCGAAGGGCGAGGAGATTTCGCTCAACGGCTTCGGCAAGTTCAAAGTGAAGGCCAGCGCGGAGCGCGAAGGTCGCAATCCCTCGACTGGCGCGACCATCACGATTGCGGCCTCGAAGAAGCTCTCGTTCACGCCCGCTAAAGCGGTGAAGGACAAGCTGAACGGTTGAACCAATTCTTGGTCCAGGCGCGTCCCTCAACGATCGCGCCTGGACCAAGAAAGCCGGCCGTCGTTTTCCTCGTGTGGAGGCCGGTTTGGGGTTTTCCACACTAGGGTTCGGCGGCGATGGGTTCAAAGTTCCTTGTGTCTAAAGCGTCTGCTGGCGCGACTTCGCGACCGCCCTCTATCATACAGGTTTCATGACAGACCCTCGAACCCACACAGCTTCTCGCACCATCGTTGCGCCACCACGTGCCATCTTCCGCGCTTTTCTCGATGCCGAGGCCCTTGCGTCATGGCGTGCGCCCAAGGGCATGACTGCGAAGATCCTCGCTTTCGACCCCCGTGTTGGGGGCAGCTATCGGATGACATTCGTCTATTCCGAGACCGAGCGTGGCCGAGGCAAATCAACGGAGAATACCGACGTTGTCGAGGCACGCTTCATCGAACTGATACCGAATGAAAAAATTGTCGAGGCTGTCGAGTTCGAGTCCGCCGATCCGGCCTTTGCCGGCACCATGACGATGACCACGATATTCACGGCCGTCGCAAACGGCACGAAAGTGACGTTCACCGCCGAGAACGTCCCCACGGGGATCAGCGAAGCTGACCATCGCGCCGGCATGGATTCGTCATTGAAGAATCTTGCCAATCTCGTTGAATAGGCCCGCAATCGACGCTTAGTCTTTCTATGGGCGTTTGCGAGGAAGATAGCGCCTGACCGCCCGCGACATCATCGACACGCTGAGCACTGTAGATCGGCTCGAGTGCGGGAACTGTTGATAAACGGTGGCACGCGAGTTACAATAACCTTGCTCCAAGACATCCCGCTGAGCTCCATCGATTGGAGCGGCGACGTGATAATGACGGTGCGCCTCGGTGGGGCCTTGCTTTGGCACCTCAGGCAATGCGAATGTCCCTTACACGATAATCGCATCGTACGGCGATGAGGCGCGCCCGATCTTCTAACACGAGGTACGGGAACGCCAATGATTCCTCGGCCGGGCCACGAACGCCTTACGGTCAGTCCAACCCTCCTCCGCAACCTAGAGCGCAGGCTACGGATCAGGAGCCTACTCAGTCTGCATGTGAATCCTCAGCGGGGAGCTCGACCCAAGAGACTCCACGGGAACCTCGCATTGCGAGGCGCGATAAATTCTCACGGCAGCTGATTGAGGATGCCAGTGGGATATTCGCACGACGACTGGGCCGGCCAGTGTCTCAGGACGAAGCGAGGATTCTGCTAGGCGACCTGACCGACTATTATGAGCTCGCCATCGCCCGACGTCGGACCATTGTCGTTCGACAACCGTCAAGGGAATGCGACGACGACACGAACGCCGGATAACCCAGCCAAGCGGTTTGTCTACGCCGAATCGGCAGCTTGACGGGTCAATGCTATCGCAGAATAAATAGTGAACAGAACGGCACGGCGGCACGGCCACAATTCCCCAGCGATAGGCGCGTTTCGCGGTTGGAAGTGGGGAAGGATCGTGATTGAGAGCAGAGAAGGAATTGTGGAACAATGGCGAAACCCAGAGCGAAGCTGAGACGGACGGTGGCACGTGCGTCGGTCCACCACGCATTGAAGAAAGCGGTTCTCTACGCTCGCGTCTCAACGTCGGAGCAGGAGCGCGAGGGATTCTCGATTCCTGCCCAGCTCAAACTTCTCCGAGACTACGCAGCGATCAACGACATCGATATCGTAGCCGAACATGTCGATGTAGAAACCGCGCGGAAGGCCGGGCGTACCGAATTTGAAGCGATGCTTGCGTACCTACGACGCCATCCATCGGTCCGAATGATCCTGGTCGAAAAGACCGATCGGCTGTATCGCAACCTCAAGGACTGGGTGACGCTCGACGAGTTGGATATCGAGATCCACCTCGCCAAGGAGGGTGTCGTCCTTTCCAAGGATTCCAGGTCTTCCGAGAAGTTCATGCACGGCATCAAGGTGCTGATGGCCAAGAACTATATCGACAATCTATCAGAGGAAGCGCGCAAGGGCATGACCGAAAAGGCCGCGCAGGGTTATTGGCCTACCCTCGCTCCACTCGGTTACCGCAACATCCGCAATGATGCTGGGCGGAAGGTGATCGCGGTCGATCCCGAGATCGCACCGATCATTGCGCGCCTGTTCGAGCTGTGCGGAACCGGTAATTTCTCAATCAACGAACTGGCAGCGAAGGCGCGCGAGCTTGGTTTGAGGTATCGTCGAAGCGGCAAGCTCGTCAGCAGTACGAGTACGATTTTCTATATTCTCAGAAATCGGCTCTACACCGGCTCCTATGAGTGGGACGGTAAGCTTTACCAAGGCCTACACGACCCGATCGTCTCGCTCGAGGCTTGGGAACTAGCTCAGGAAGTCATCGATGGCCGTAGCGCATCCAATGTCCGCGCGAGTCCCAAAGATTTCGTCTACACCGGCTTGATGACGTGCGGCCACTGCGGCTGTGCGATGGTCGCGGAGATAAAAAAGCAGAAATACATCTACTACCATTGCACCGGCTTTAAGGGAAAATGCCCTGAGCGTTACGTCCGCCAGGAGGCGCTTGACGTTCATTTCGAACAGATGCTTTCGCGGCTTCGCCTCGACGACGAGATTTTCGGTCTCGTACAGCGAGCGCTCCGCGAGAGCCATGGCGACGAGAGCCGCGAGCGTGATGAAGCCAAGGCGCGGCTGACTGCCGAGGCAGACAAGCTCCAGGAGCGTCTTGACACCATCTACCTCGATAAGGTCGATGGACGTATCACCAAGGAATTTCACGATCGCATCGCTACCACCTGGCGGGAGGAGAGAGCGCGGGCGATCCGAGGACTCGAGCACCTCAATAATGCCGACGAGGCCTATGTCGACGATGGCGTGGCGCTGCTCGATGTCGTCAGGAACGCCCACAAAGGCTTTGCGGAGATGGCCCCGGAATACCGGCGTCGAGCTCTAAATTTGGTACTTTCGAACTGTACTTGGGCCAATGATCGGCTGACCGTAGAATTCAGGCAGCCCTTTGGAATGCTTGAAGAATTATCACGGGCCGCGTTCACTCTCGGCACGCCAAACCAACCCCAAAATGAGGGTTTTGACAGTTTGGTGACCCCTACGGGCACCCGGCTGTCGTGGCAAGGTATTGAATTTACACCGGTATCTTTCCGATTCGTGATTTCTATACCATCATAAATGCCATCTGCCCAATGGACTTATATAGGCCGAAATGACTTTGCGCTGCCAGAGAGCTGACTCTTTGTTGGGCGGCGATGGAGCTGGCCGATCCGGTCGCGGATGCACTTCACCGGAACGGTTGTCCTTGGCAAGGACCTGTTGGAAGTGTAAATTGCCAGCTGAACCGGTGACCGTAAGTGGTCACCAGTCAGGCGATTTATCTCATTGATTTTATAAAATCAAATTATAAGAATCCAAACCGATACTACGAATGTTCCCACATTTTGAGTGGGCATAAATGAGTGGTTCTGGGTATTGGCGGAATGCTTTCACAGATTTTTTTCTGCTCCCACGACTTCGTGCAATTAGCGGAATGGTGCGGCGGAAAATGCCCCAATTGCTGAAATCGACGCTGCAGCCGCATTGCACCGATAGATGCTACGCTTGCCAACTCTCGAAAACTGTCTTCCGGAGCTTCATACTATAGATTTTCGAGTTGATCTCTTAGTCCCTCAAGCCACGGTGCATAGGCTCGCCAGCGTTGCAATCCTTCTCCATTGATCGGCTGTCGTACTTGCTGCGCACTGGGTGTGTAGATGCTTCTTTGGTTTTCATGCGGCCGCAGGCAGGCCGCGTCGAACGGCAGATCCAGGGCTGCAAGCAACTTGCGAATTTCTGCCTCGGGGTGTTCCACAAGCCTTTCATAACCCAGACGATAAACCCGTCCCGGCCGAACCCGTTCCAGATGATCCATCAAGTGGGCATAGTCGGAATGATACCGGCCAAGATCGGCCAAGTTGGCTGGAAAGCTCGTGTGGCGATTGAAATAGGTCGTGAAGTTCGACAGACAGCACGCCATGGGATCGCGACGGACGTCGATGATCTTTGCCTTAGGCAAGATAAGTAGGATCAAGGGAACAAGCTGCCAATTAGCGGGCATCTTGTCGGTGAAGAACGGGCGGTCGGTTCGCCGGTAGCGCCGCGTCGAGATGATGTAGCTGTCGCCGATCTCGCGTAGCTGTGGGGCCGGCAGGGCGGCAATGACGCCGGGCAAGGCGGCGTTTGATATCTCACGGCCAGCAATCTGCTGCGCGATATTCCGCAGTTCGAACAATTCGCCAAGATTCTCCACCATCGGATGGCTCGCGAGGATTTGCTCGACCAAAGTGGAGCCCGCGCGCGGCATGCCGACGATGAAGATCGGCGCATCGGTTTCGTTCCCATGCCCGGCGCGAGCATCGAACAAGGTGGACGTGAAAGCCGCTTCCGCTGCCCTGACGAAATCCTCCGTCGCCTGCGGGTCATAATGGATGAGCAAGCCGCGCACGCGATTCGCATCTTCATAGCGCCGGAACGACTCCTCATATCGGCCCTGGTCACCGAGCGCCTTGCCAAGGGCGAAGCCAAGCCGGACCCTGTCCAGACCCGGTTTGGCCTTTTCCATCGCCCGTTCCATCAACATGACGTCATCCGCGCTGAGCCGAACGACACGCAAATTAGCGAGACCCCACCAGGCAAGGCCGCTGGCGGGATCGAGGTCGAGGGCCTTGCGATAGGCGGCAACGGCTTGATCGAGATGCCCGGCGGTCTGCAATGCGTCGGCATAGCTGATCTGCGGAATAGCGGCGCCAGGGGTGCGAGCGATCAGTTGCCGGAGCACGGGCAGCGCCTCGTCCGCGCGACGTTCAGCCGTCAGCGTCGCCGCTTTGAGCGACAGCGCCCAGACAGGTCCGTCGCCGGCGCCAATCAACTCGTCCAGCAGCCCAAGCGCCTCGGCGGCACGCCCCTGGCGACCAAGCAAGGTACACAGATCGGCGTGGGCAAGCACGAAGCCCGGCGCTTGGCAGATCGCGCCACGGAGCAATCGCTCGGCATCGGCAAAATGCCCCGTTGCGACGGCGACGGCAGCCAGAAGGCGCAACGCATCGGGGTTTTCGGGGGAGACCACAAGGCTGGAACGGATCAGCTGTTCAGCACGCGTCAGTTGGTTGTCATTCAGGGCACGCGCCGCTTCAGCCAACATTTGGGTCTGCGCCGTCAACGAAGCAATTTGAGGACGTCGATAACGCGCTGAATCGCTATGGGGCATGTTCCGCGCGGTCGGATCGAGGGCGACAGCATCTGCATATCCTAGGCCGATTTCTCAGCAAAAATAGTCGGGTGCTTTGAATTTTGCAACTATTTACAGGCCTTAGTAACAAATTGATAACTCTGACATTGTTTAACGCCTATCCAGGTCACCTCCTATCGGGTCGCTAGCACACTTCGCAACGCCATCGGATCGGAAAGGGCACCGAAGGGCAAACTGCTGGTGACGGCAGGACGCAAAGTCTCCGGACGCTTCGAAAGAGAGTTAGCAGGGTTACTGGCAGGGGGTATGATGATCGCGACGGTTAAACCGTGCTGGCACGCCAGCCATTTGCAAGCGCCTGGGCGCGCTGTCATCCCTGACCTTGGTCCCGATCGTCAAAATTCTCGTGGTGTGCCGTCCTGATCGGGCGGCGCTCCGTCGTGTCTGAAATCCAACAATAACAACGAGGGGTCGATGAGCAACAGCAACAATAAGGCGCGCCGCGCGAGCGGAGCCAGTGCCTTCTCGCGTCGTCTGCTTTGCGGCGCCTCGCTGGCGGCGCTGATCGCCCTCGGCGCACCGTCGATCGCCCGAGCGCAGGACCAGGATCGTTACTGGGACGCCAACGGGACCAATCCCGGCAGCGGCGGCAACGGCACCTGGGACACCAGCTCGCCGGTCTGGAGCCAGGCAAATAGCGATGTGCTCGGTCCCTATCAAACGTGGGACAATGCCGCGCTGGACAATGCCATTTTCGGCATCACCGCGACCGGCACAACGACGACAGCAGGCTCGGTCACCCTCACCGCGCCGATCACCGTCCACAACATGACGTTTCAGACCGTCAACGGCTGGGTGCTGGGCGGCAGCACGCTGACACTTGCCGGCACTGCCCCCACGCTGACGATCAACGGCGACACCACCATCAATTCGATTCTTGCCGGAACGGCGGGCCTGACCAAGCTTGGATCGCGGACCTTGACGCTGACCGGCGCCAACACATTCAGCGGCGGGATCACTCTCGGCGGCGGCGCGCTGCGGGCCTCGACCGACGCCTCACTCGGTGCGCTCAGCAATAACATCGCGGTGACGGCCAGTTCAACCTTGCAGATCAATTCCGACGCGACGGCACGCACCGTTAACATCGGCACCGGGGCGACGCTGACGCTGATGGGAAGCGGTGTCGGGTCGGCTCTGCTCACTGGCGCTGGCGGCATTTCCGTTGGAACGACGGGTCCCGTCCGTCTGACCAACGACGCCAGCACTTATACCGGATCGACGCGATTCAACGGCTGTAACGGGGTGTGCTCCACCTATTTCTCGTCGATCGGCAATCTCGGCGAGGCAAGTTCGCTGGGCGCGCCGACGGACGCGATTTCGGGTACCATCCTGTTCGCCCAAACCAGCCAATATTCCGACAGTGTCATCTATACCGGCGACGGCGACAGTTCCAACCGCAACTGGACCCTTCAGGGGAGCACGGCGATCATCCGCAACCAGGGTTCGGGAACCCTGACGATCACCGGCAACGTCACCACCAATGGTGGCGCCAACTACAGCGCCGAAAGCGCGGACTTCCAGTTGCTGGGGACGCTGAGCGGCGCCAACTACAGCTTCGGCGGCCTGGCTGGCCGGACGATCACGCTGGGCGGCGCCAACGACTATACCGGCAGCAGCTCGATCGGTGCGATCACGGTCAAGGCGCCGGTGCTGGCGGATGCCGGGGTCGTCAGTTCGCTGGGCGCGGGCACCAGCGCTATCGCGCTCTCCAGCAACGGCGCGCTGAGCTATACCGGCGCCGGCGCGAGCAGCAACCGTTCCTGGGTCATTGCCAACACTTCGGGCACCATTTCCAACGATGGCACCGGCGCCCTGAACCTGAGCGGTGCTGTCGCGCTGGGCACCGCCGCCACCGACAACTTCACGCTGGGCGGCAGCTTTGCCGGCACGAACACCCTGTCGGGCGTCATTTCGGGCACCGGCAATATTGTCAGCAGCGGCAGTGGCACCTGGATATTGGGCGGCGCCAACAGCTTCAGCGGCAATGTGGTCGTCAATAGCGGCACGTTGCAGGCCGGGAGTGCCACCGCATTCGGCGCCACCAAGAGCGTGACCGTCAATGGCGGCATCCTGGACCTGAACGATTTCAGCTTCTGGACGCCGACCTTGAATGGCACCGGCGGCAGTATCGCGCTGGGCGCGAGCGGGACACTGACCGTCAACGGCACGGTGGCCAGCAGCTATGCCGGCACGATCACCGGCGGCGGCGGGCTGTTGAAGATGGGCAACGGCACGCTGACGCTGACCGGCGCCAGCAGCTACACCGGTGCAACGACCATTGTCGGCGGCGCTCTGGCGCTCGATTTCTCCGGCGTGGGCGGTCCGGCGAGTAACATCCTTTCCAGCGCATCGACGCTCAACTTGTCGGGCGGCACGTTGCGCGCGATCGGCGCGGCCGGGGAAGCGAACAGCCAGAGCCTCAGCGCCATCAATGTCATGGCGGGCAGCAACACCCTGCGCGCGGACTCGGGTGCGGGTGGCAGCCTCTCGCTCAATCTCGGCGCGATCAACCGTAGCGGCGGCCTCGTCAATTTCATCGTGCCGACCAGCGGCGCGATCACGACAAGCCATGCCGACGGCCTGCTTGGCGGATGGGCCACGGTCAATAGCTCGGACTATGCGAAGGTTCTGGGTGGCACCATCACGGCGTTCGCCGAAAGCGACTATGCCTCCAAGGACGATGCGGCCACCTGGATCGATGGCGATATCGTCACGGATACCGAGGGCGCTGCCGATACGCCGTTCTTCGGCACGGTGACCACCGGCCGGCAACTGGGCGGCCTGCGCTACACCGCGGCGGCGGACTCGACGGTGACCATCGCTGCGGGGCAGACGCTCGGCATCGACGGTACGATCATCGCCGCCCCTTCGGTCGGCAATTTCAACCAGACGATCACCGGCGGCTCGCTGACCGGCGGCGCCGGCGGCGGCACCTTGGGCGTGCAGCAGAACGGTGGCGGCATCTTCACCATCGCCTCGACCATCATCGACAACGGTGGCGCGACCGGCTTCGTGAAGGGCGGCAGCGGCGCGGTTCGGCTGGCCGGCGCCAACGGCTATACCGGCGGCACGACGCTGAGCGGCGGCCGGCTGGAAGTGAACAGCCTTGCCAATGGCGGCGTCGCCAGCAGCATCGGCGCGTCCTCCGGCGCGTCGTCCAACCTCGTGCTGGAAGGCGGCACGCTCGCTTATGTCGGCGGGACGGATGTCGTGTCGGATCGCGGCTTCACGCTGGTCAATGGCGGCGCCGGCGCGCCCACCATCGAAGTCAATACAGGGCGGAGCGTCGAATTCTCCGGGCAGGTGACAAGCCCCGATGACGCCGGGCTTACCAAGACCGGCTGGGGCACGCTTGTCCTTTCCAATCCCAACAACGACTATGTCGGCGTGACGACGATCAGCGGCTCGGGCGCCGGCGGCGCCAGCACGCTGTCCGTCGGCACACTGGCCAATGGCGGCGGTGCGAGTGGTATCGGCGCCGCCGGCGCGGACTCCGCCAACCTCATTCTCGATGCCGGCGGGCGCCTCCAATATACGGGCGGCAATGTCGCCATCGATCGCGGCTTCAGCCTGACCAACGGCGGCGGCCGCATCGATGTCAGCCAGGCGACGACCACGCTGACCGTCAGCGGCGCCGCGATCGGCACCGGCCAGTTCATCAAGGATGGTGACGGCACGCTGATCCTGTCCGGCACCAACAGCTATACCGGCGGCACGCATCTGACCGCGGGCACGCTCCGCGCCGGCTCCACCCAGGCTTTCGGAGGCAATGCGGCAGGCACGGGCGCGGGCGCGATGACCGTCGACGCCGGTGCGACCCTGGATCTTGCCGGCAAGAGCAATTTCGTGGGCGGCCTCAATGGCGGCGGGAACGTGCTGCTGGGCGCGGCCACGCTCAACATCAACAGCAGCGGCACCTTCACGGGCACGATCAGCGGCAGCGGCGGCATTGGCGTGACACGCTTCACCCAGGTCATGACCGGCTGCAACAACAGCTATACCGGTGTGACCACCGTCGTTTCCGGGCTGAGCACCGATTGCTTGGCCAATGGCGGGCAGGTGAGCGGCATCGGGGCTGCCAGCGCCGCCCCGACCAGTCTTGTCCTGAATGGCGGCTCGCTGAACTATACCGGCGCCTCCGTCAGCATCGATCGGGGCTTCGCCACCACATCCGGGCAGATCAACGTCACCAATGCGGCGACGACGCTGACACTGACCGGCACCACGACGGGCGGTTCGTTCACCAAGGAAGGCGCGGGCACGCTCGTGCTGTCGGGCACCACCACCCGCAACAGTACAACCCAGGTCAACAACGGGATTCTGCGCGCCGGAACGATCAATGCGTTCGGCACCGGCGGCGCCAGCTTCGCCAACGCTGCGGGCGCGGTGCTCGATCTCAATGGGTTCGACACGACCATTGGCTTCCTGAACGGCGGCGGCGCGGCCGGCGGCAATGTCACGCTGGGCGGTGCGACCCTGACGGTCGGCGCCAGCAACGGCAATTACGCCGGCGCAATCAGCGGCACCGGCAATCTCATCAAGACCAGCGGAGGTAACCAGACGCTGGCGAACTGCGCCAACAGCTATGACGGCATCACGACCGTGGCGGGCGGCGTGCTGGGCGTGAACTGCCTGACCGCCGGCGGCGTCAACAGCTCGATCGGTACCTCGAGCAGCGATGCGGGCAATCTGGTCATCAACGGCGGCACGCTGCGCTATCTGGGGACGGGCGACAGCACCGACCGGCAGTTCACGCTCGGTACGGGCGGCGGCAGGATCGATGCGTCGGGCACGGGCACCCTAGCCTTCACCAGCACCGCGGCCGTCACGCTCGCGGGCGCCGGCAATCGCACGCTGACGCTGGGCGGCACCAACACCGGCGACAACATCCTGGCGGCGCAGGTCACCAATCCCGGCACGGGCACGACCTCGCTGACCAAGACCGATGCCGGCACCTGGCGGCTGACCAACCAGGCCAGCAACTATACCGGCGTGACGACGATTAGCGGCGGCGTGCTGAGCGTCGATAAGCTCTCCGATGGCGGCGTCGCCAGCAGCATCGGCATGTCCTCCAACGCTGCCGCGAACCTGGTGATCGGATCGGGCGGCACGCTGCGCTATACCGGCACGGGCGATACGACCGACCGGCAGTTCACGCTGGGCGTGGGCACGACCGCGATCGAGTCCTCGGGCAGCGGCGCGGTGGTGTTCAACAATACCGGCGCGGTGTCCTATTCCGGAAACGGCGCGCGCGTGGTGTCGCTGGGCGGCACCAACGCCGGCGACAACGTCATGGGGGCCAGCATCGGCAACCAGAATGCCACGGTGCTGACCTCGCTTGCCAAGAACGATGCGGGGCTCTGGATCCTGACAGGCGACAACAGCTATACCGGCGTCACCAACATCAACGCTGGTACGTTGATCCTGGGCAATGGCGGCACCACCGGGTCGATCGTCAGCGGTACGGTCAATGATTTCGGTGTGCTGGGCTTCAACCGGTCCGACAGCTACACCTATGCCGGCGTCATCCAGGGCACCGGCGCCGTCAGCCAGTCCGGCGCGGGCACGACCATCCTGACCGGCGACAGCAGTTATACGGGCGGCACGACGATCACGGCCGGCACGCTCCAGCTCGGCAATGGCGGCACCACCGGCTCGATCGTCGGCGATGTGGCGAATAACGGCGCGTTCGTGTTCAACCGGTCGAACGACCTGACCTTTGCAGGCGTGATCTCGGGCACGGGCGTGGTCCGGCAGGACGGGACCGGCACGACCATCCTGTCCGGCACGAATAGCTATGCCGGCGGCACCATCATCAATGCCGGCACAATCCAGGTCTCGGCCGACGCCAATCTCGGCGCGGCCAGCGGCGGCCTGACCTTCAACGGCGCGACGCTGCGCAGCACGGCGAATATTGCCAGTAGCCGCAATGCGTCCCTCGTCGACGATGGCACGATCCTGACCGACGCCGGCACCAGCTTCGACCTGAGCGGCGTCGTGTCCGGCGCCGGCGGGCTGACCAAGGCGGGGGCGGGCACGCTGACCCTGACGGCGGCCGACACCTATACGGGCGGCACCACGATCACGGCCGGCACGCTCCAGATCGGTAACGGCGGCACGACCGGCTCGATCGTCGGCAATGTCGCGAATGCCGGCGCGCTGGTGTTCAACAGGTCTGACGAGATCGGCTTCGCCGGCGTCATTTCCGGCAGCGGCTCGGTGACCCAGGCGGGCACCGGCACGACCATCCTGACCGGCGCCAACAACTATCTGGGCGCAACCAACGTCAATGCGGGGACGCTGCGGATCAATGGCGATCAGTCGGCCGCGACCGGCCTGGTCACGGTCGCGAACGGCGCGACCCTGGGTGGTTCGGGGATCATCGGCGGCAGCGTCCTCGTCCAGAATGGCGGCACGCTGGCGCCGGGCAACAGCCCCGGCACGCTGACCATCGACAGCAACCTGACGCTGTCGGCGGGATCGGTCCTGAACTTCGAGTTCGGCGAGGCCAATGTCGCGGGCGGAGCGCTCAACGACCTCATCAATGTCGGCGGCAATCTGGTGCTGGACGGCACCATCAATGTCAGCGTGCCCACCGGCGGCACGTTCGGCGCCGGCATCTACCGCGTGTTCAACTATGGCGGCACGCTGACCGATAACGGGCTCGATCTCGGGACCATGCCCGGCGGCAGCCTCGTCGCCGTGCAGACCTCGGTCGCGGGGCAGGTCAACCTGGTGAACTCGGCGGGGCTCTCGCTCAGCTTCTGGGATGGCGATGCCGGTCCCAAGGTGAACAGCGTGGTCGACGGCGGCAACGGCACCTGGCACCTGGGCGGCACCGACAATAACTGGACCGACATGGCCGGCGGCACCAACGCCGCCTATGCCGACGGGACCATGGCGATCTTCGCCGGCGCGGCCGGCACGGTCGCGGTGGACAATGGCGGCGGTGCGGTGACGGCCTCCGGCCTGCAGTTCGCCACGAGTGGCTATCTCGTCCAGGGCGATCCGCTGACGCTGGTGGGGCCGAGCGCGGCGATCCGCGTGGGCGACGGCACGGCGGCGAGCGCGGGCTACACCGCCACCATCGCCTCCGAACTGACCGGCACCAGCGCGCTCGACAAGACCGATCTCGGCAAGCTCATCCTGACCGGCACGAACAGCTATGCGGGTGGCACGACGATCTCGGACGGCACGCTGCAAATCGGCAACGGCGGCACGAGCGGCTCGATCCCGGGCGACGTCGTCGATAACGGGACGCTGGCGTTCAACCGCTCGAACGATGTGACCTTCGCCGGCCTCGTCTCCGGCACTGGCGCGCTCGTGAAGCAGGGCGCCGGCGTCCTTACCCTCACGGGCGCCAACAGCTATGCGGGCGGCACGACGATCGATGCCGGCACGCTGCGTATCTCCAGCGACGCCAATCTCGGCGCCGCCACCGGCGGCCTGACCTTCAACGGCGGCACGCTGAACACCACGGCCGACATCACCAGCAGCCGCGATGTGGTGCTGGTGGGTGCCGGCACGATCCAGACCGGTGCGACCACGACCTTCACGCTGGGCGGCACGATCTCCGGCACGGGCAGTCTCGCCAAGACCGATCTGGGCACGCTGATCCTGACCGGGGACAACAGCTATACGGGCGGGACGACGATCACCTCGGGCAGGCTGCAACTCGGTAATGGCGGCACGACCGGCTCGATCGCCGGTAACGTGACGAACAACGCCACGCTGATCTTCAATCGCTCGAACGCCATGACGCTGGCCGGTGCGATCACGGGCGCAGGCGCCCTCGAGCAGGCCGGCTCCGGCACCACGACCCTGACCGGCACGAGCGGCTATACCGGCCAGACCCGCGTCAATAACGGCGAATTGCTTGTCGAGGGCAGCGGCAAGATCACCGGCACCACCAACTTCCGCGTTGCCGATGTTGCGGGGCAATCGGCGACGATGACGGTGACCGGCCCGGACGCGCAGGTCGTCTCCACAGGCAACAGCTCCGTCGGCAGCAGTGGCACCGGCATTCTGAACATCGAGAATGGTGGACGCGTCGCCAGCGCTGCCATTGGGATCGGCAATAGTGTAAACGGCAACGGAACGGTCAACGTCCGCGGTGTGGGCTCCAGCCTCGGCACCACCGATACCGCACAAGTGTTGGTAATCGGCGTTGCCGGGACGGGCGCGCTCAACGTCCTTGACGGCGGCACAGTCCAGGCGGCGAGTTCGGCGCGGATCGGTGCCTTGGGTTCGGCTCAGGGCGCCGTGACCGTCTCGGGGGCCGGATCGCGGTTCGAAACGGCGACCGGACTCACGCTCGCAAACACGGCTTCAACGACGGGCGTGCTGACTGTCGCGAATGGCGGCGCGGCCGTGGTCGGCAGCGGCACGCTGACGATGGGACCGGGCAATGCGGCGCTCAACATCGGCGGTGCGGAAGGGGCCGCCGCGACGGGGGCGGGCACGTTGACTGCCGCCAATGTCGTCACGAGCGCGAACGGCCGCGTCAACTTCAACCACACCGACGCCGGCTATACCTTCGCGTCGCTGATCTCGGGCACCGGCAAGGTGGACCAGAACGGTCCAGGCACCACGATCCTGACCGGCACGAACAGCTATACCGGCGGCACGACGATCAACGCCGGCACGCTGCAGATTTCGGCTGATACCAATCTGGGCGATGCCGCAGGCGGGATCACCTTCACCGGCGGCACGCTGCGCACCACGGCCGATATCACCAGCGCGCGCACTGTGGCGCTAGCGGGCGCCGGCACGGTGTTTACCGATGCGGGTACGACCTTCGAGCTTGACGGCACGATCTCGGGCGTGGGGGCGCTCACCAAGGCGGGTAACGGCACGTTCCTGCTGACGGCGGACAACAGTTATGCGGGTGGTACGACGATCTCGGGCGGCACGTTGCAGCTCGGCGATGGCGGCACGAGTGGTTCGATCCTGGGCAATGTTGCGAACAACGGCACGCTGGTGTTCGACCGTTCCGACACGCTCAACCTTGCGGGGGTCATTTCCGACACCGGCGCGGTCGTCCAGGCCGGCACCGGCACCACGATCCTGACCGGCACGAACAGCTATGCCGGCGGCACGACGATCAGCGCGGGAACGCTTCAGCTTGGTGACGGCGGCACCAGCGGTTCGATCCTGGGCGATGTGACCGATAACGCCACGCTGGCGTTCAACCGTTCCGACGACCTGACCTTTGCCAACCTCGTCTCCGGCACGGGGGCGCTGGTGAAGCAGGGCAGCGGCGCTCTCACCCTCACGGGCGCCAACAGCTACCTGGGCACGACGAGTGTCGATGCCGGAACGCTGCTGATCAATGGCGACCAGTCGACAGCGACCGGCGCTACCACCGTGAACAGCGGTGCGATGTTGGGCGGCGCGGGGATCATCGGCGGCAACGTCACCGTTGCGAGCGGCGCCAGCCTCAACCCCGGCCTTGCCGATGCGACGCCGGGCGTGCTCGCGATCAACGGCAATCTGTCGCTCGCGGGCGGCGCCACGCTCAACTATGATTTCGGCCAGGCGAATACCGTCGGCGGCGCACTCAACGATCTGATCACCGTGGGCGGCAACCTCACGCTGGGCGGCACCATCAACGTCAACGCGAGTGCCGGGGGTAGCTTCGGCCCCGGCATCTATCGCGTCATCAACTACACCGGCGCATTGACCAACAATAGTCTCGCCATCGGCACCATTCCTCCGGGTACCAATTTCTACGTGCAGACCTCGGTCGCCAATCAGGTGAACCTGATCAACACCGATGGCCTGGCGCTGCGCTTCTGGGACGGCGTCGCGGGCGGCCGCAACGACGGCATCATCACCGGCGGCAACGGCATCTGGCAGGGCACCGGCGGCAACGACAACTGGACGCTGGATGACGGTTCGATCAACGCGCCGTTCCTCGATAGCGCGTTCGCGGTCTTCCAGGGCATGAGCGGCCTTGTCACGGTCGATGGCACCCAAGGGCCGATCAATGTCGCAGGCATGCAGTTCGCGACCGGCGGCTACGACATCGTCGGCGACGCCATCAATCTTACGGGCACACAGGCGATCATCCGCATCGGCGACGGCACGGCGGCGAGTGCCGGCTATGTCGCGACCATCGGCGCGGCGCTGACGGGTGGCGCGCAGCTGGTCAAGACCGACGCTGGCACGCTGATCTTGGGCGGCACCAACAGCTATACCGGCGGCACGACGATCGACGGCGGCACGCTGCAGATCTCGAGCGACGCCAATCTGGGCGACGCGGCCGGCGGCCTTAGCTTCAACGATGGCACGCTGCACACCACCGCCGATCTCGCTGGCACCCGCGCAGTGACGCTGAACGGCACCGGGACGATCATCAGCGACGCGGGTACGACCGCGACGCTGGGAGGGGCAATTTCCGGCGGCGGGACCCTCGTCAAGGCTGGCAGCGGCACACTGATCCTGGGCGGCGCCAGCACCTATACCGGCGGCACGACGGTCGTCGGCGGAACGGTGCAGGTGTCGAGCGACTCCAATCTGGGCGATGTGTCGGGGGTGCTGTCGCTCCAGGGCGGCACGTTGCAGGCGGGTGCCGCGTTCACCTCCGCCCGCAACATTCTCGTGGGCAGCCCGACTTCCAACAGCATTGATACCCAGACGTTCGATGTCACGCTGAGCGGAACAATCGGCGATGGACCCGGCAATGCCGCCGGCGACTTCCTCAACAAGCTGGGTTCCGGCACGCTGACGCTGACGGGCGCCAACACCTATGGCAACCGCACGATCATCGCCGGGGGCACATTGGCGCTGGCGGGCGTCGGCACGATTGGCGCTGCCAACCTGGTGATCGGCTCGGGCACGGTCTTCGATATTTCCCAGACCGACACCGGCGCGAGAGTCATCCAGTTGAACGGCGCCGCCGACGGCAGCATTGCCCTTGGTTCCAAGACGCTGACGCTCGGCTTCGGCAATTCCTTCACCGACTGGACGGGCACGATCACCGATGGCGGGATCGGCGGCGGCACGGGCGGCCGCGTCGTCATCTCGGCGCCGGGCGGCGCTGTCCGCTATTTCAACGCGACCAGCTATACCGGCGGCACCACCGTCGCGGCCGGCAGCTTCGAGCTGGTGGGCAATGGCGCGCTCTATTCGGGCGGCGCGGTGGCGGTGAATGGCGGCGCGCTGTTCAACATCACCGGCCTGACTGGCGCTGGCACGACGATCGGCGACCTGAGCGGCAGCGGCGCGGTGGCGCTCGGCGACAAGTCACTCGCGCTCGGCACCGGCAACAGCACGACCTTCTCCGGCGTGATTGCCGGCAATGACGGGTCGATCGTCAAGAACGGCACCGGCACGTTCACGCTTTCCGGTGCCAACAGCTATACCGGCACGACCACCGTCAAAGCCGGCACGCTGCTGGTCAACGGCAACCAGTCGGCGGCGACGGGCCTGACGAGTGTGCTGAACAGCGCGACGCTGGGCGGCTCGGGCACGCTCGGCGGCAACGTGACGATTGCCGACGGCGGCACGCTGGCGCCCGGCAACGGCCGGGGCACGCTGACGGTCAACGGCAATCTGGCGCTGGCGGCGGGGTCGACGCTGAACTTCGAGTTCGGCCAGGCGAACACCGTAGGCGGTGCGCTCAACGATCTGGTGAATGTCGGCGGCAACCTGGCGCTCGACGGCACGCTCAATGTCAGCGTATCGACTGGCGGCTCCTTTGGCGCCGGCATCTACCGCGTGTTCAACTATGATGGCGCCCTGACCGACAATGGGCTGACGCTCGGCACCCTGCCGGCGGGCAATGTCGTCACAGTCCAGACATCGGTCGCGGGTCAGGTCAATCTGGTGAACAGCGGCGACCTGACGCTGAACTTCTGGGACGGCGATGCCGGGCCGAAGTTCAACGCCAGCGTCGATGGCGGCAACGGCATCTGGCAGGCCATAGCGGGCGGCGACAACTGGACGGATGCGGACGGCGTGGTCAACGCCGCCTATGCGAACGGCAGCTTTGCCGTCTTCATGGGGGCGCCCGGCACGGTCGCGGTGGACAATGGCGCAGGCACTGTCAGCGCCTCGGGCATGCAGTTCGCGACCAGCGGCTATCTTATCCAGGGCGACCCGTTGACGCTCGTCGGCGCCAGCGCCGACATCCGGGTCGGCGACGGCACGACGACGGGCGCGGGCTATGTCGCGACGATCGCGTCGGTCCTGACCGGCACGGCGGCGCTCAACAAGACCGATCTCGGCACGCTGATCCTGACGGGCACCAACGGTTATACCGGGGGCACGACCGTCTCGGGCGGCACGTTGCAGCTCGGCAATGGCGGCGCGACGGGCATGATCCAGGGCGATGTGGTCGATAATGGCACGCTTGCCTTCAACCGATCGGACGATGTCGCCTTCGCCAGCCTGATCGCCGGCACCGGCGCGCTGAACCAGAACGGTCCGGGCGCGCTGACTCTGACCGGTGCGAACAGCTATGCGGGGCCGACGATCGTCAACGCCGGCACGCTGTTCGTGAATGGCGACCAGTCGGCGGCGAAGGGCCTGACGACGGTCAATGGCGGCGCCACGCTGGGCGGTATCGGCATGATCGGCGGCAACGTGACGGTGGCCGATGGCGGCGTGCTGAATCCGGGCGGCATCGATGGCCTGCCGGGCACGCTGACGATCAAGGGCGGCCTGTCGCTGGCGGCGGGATCGACGATCAATGTCGCGTTCGGCCAGGCCGGCACGGTCGGCGGTCCGCTCAACGATCTGGTCGATGTCGGCGGTAATCTGACGCTCGATGGTATGCTGAACGTCGGCGTGCCGACTGGCGGCGCGTTCGATCCGGGCATCTACCGTGTGTTCAACTATGGCGGCACGCTCACCGACAACGGCTTGGCCCTTGGCACCCTGCCGGCGGGGAACGCGGTCACGGTCCAAACTTCGGTCGCGGGCCAGGTCAATCTGGTGAACAGCGGCAACCTGACGCTCAACTTCTGGGATGGAGATGCCGGGCCGAAGTTCAATGCCACCGTGGACGGCGGTAACGGCATCTGGCACGTCGCAGCCACCGGCGACAACTGGACGGATGCGAACGGCGCCGTCAATGCCGCCTATGCGAATGGCGCTTTCGCGGTGTTTGCCGGCCAGCCGGGCACTGTCACGATCGACAACAGCCAGGGCGATGTCAGCGCGGCCGGACTGCAATTCGCGGTCGATGGTTACACCATCCAGGGCGACACGCTGGCGCTCGTCGGGCCGCAATCGACCATCCGCGTCGGCGACGGTACGGCGGCCGGCAGCGCCTATACCGCCACGATCAATGCGGCGCTGACGGGTGCGACGCAACTGGTGAAGACAGATGCCGGCACCCTGAAGCTGGGCGGCATCAACAGCTACACCGGCGGCACGGCGATCAACGGCGGCACGATTGCCGTTTCGGCGGACGCCAATCTGGGCGATGCCGCGGGCGGCATCAGCGTCGACGGTGGCACGCTCAAGACCACGGCCAGCTTCACCAGCAATCGCGATTTCACGCTTGCCGGTGACGGCACGATCCTGACCGGTCAGGATACGACCTTCACGCTGGGCGGCATTCTGTCGGGTCCCGGCATCCTGACCAAGGACGGCGCTGGCACGCTGGCTGTCACCGGCGACAATAGCGGCTATGTCGCTGAGACCCGTGTCGCGCTCGGCACGCTGGCGGTCGATGGCGCGCTGGGCGGCAATGTCGATGTTACAGCGGCGGCGCGGTTGGAGGGTGTCGGCCGGGTCGGCGGCATCAGCAACGGCGGCGTGGTGGCGCCGGGCCGGGGCGGGTTCGGTACGCTGACCGTCACCGGCAACTATGTCGGCAATGGCGGCACACTGGAGATCGAGACCGCGCTGGGCGACGACGCCTCGCCGACCGACCGGTTGGTGGTGAATGGCGCGACCTCGGGCACAACCGGTGTCACAATCATCAACCGCAACGGCCTGGGTGCCCAGACGGTGGAGGGCATCAAGATCATCGACATCGCGGGCGCATCCAACGGCACTTTCACGCTGAACGGCGACTATCAGTTCCAAGGCGCGCCAGCGGTGGTGGCGGGTGCCTATGCCTATCGCCTCTACAAGAACGGCGTCACCGACCCCAATGACGGTGACTGGTATCTGCGTTCGGCGCTGACCAACCCGACGACGACCCCGATCGATCCCGACCAGCCGGTCGTGCCGCCGCCGCCGCTCTATCAGCCGGGCGTGCCGGTCTATGAAGGCTATGCGCAGACGCTGCTGGCGCTGACCGGCCTGCCGACGTTGCAGGAGCGCGTAGGCAACCGTTCCTGGGCCGGCACGCCGACCCAGGCTGGCACGGGCATCTGGGGCCGGATGGAGGGCGCGCGCCAGCGCCCGCAGCCGGTCTTCTCGACCAGCCATACCGACAAGAACATCGACAGCTGGCAGATGCAGATCGGCGTCGACCACGCCTTCGCCCAGCGGAGCGACGGCGCGGCGCTGATCGGCGGCCTCACGGCGCAATATGGCAAGGCCAATACCTCCGTCACCTCGCTGTTCGGCAATGGCGCGATCGGTGCCAAGGGCTATGGCGTCGGCGCGACGCTGACCTGGTATGGTCCCGACGGCTTCTATGCCGACGGCCAGGCGCAGGTCTCCTGGTTCACGAGCGACCTCAAGTCGAACGTGCTCGGCACGCTCGCCAGCGGCAATGACGGCATGGGCGAGGTATTCAGCCTGGAAGTGGGCAAGCGCGCGCCGATCGGCGGCAAGCTGAGCGTGACGCCGCAGATCCAGATGGCCTATGCCCATGTCAGCTTCGATCGCTTCACCGATCCCATGGGGGCGGTGGTGTCGGCGGACCAGGGCCGCAGCTTGAAAACGCGCTGGGGCCTGTCGATCGATCATCAGAACAGCTGGAGCACCGGCTCGGGCGGCAACCGCAGCAGCCATGCCTATGCGATTGTGAACCTCAACTATGAATGGCTACCCGACAGCGGCGTCAAGGTGTCCGGCACCCCCATCGTCAACCGCGAGCGGGCCCTGTGGGGCGAGTTGGGGCTGGGCGGCAGCTATAGCTGGAACGACCGGATCACGCTCTATGCCCAGGCGGCGGCCGATACGGCGGTTGCCGATTTCGGTAACGGATATAGCGTGAAGGGGACGGCTGGGATCAGAATACGATTCTAGGCGGATCGGGCGCGCTGTCGCGGTCTATGCACATCTTGCCAGTCCGACTGCGTGCTAGCGAAGCTGACCGGCCACGCGCTCCCAAAATAGCGTAGTACCTTCCGGTCGGATTCTCGAGGAGAACCCCATGATCTCGTCACCATCCTATCGTCCCACCTTGATCGTGCATCGTACCGGTTGTGCGGCCTTGGCCACTGCCTGTTCACAGGCAGCGATGGCGTCACGATTGTCATGCAGCATCTTGGCGGCGGTAGTGATCGCTGTCCACGCATCGGGATCGCTTGCGCGCATCATCCGGGTTCCCGCATCCCAAAGCGTCGGCTCGCCGATGATGTGAGCCGCCATGCTCTCCGGCATATGCCAGCTTGTCGGTAAGGCACGCAGGACGACGCCGGGGAGGATCGACCACAGCAGGCATCCGGCCGCTAGTCCGCCGCCGCCTGCCCATATCAGGCACCTGCGCTGCTCGCCTGTCACACGGACGGCCTCGACGAATCCGTGGATGATCCGCGCCGCCTCCTGATGCCCCTCCCGCGCTTCCCGGAGCGTCGCCTTGTCGGCCGCGCGGGATTTCTCGGCGGCCGCATCCATCCGCGCCGCCAGCCCTTCTGGGGTCAACTGCATGGCCGGCTTCTCGGCAATGACCGCCAGTCCTTGCGCGACGGCGGCGAGGCGCGTGTTCATCTGGCCGAGCGTCGCGCTGTAGTCGGGAATGTCGATGCTCGCGCGCTCCGCCGCCAGATGCTCGACCGCGTGCGCCATCATCGCGATCCGGCGGTCCAGCCGCGCGAACGCCTGCCCGGCGGATTCCTTCTGTAGCTCGGGTTTATTCAACAGCGATTGCTCGTCATCCATGTCTCATGCTCCTTGCTAGTGGCTGATCCCCAGGCTCCGGCCATGATCGAAGGGGATGCTATCGGCGAGGTCGCGCGACAGGCTGCGGCCCATGCTTTCGCCGATCTCAAGGCCAAGCTCGCGGCTGCGCAGCCCCAGCACGGATTCAAGCTGGGCGTCGCGCTCAAGGCTTTTCGCCATGTCGGCCATGTGCTGCGCGGTGGTCTTCGCGCCTCTGAAATTGCCGTCGCGCACCAACTCGGCGTGCTGCTCACGCAATTGCTGCCATCCTTCGACAAAGCGGTCGGCGCGCTGGAGGGGGTCTATGCGGATTTCAGCTTCGGCCTGCATGGCGCGCACGGCGTCATGACTGCTCCCTTGCGCCGCTTCGCGGATTAACTCCGGCTCGCCCCGGAACGCGCTGCCCAAGTCCGTGGAGCCTTGGGGCCGGATCGCGTCCAATGCTTGCCCAGCCCGATCCAGCGCCTCGCGCTGATGGGGCATGGGGTCGATACCTTGCGCGCGGGTCTGCCGGATAGCGTCCAGCGCCTTGGCGTAGCGTTCGACCGCCCCGCGCAAGCCCCCGGCGCGGATCGGCTGCGGGTCATGCTCGCGCTGCTGCTGGCGGGCCGGGTCGCGCTCGGCCTTGGGCATAGCGCCGCTGAGGTCGAGACCGTCGAACATACCGCGCCGGGGTTCGGGCGCGGGCGCTGCCTCGCGATCCTGACCGGGCAGCGAGAGGCGCAGCCCGTCGAAGATCCCGCGCGCCTTCTCCGCCCCGGCGCGGGCAATCTCCATGACACGCTCGCCAAAGCTGATGCCGTGCCGCTCCGCGAACTGCCGCGCCGGGTCGCGGGCAGGCTCGACTTGGCGGTAGTCGCTCACCATGTCCTTCGTGCGCTCGCGGGACAGGGTGCGAACAAGGCGGGCGTCGTCCTTGAAGTCGTCGCGGCCATAGTGGAGCGCCATGCCTTCGCGGTGGCGCGTCATGCCGACATAGGAGCCGTGCCGGTCCATCCCCGGCGTGGCGAGCATATGCGAGCGGTCCACGCTCATGCCCTGCGCCTTGTGGATCGTGGCGGCATAGCCATGATCCACATGGGCATAGTCCTTCGTATCGAACGCGACGCTGCGCCCGTCATCGGTGCGGACGGTCATGCCCTGCTGATTCACGTTCTCGACGGTGCCTAACGTGCCGTTCTTCACCTCAAGGCTACGCTCGTTGCGAAGGAACATGATGCGGTCGCCTGATGCGAAGGCGCGTGCGCCGCGCTCTGTCTTTACGCGAATATCATCGCCAAGCTCGTCCGCCGCCCGCATCCGGTCGCGCGCCGCCTCGTTGAGTTCGCGCACCTCGTCATTGGTATGGGTGAGGATGATCCGCGTTTGATCGGGCGCGGCGGTGCGCTCGCGGTCCCAGCGCTCGACCAGCTCGCTGCGCGCCTGCTCCCGCGTGTCGGCGGCGTGGACCATGCCATGGTTGGCATAGGCCCGGATCGCCTCGCCGGTGCGGCCGGTGGCAAGATGCCGGGTCGCGTCCTGCTGCCAGCCCTCATTCTGGCGACGAACCTCCGTGATCTCGACGCCGCCGTGCCGTTCGTGGATCGCGCGGAACGCCGCGCCCGCCTCGATGGCCTGCAACTGCTGCGGGTCGCCTACCAGCACGACCTTTGCGCCGGCGTCGGCGGCATGGGACAGCACGCGCTCCATCTGGCGCGTGCCGACCATGCCCGCCTCGTCGATCACCAGCACATCACGCGAAGTCAGTAGGTCGCGCCCCTGCGACCAGCCATGTTCCATGCTGGCGATGGTGCGCGACGCAATGCCCGAACCGTTCTCCAACCCTTCCGCCGCGATGCCTGACAGCGCCGCCCCGCGCACCTCGAATCCGCTGCGCTCCCATGCTTCCCGCGCAACCCCAAGCATCGCGCTCTTGCCGGTTCCGGCGTAACCGACGACGACGCTAAGCCCGCGCTCGGCCGTCACATGCTCGAACGCGGCGCGCTGCTCGCCGGTCAACTCCAACCCGCGCCCGTCCGCGCTGGTCAAAGCTGCTTCGCGCGCCTTCTCGTCCACGCGGTGCCGCTCGCGCTCGGCCATCAATTCCGATGCGCGCTGCAACCTCTGTTCCGTCTCGATCATCTCGCGCGACGTGAACCGATCATCGCCGCGCCCGTCCTTGCCCAAAGCGATCAAGTCGGGCGAAGCGCGAACGGCGCTCATGACGCGGTCGAACTGCTCCTTGCCGTCCGTGTGGCGGTGCACGAACATCGCCATGTCGCGGCGGGTGAACGTCGCCTGATGGTGGGTGATGGCGTCCAGCGCGATACGCGGCTCCGCGATGATGCGTTCGCCGTTGCGCTGCGCGGTGGCGCGGTGATTCTCGATGCACTCCGACTCAAGCCCGCGTTCGCCCATGCGCTGCGCGGCGGGGCCGATCTTGTCTTGTGGCTCAAGCCCGATGCCCTGCGCTTCCAAGGATCGGTGATCTATGCGGGCATCAATATCCAGTTCGGCAAGCCGGGTGTTGACGTGATCCGCCCACCGCTCGCGCCATTGCTCGACAAGCTCGGTCCTGTTCCAGTCGCGTTCCTTCGCGCCGAAACCATCCTTGCCCACCCCGCGCATGGTGAGCATGACATGGGCATGGGGTTTGGGCTGGCCGTCCGCGCCAATGTCCCAATGCACATTCAGGTCGGCAATCATGCCGCGTTCGACAAACTCCTGACTTACGAAATCGCGGGCAAGCGCGATGCCCTGTTGCTGATTCATCTCGCGCGGAATGGAGAACTCGACCTCGCGGGCTAGCTGCGCGTCCTTGCGCTTCTCGGTCGCCTCGACCTCGTTCCAAAGCGTTTCCCGATCCGCCAAGCGTTCGGGCGCACCGTCGGGCAGCATGATTTCGCTATGCTCGACGCCCGACTTGGCGTGAAAATCATGGTCGCGGTCCAGCCGCTCGTCATGCAGGCGCTCGCCCGCCCGATAGGCGGCGGCTGCAACGGCGCTGCGCCCTTGCGCGCGACCGATGACCTGAACGGAGAAGTGGTAGATCGCCATAGCGACATACCATCTACTGCCTTAAGCGCACGTCGGCACGACGTATAAGCGCGCCCTTCTCGAAATTTTCTCGGACGGGACTAGGCGGTGTCAGACTGTCACGGCGACTCTGCTGCGCTGTGGGTAGTATCATCTTATCATGATCGCATCGTCACTCAATGGAGACTTTGCGATGCGTAAACCCCGCGATTTTGATTCGGAACTCAAAGCCCTTGCCGACAAGGCCAAGGCGCTCAAGGAACGGCGTGTGCGACAGCTTGGCGAACTGGTGACGGCTTGCGGAGCCGATGCGCTCGATGCCGATCTGCTGGCCGGGGCGCTTCTTCATGCCGCGACGGTGAAGGATGCCGCCACAAAGGAGGGCTGGCGCAAGGCAGGTTCGGCCTTCTTTCACGGCAAGGGCGGCAAGCCTGCGGGCGGACCTGTTGGCCAACAGAGCGGCACTCTCCCGCTCGACGGCGGCGCGGCATCGGCTTGAGGCACGAAAGGCGCGAACCGACATGCGGGACTGGGCCGTCAAACGCCGTGAACGCACGCGGCATCTCATTGAACTCGGCGGCCTCGTCATCAAGGCGGGACTGGCTGAACTGACCGACGATGACCGCGCCACGCTTTACGGCGCGTTCCTCACGGTCGCGGACAGGTTGCGCGGCGACGAACGGGGAAACGCGCTTGCCCTCTGGCAGCGCAAGGGCAAGCGCGCATTCGAGGCGGAGCAGGGCGGAATAGACGGCTGATGCTATCGGCTGGGTTGCTGGGAATGTTCCTTGTTGCGCTTGTCCGCAACATAGCTTTGCCCGTTCTCGACGCGCGCTATGTCGAACAGCCCCGTGGCTTCGAACAGCGCCGTGAAGTTCCTGACGCCGTAGTTACGCGGATCGATCGGAGCCTGCCTTCGCGCGGCGAGTCCCGCCGCCGACATAGCCGCCCAGCCATCTTCTCGGGCTGTGGCCTCGACTGCCCCCCGTAATATGGTCACGAGTTTGGTGTCTTGTGACAGCGGCTTTCCCGCTGGTTTCGCGACGGGCGCTGGCTTTGCCTTGTCTCCCGCTTTTGCCTTGGCTTTGGGCTTTGTCGCCGGTTCCATGGGTGCGGCCGCTACCAGCGGTTCGTCCAATGTGTCGAGATAGAGGAAGGCCGTGCAGGCGTTGACGAACGGCGCGGGCGTCTTGCGCTCGCCAAAGCCGTAGACCTCATGCCCATTGGCCTTGAGTTGCATCACAAGCGGCGTGAAGTCCGCATCGCTCGATGCGAGGCAGAAGGCGTCGGGCTTCTGGGTATAGAGCAATTCCATAGCGTCGATCACCAGCGCAATGTCGGTGGCGTTCTTGCCGCTCGAATAGCTGAACTGCTGAATGGGCCGGATCGCGAAATCGTGCAGCTTGTCCTTCCAGTTCTTGAGGCCCGCGCTGGCCCAATCACCATAAGCGCGGCGAATGTTGGCCGTGCCATATTTGGAAAGCTCCGCCAGCATTTCGGCGATCTTGCTGTGCGGCACATTGTCCGCGTCGATCAGCAGCGCAATCCTGCGATCCGCTGTGCTGCGCGTCCGATCCTCTAATTCCACTTTATCCCCCCAAAGCGCGATGGCGATATTCTTGCGTACCGGCATCCCGAATGCCACCTGAATCGCGCAGACGAATGCCGCCTATTGCGGCACCTCCATCGTCACGCTGCCGCCAGGTAGCGCCTGATACTCGATCGTCGCCACGATGGGCGGGCGGCTCTTGTCGCAGTAGCGCACAGTGATGATGCCCTCCCGGATCGCGGGACACAGGCCGGAGCCATAGAGAATGTCCGCCAGCGCATCGAAGGTGGTCGCCTTCGCGCGATAGGCTCCGGTCCATCGCACCGCCCAAATGTCATCGTTGGCCTTGACCCGGTAGCCAGCCCTCTGCGCAACGTCCATGACCGCGCCAAGCACGGTGTCCGCGCGCACGTCGAAGTCCAGCACGGCGGACAGGTCTGCGGGTTTGGAACGGACGGCCTGCGCGGACTTCATCCGCCATAGCGTTGCCTCTGCGCCAGCCATGAAAAGGCACAGGCCGATCATCGCCAAGGGCAAATGGTCAACCCCGCGCTTGAGCCCGTCCGACCGCCAGAAACGGCGAACCGGAATGAGCGGATTCCACCGGCTCCGTGGCGGGGCGACATGTCTCACGATCCGCCATGTGCGTTGCAGCATGTTCGCACTGTGAGCAGGTCGGGACGGAGCTATCGCCGTCGTCGGCTCCGCTGGTGGCGGAAGCATTGGGGCTGGCAGGCTTGCGGCAAGCGACGCCTGATGGTCGGCAACGGCGCACGCCGCACGGTCGGCCAGTATCTCCACCCGCGCGAACGCCCACGCCAGTTCCTCTCCCGAAATGCGGTAGGATCGCCCATAGCGCGCCTCGACATAGGCGCGGCGGATGCAGCCGAATGCGCGACGTTCGAACCGGCTTTCTCGCGGCCATGCCGAACACAGGCGCGGGTCCAGTGCTTCCGCCGCCTCGCGCAGTTCATCCAGCGCATGGGTGCGCGGCGCGTGCAGGCTGATCGAGTGCAACACGGCCAGATAGAAATGCTCGCACGCCTGATGCAGCATCAGCGCCGCCATCGGTGCATCGCCCCGCTTTCGATAAAAAGCCGCGCCCGCCAGAAAATCCGTTCCGCGCTTATGCCACTGGATGAACTCCGCGACGCCCCGGATAGCCCGTTCCCGCACCGGAAGGCGGCGCGGCTCTTGCAGCCGCAAGCCTTCCATCTGGTAGAGCGCGATGCCCTGTTCGGCGATCGTGACGAAATAGGGATTGCCCTCGACAAGAGCACCGTTGATCCGCTCAAGGCTTTCTACGGACAGCCGCACCGGGCGGGCGATCTCGCCATGCTCCCATGCGCGGCGAAGCCGGTCGCGCACCAGCCGCCAGTCGCGGTCGCTGCGGGCGAGGCGGGGATCGTTGACGATCGCCAGCAGCCGGAATGCTTCCCCCGGCGCGACCTCTGCCCAATCCTTTTCTGCATGGGGACCGTGCAGGATCAGGGTGAGGATGCGGCCCGCCCGGAAATGTTCGGAGCATCGGCCCTTGGTCGTTTCCTCGAACGTCTCGAACAGGATCGTGGTGATATGAAGAAGCTCATCCCGGATTGGGGTGGGCAGATGATCGGCGTTGGTACGCAGCATCATGACTGCGCCTACTGTGGGCCGCGCTGGCAACCCTTCGGGCGTGGGTGGCCGGTCACGTCATGGACGCGGTCCACCAAGGCACGCACAAGAGGCGTGATCGTGGCCGGGATGAAGCCACCCGTCTGGGGCCGGTCTTCCTCCCAATCGTCATAGTGATAGCCCCACTTCCAGTAGGGCGAGAGAACCACCGCCAGCCGCGCCATGTCCGGGCAGTCATGGCCGAAGCCGCATGCATTGGCGTAGGCCAGCGCCTTGGCGATGTCCTGCTTGATGTGCTGGGCGTTCCATTCATCGGCAAAGCCCACGTCCAGCAGATAGGCGCATAGCGCCTGCTGACAGACGAAGCCTGCGTAATGCAGGGCTGGGTTGGAAAACCGGCTTTCGTGGAAAGGAACGACTTCCGTTAGCGACCAGCGCCGTTCCGCATTGTGATAGCGGAAGCGGCTGATGCTCCGCCCCTCTTTCGTGCGCGCAATGGTCGCGGGTTCGTCCTCATAGCGTTGGTGAAGCGACGCCAGCGCACCGCTCCAGGGTGAGGTGATCATCGGCATGGCGACCGACGCGACGGTCATACCGCGCAGCAAAGCGCGACGGGATGTAACGATTCTCGAATCGCTCGCTCGGAAGCTTGTCATCAGCCTGCCTTCCTTCAGCCATTCCAAGACGGAATGCCCGCCCGGAATCGATAACCGGCACCGCTTATAGCCCGAAAGGCAAGAAATATGCAATAAGAGGTGCCGGTTACTCCGCTTCAGGTTGAACAGGTGTCATGCACGGCTACGACGACAATATGGGAAGACCACCGCTCAACTTGAAATCAACCAATGTCCGTTTGCCCGAAGGTCTGGGCGATCGGATTGACAAACTGGTCGGGCGTCAGCGGCGCGCTGCCTTCATACGGGAAGTGCTTGAACGCGAAGTGGAGCGTTTGGAGGTCGAACAGGGTAAAGTCGGATAACGCCGAAATACCGCTGACGGAACCCCCTAATGATGAGGTTGTCGGATGCCACGCCAATCCGACAGTGTTTCTCAGGCAGTCGGGCAGCAAAAATAACTGTATAATGCCGTGGTCAGCGGAAACCCTTGGATTTGCGTCGCCCTTCCTGACGGGATCATGTGTTTTCCGACAGAGTGTTAATGTCAACAACCCGTCCTCCATTATCTTCTGTTATAAGCCGGACTGTAATATTTATGGGGGTGGCGAGTATGCCGGTAAAATCGCTGGGCGATATTTTTGGAACCTCACTTCATCGCGCCATATTGAAAGCAAGAGGCTACACCAAGGTAGGACGGACTTTTCGATGTGAGCGGCAAGATTTTACCGAGATGCTTATGATTCAGGGTAGCTCTTGGAACTCTGGGGTAGAACCATGGGAGTTCTACATTGATGTTTTGGTAGCCTTTCCAGACATTCCCTTGAGGCCGACGATACGGGGGGCGAACTATCACGCCAAAGGACGCATTGATGCCATTGTGGCAGATGCCCCTCCCAGCTTCCAATTGAGGGCTAATGATCTAGATCGCTTGGTTGTTGAAGTTGGGCAGCTTGCAACGGAGGCTTCCATTCGTTTGCCTGAACTGCTGCGACCAATCCAAGCTCGCGCACGTCAGGGGCTTTTTTCTCCTATTCCTCTGCCGGATTCGTGGCTTTGATGGTCAGGTTGTCCGAAAATCAGGTGAATTGCAGCACGTCGCTTCAGGCGACAGCCTGCAACCCCTTGCGCTGGATGATCGACAGCAGGCGCAGGGCAGGGCCACCGGGCCGCTTCACGCCACGCTCCCAATCGGACACGAGATTGCGCGAGACATTGAGATAGGCGGCGAACACCGGCTGCGAGACATGCTCGCGCTCGCGGATCGCCCGGATTTCATCACCTGCCAGCGCCGGGGCCGGGGCGAGGCACGCCTCGTCAAAGGTCCGCAGCGTCGCGCGCGACACCACGCCCGCGTCATGCGCGTCACTCATCATCTCATGGATCGCGCCTGCGATCTCGCTGCGATAGCCCTTATCCTTCATCACCGTTCCCATCGTCTATCTCTACCAGCGTTCCCGACGCCATCAGCCGGTCCAGTTCCTCACCGCTCCATTCCAGCGCCTCGCTCGCGGCCTTGCGGAGCAAGGCCAGGTCGACCTTTGATATGTTCGCCTGCGCATTCTTGGCGAACCCAAAAGCGAAAATCGCTCTGTCACCCTGCCTGAACAGGATCAGCGTGCGATAGCCGCCTGACTTGCCTTGCCCGGTGCGCGCGACGCGCTGCTTGATAACGCCGCCGCCAAGGTCGGCATCCACCAGACCGCTTTCCGCGCGCTCCACCGCCTTGCGAAGCGAAGCGTCCGCAATCCGCTTCCTTGCGCGCGAAGCGCTCGAACCATCCATTTTTGAAGATGCGCGAAATGGCGGTTCTCCTGCTTCTGTCACTGCATATAACACTTAGCGTTATAGTTCAACGCGGATGGGACGGGGCGATACGGTATCGGCTTCCTTGACAACGAACAGGTAGCGAGTGAGCATGAGTTCCTGCTTCACGACGCTTGCGGCGGTGGTCCTTTCAAAGGAGCATCCTATGACAGACTCGGCCTAGCGCCTTTTGGCTGCCCCCCGGAAAGGGGCGGCTGCGAAGGCTGCGCATGGGATTTTGGCACAGAGTGGGAAAAAATCTGCACTGATCGAGGTCAGTGAAAAGCCTATGCCAAGTTCCGCCGTTTTCCGCCGCTGACCGCCGATTGCCGCCAGCGTCCACCGTAACCTCAAAGCGGGACAGCCTGCGCGCCCGGAAGGCTCTTGTCCGGGACGGTAAGGCATCCAATGCTCGTGGCCGGGGGCGCGTGCAACATCCTGAATTGAAGAGATTGCCCCATGAATAGCCCTGACCGTATCATAAGACTGAAAACCGTTCTCGCCCGCACCGGGCTTTCCCGCACGACGCTCTATCGCAAGATGGGCGAAGGCACTTTTCCCCGCCAAGTGAAGATCAGCGTCCACGGCGCGGGCTGGCGCGAGTCCGCTATTAACCGCTGGATTGCCGATCCGGTAAGCTACCGGGAGGAGTTGGGCGTTTGATCCTGTCGCCGTGCCTTCGTCTCTTGTGGGCGAGGGCACGGCGATGTTGACAGCTTGCAATCAGGCGGCTTGGCTTTTCACCTTCCCGAATTTGCCGGTCACGACCTTCTGCCCATCGCGCAGGAAATCGAGATGGTCGGACCAGTGCTGCATCATGCGCACGCGCTCATCCCAATACTCGCCGCGTGTATAGGCGCGGCGCACGGCGTTGTTGTCGCAGTGGGCAAGCTGGCGCTCGATCGCGTCGGGATGCCATAGGCCCATCTCGTTGAGCAAAGTCGCCGCCATTGCCCGAAAGCCGTGGCCGGTCATTTCATCCTGCGCGAAGCCCATGCGCCGCAGGGCGGCGTTGATGGTGTTCTCCGACATGGGCCGGTCAACGGAACGCAGCGACGGGAACAGGAAGCGGCTATAATCCGCATCATGCTCGATGGTTTCGAGGATCGCGAGCGCCTGCCGGGATAGGGGGATGGTGTGGGCGCGGCGCATCTTCGTCTTGTGTGCCGGGACCGTCCACAGCGCCTTGTCGAAATCGAAGTCGGCCCATTCGGCATGGCGTAGCTCGCCGGGGCGAACGAACACATGGGGGAGCAATTGCAGCGCCGCCTTGGTGTTGGCGAAGCCCTCGAACGCCTCGATGGCCCGCAAGAGGCCACCTGCATTGTCGGCGCTGGTGATAGCGGCCCTGTGGACGGGTTGGGGCGCGATCAGTGCCCCGCGCAAGTCGGCGGCCACGTCACGTTCTGCGCGGGCGGTAGCGATGGCATAGCGGAATATCTGGCTGCATGTGCTGCGCAGCCGCTTGGCTGTCTCATACTTGCCCTTGCCCTCCATCTTGCGCAGCATGGTCAAAACCTCCTGCGCGGTGATGGCGGTGATAGGTCGCTTGCCCAGCGACGCATTGATGAACGCCAGCAGCCAGCGCAGTTTCTTCATCGTGACGGCGGAGCGGCCTTCGCGTTCGACCTTCACCAGCCATTCGTCGGCCACGGCCTTGAAGCTGTTGGACGCCGCCACGGTCGCGGCGATGCGATCCATCTTGATCTTCTCGGCGGGGTCATCCCCCTTCGCCAGAACCTTGCGGGCGGCGTCGCGTTGCTCGCGGGCGTCGGCAAGGCCGGTGTCGGGATAGACCCCGAAAGCCAGCGTCTTCTGCTTGCCCAGATGGCGGTAGTTCATCCGCCAGTAGCGCCCGCCATTCGGCGTCACATAAAGGAACAGGCCATCGCTATCGGTGAGCTTGTAGGGCTTGGCTTTGCTCTTGGCGTTTTTGATCGCAGCGGCGGTAAGCGCCATGATGGTATCTCCTTTTGGGGGAGGGCCGCGCTACCATCAGACATACCATCAATATGCTGGTATCCGGTGGTCCAAGACCGCTCCGTATGGGATACCTATACCACGAAAAACCGCAGAAATCCGCCGTTCCCGGCACCTTCTGATACTCTCTGGGAGAGTATTTTGGTGACCCCTACGGGAATCGAACCCGTGTTTCAGCCGTGAAAGGGCCGCGTCCTAGACCGCTAGACGAAGGGGCCACGGGCGGCGCCACGGATGGGCGTCGCCAGAAGCGAAGGCGGCCTTAGGGGGTTCGATTGGTGGGGTCAACCCTCTTTGCAGTCTTCGGTGACGGGCGCGTGCGTATGTCGAGTCAATCTGCCCAGGCGGCGTCCTCCACATGCAGTTCGGCGGCGGGGCGCGGGCCCCAGTCATCGATCTTCGCGCGGCCCGCCAGCCACAGCCGCCGGTCGCGCGATGCGCCGAGCAGGGCCTGGCCTAGCGGGCTTTCCGCCTGCCGGAAGGCGACCGTCTTGATCGATCGGCCATCGTCGCCGGCCACGATCGCGCGGACATGGCCCGTGCCCACGATGTCGGCGCGGATCAGGCGCACGGGGCCGGTGGCGATCCGCGGCGCGGGCCATCCCATGCCATAGGGGCCGCCCGCCTCGATGGCGGCGACGAAATCGGGGTTGACGCCGCCGGGGCTCAATACGGCGTCGATCAGCAGGGCGCGCTCGCCTGAAGCGCGCGCGACGTCGGCGGCAAGACGGCTGTCGAGAAATTCGGCGAGGGCATCGACCCCGCCCGCAGCGACGGTAAGGCCGGCCGCCATCGCATGGCCGCCGCCCGCGACCAGCAGGCCGCTGTCCTTCGCCGTGAGCACCGCCGCGCCCAGATCGACCCCGGCGATCGACCGGCCGGAGCCCTTGCCGACGCCCGCCTCGTCCAGCGCGACGACGATGACCGGGCGGCCCAGCTTTTCCTTCAGGCGGCCGGCAACGATGCCGATGACGCCGGGGTGCCAGCCTTGCCCGGCGACCAGCGCGACGGCGCGGTTATGCTGTGCCTCTGCAAGCTTTTCGGCTTCTTCCTGCACCTGCGCCTCGATGGCGCGGCGTTCCTCGTTCAGGCGGTCGAGTTCGGCGGAAATGGCGGCCGCTTCCTGCGGGTCTTCCGTCGTGAGCAGGCGCACGCCAAGATCGGACCGGCCAACGCGTCCGCCCGCATTGATGCGTGGCCCAAGCGCGAAGCCCAGATCATGGCACAACGGCGCGCGGTTGAGGCGGCTGGCGGTGATGAGCGCGGCAAGGCCGATATTGCGCCGCCCGGCCATCACCTTGAGCCCCTGCGCCACGAAGGCCCGGTTGAGCCCGCGCAGCTGCGCGACATCGGCCACGGTGCCGAGCGCCACCAGATCGAGCAGGTCCATCAGCCGGGGCTCGGCGCGGCTTGCAAACCAGCCGCGTGCGCGCAACGTGCGCAGCAAGGCCGCGCCCAGCAGGAAGGCGACACCGACGGCGGCGAGGTGGCCATGGGCCGCGCCCTCGTCGCTCTCGTCCAGCCGGTTGGGGTTCACCAGCGCGAAGGCGGCGGGGAGGGCGGCGGCGCATTTATGATGATCGACCACCACTACGTCCACGCCCGCGTCGCGCGCCATCGCCAGCGCCTCGAATGCCTGCGCGCCGCAGTCCACGGTGACGATCAGCGTTGCCCCCTGCGCGCCCAGCCGCACCAGCGCCTCGCCCGACGGGCCATAGCCTTCCATCAGCCGGTCGGGGATATAGCTGCCCGCAGCCAGGCCAAGGTCGCGCAGCAGGCGGACAAGCAGCGCCGCGCTGGTCGCGCCGTCCACGTCATAATCGCCGAAGATCGTCACCTGCTCGCCGGCCTGCACAGCATCGGCCAGCCGCTCGGCCGCGCGGTCCATGTCGCGGAACAGGCTGGGATCGGGCATGAAGGCGCGGATGGTGGGGTTGCGATGCTGCTCCACCGCGTCGCGCGGGCAGCCGCGGCTGAGCAGCAATTGCGTCACCAGATCGTCGGGCTGGAAGCCGGGATCGCGCCCGTCCGTTCCGGTGCCGCGCCAGTGCCAGGGTTGGCCCAATATGGATCGGGCGATGTCGAGCGCGGGTTTCATGCCGCCCTCCCTAGCGTGTGGGCAGGGCGGCGTCACCCTTATCCGCAAATGCGCCGGCATCCGCAAATATGCCGGGCGATGCGCCGATAGATGTCGGGCACGCGCTTGCAATATCGGGACTGCCCCTTACTTCTCTGCCAACGACAGGGGCATATTTTTCCTATGGCATCCATCATCGATATTTCGGGGCTGACCAAGCGTTATGCCTCCGGTTTTTCCGCGCTGAAGGGCATCGACCTGCAGATCGAGGAGGGCGAGATCTTCGCGCTGCTTGGCCCCAATGGCGCGGGCAAGACGACGCTGATCTCCA
Organism: Sphingobium aquiterrae; assembly: GCF_037154135.1. Lineage (NCBI taxonomy): Bacteria > Pseudomonadati > Pseudomonadota > Alphaproteobacteria > Sphingomonadales > Sphingobiaceae > Sphingobium > Sphingobium aquiterrae. The sequence goes on from NZ_JBANFL010000019.1 coordinate 85,080, forward strand.
TCGTCTGCGGCAATGTGCGGGCGAGCGACGGCACGGTGACGGTCGCCGGGCATGACATCGTGCGCGACTATCGCGGCGCGCGCAGCGCCATCGGCCTGGTGCCGCAGGAACTGCACACCGATGCGTTCGAGCGGGTGATCGACACGGTGCGCTTCAGCCGCGGCCTGTTCGGCAAGCCGCGCAACGATGCGCTGATCGAGAAGATCCTGCGCGACCTGTCGCTGTGGGACAAGCGCAACAGCAAGATGCTGGAGCTGTCGGGCGGCATGAAGCGCCGGGTGATGATCGCCAAGGCGCTTTCCCACGAGCCGCGCGTGCTCTTCCTGGACGAGCCGACCGCGGGCGTCGACGTGGAGCTGCGCCGCGACATGTGGGGGCTGGTGCGCCAGCTGCGCGAGACCGGCGTCACCATCATCCTCACCACCCATTATATCGAGGAGGCCGAGGAGATGGCCGACCGGGTGGGCGTGATCAACAAGGGCGAGATCATGCTGGTCGAGGACAAGACCGCGCTGATGCAGAAGCTCGGCAAGAAGACGCTGACGGTGTTCCTCACCGAGCCGCTGGCCGCGCTGCCGCCCGCGCTTGCCGACTGGCAGCTGACGTTGAAGGCGGACGGTAACGAGATCGAATATCTGTTCGACACACGGGCGGAGCGCACAGGCGTCGCGTCGCTGCTCCGCACGCTGGGCGACCTTGGCATCGGCTACAAGGATCTCGACACCCGGCAAAGCTCGCTGGAGGATATTTTCGTCAGCCTTGTCCACCAGCAGCCGGAGGTCGCGGCATGACCCTCAATCTCCACGCCATCAAGGCGATCTATTTCTTCGAACTGCATCGTTTCGCCCGCACGCTGCTCACCGGGCTCGCCGTGCCGGTCATCACCACCTCGCTCTATTTCGTCGTGTTCGGCGGGGCGATCGGGTCGCGGATGACGCAGATCAACGGCATCCCCTATGGCGCCTATATCGTGCCGGGGCTCATCATGCTGTCGATGTTCACCGAAAGCATCTTCAACGCGAGCTTCGGCATCTACATGCCCAAATTCACCGGCACCATCTATGAGCTGCTCTCCGCCCCCGTCTCCGCCGTGGAAACGGTGATCGCCTATGTGGGCGCGGCGGCGACCAAGTCGATGACGGTGGGGCTGATCATCTTCGCCACCGCCCATCTGTTCGTGGACCTGGAGGTGCAGCGGCCGGTTGCGATGTTCGCCTTCATGGCGCTGATCGCGATCAGCTTCTGCCTGTTCGGCTTCATCCTCGGCATCTGGGCACAGAGCTTCGAGCAGTTGCAGGTGATCCCGCTGCTGGTGGTGATGCCCATGACCTTCCTGGGCGGCGCCTTCTATTCCATCCACATGTTGGCGGAACCATGGCGCACGATCACCCTGTTCAACCCGATCGTGTATCTCATCAGCGGCTTCCGCTGGACCTTCTTCGGCAAGGGCGACGTAGGTATCGGCTTCTCGATGGCGTTCATCGCCGGGATGATCGCGCTGTGCCTGTGCGTGATTGGCTGGATGTTCCGCAGCGGCTACCGGCTGAAGAAATAGGCCGCGCGTGCCGTGGTGTTCCTGCGCAGGCAGGAGCCCAGGATACTGGACGCGGCGTTGCGTGTCGGGCCCTGGGCTCCTGCCTGCGCAGGAGCACGGCAGGGGGGGGGCTTACAGCGGCTTGGCGTAGATCTGGTAGACCTTGTTCACATGGCTGTTGATCGCTTCCGCGATCGCGACCATCCCCTGATTATCCTCCAATATCCAGCCGATCTCGCCGCGTGTCGCGCCATATTTGGTGATGGCGTCGCGGCGGATGAACTCGATCATCATGAAGGCGAGCTGGCTGGCGAGGCGTGAGGACTGCAGCTTCTGCACCACGCCCATCAACGGCACGCGCATGGTGCGCACCTGTGGCTTGCGCAGCCACCAGAGCAGCTTCGCCCAGCCGAAGGGGAGGAGGTTGCCGTTCAGCGGCTTGATCGCTTCGTTGAGGTCGGGCAGGGTCATCATGAAGGCGACGGGTTCGCCGTCCACCTCCGCGATGCGGATCAGGTCTTCGAACACGATGGGTTTCAGCTTCTTGCCGGTAAAGGCGATCTCCGTGTCGGTGATCGGCACGAAGCCCCAGTTCTTGCCCCAGGCGTCGTTCAGGATCGCCATGATGATGGCGGCTTCGGACTCGAATTTCGCCTTGTCGACCTTGCGGATGACGATGCGCGGGTTCTTCTCGCCCGACTGGACGATGCGCTGGATCAGCGGCGGGAAATCCTGGGTGATGTCCAGCTCATAGGTGTTGAGCTGCTTCACCGGTTCATATCCGGCGGCCTCGATCCATGGCTGATAGGCGGCGCTGTTATGCCCCATCATCACCGTGGGCGGATGATCGTGGCCCTTGATGAGCAGGCCGGGCTCTTCCCAGACGGAGAGGGAGAGGGGGCCGAGCGCCCGCGTCATGCCCTTGCCGCGCAGCCACTCTTCGGCGGCGGCGATCAGCGCGGCGGCGGTTTCCGCATCCTTCGCCTCGAACATGCCGAAATTGCCGGTGCCCGGCCCCATGCCCTGTTCCGGCGTGATGGTCAGCGCCAGCCGGTCGATATGGGCGGAAATGCGGCCGGTGATCTCGCCGCCGCGCCGGGCGAGGAAATATTGCGCCTCGGCATGGTCGAAAAACGGGTTCTTGCCCGGCGTGATCAGCGCGTGCGCCTCCCCCTTCAGCGGCGCGACCCAGTTGGGATCGTTCGCATAAATGGTCCAGGGCAGTGCGACAAAGGCCTTGATGTCGGCCTTGCCGGAAACGGGGGAGATTACTACGTCAGTCTGGGCCACGGCGCTGCCTTTGCGGAAGGGGTAGCGTAGCACTGCGTGGCTCGCGCATATTTTGTCAAGCGCGGCAACAAGGGATTTTCCGGATGATGCCTGTGTCAACTTGCTGCCACACTCTGCGCGCAATTGCCGCTTAGGAAAGGCCCCATGACAGCTCATAAGACGATTATCGCACCCGCCGCCGCGCGGGCGCCGATCCCGGACGATGCCGCGATGCTGCGCGCCGCCGCCGACCTGACGCGCGATCTCTCCGTCGCCAATCCGGCGATCTACTGGCCCGATTTCCTGGCGTCGACGCTGCTGGGCTATGGCGCCCTGGCGACCGCGATCCTGGCGCAGAATGTGGCGCTGGCAATCGGGGCCGGGCTGGTCGCCATGCTGGCGCTGTATCGCGCCTCCGGCTTCATCCATGAGCTGACGCATATCCGCAAGGGCGCGCTGCCGGGCTTCCGCTTCACCTGGAACCTGCTGGTCGGCATTCCGCTGATGATCCCGTCCTTCCTATATGAAGGCGTGCATACGCAGCATCATGCCCGCACCCGCTATGGCACGGCGAACGACCCGGAATATCTGCCGCTGGCGCTGATGAAGCCGTGGACGCTGCCGCTGTTCATCGTGGCCGCGGCGCTGGCGCCCATCGGCCTCATCCTGCGCTTCGGCGTGCTGACGCCGCTCTGCCTTGTCGTCCCCCCGCTGCGCCGTGTCGTGCGCGAGCAATATTCGGCGCTTTCGATCAACCCCGCCTATCGCCGTCGCGCGCCCGAAGGCGAATTCAAGCGGCAGTGGTTCTGGCAGGAGGCGGGCGCGTGCCTGTTCGCCCTCGCGCTGGTCGGCAGCGTCGCGCTTGTCGGCTGGAAGCCGCTGCTCGTCTATATGGCGGTGCATTCGGGCATGACCGTACTCAACCAATTGCGCACGCTGGTCGCCCATCTGTGGGAGAATGAGGGCGAGGCGATGACGGTGACGGCGCAATATCTGGATTCGGTGAACGTCCCGCCGCCCGCGCTGCTCGCGCCGCTGTGGGCGCCGGTGGGCCTGCGCTACCATGCGCTGCACCACCTGCTGCCCAGCGTGCCCTATCATGCGCTGGGCAAGGCGCATCGCCGCATGGTGGCGGTGCTGGGCGAACAGTCCACCTATCAGCGCGGCAATTATGCGGGCATGCTGCCGTTGATCGGCAAGATCGCGCAGAGCACGATGCGGGCGCGCTAGCGCGCCAGTCCTGTCGGATCATCTGTTGAACCGGGAAAAGGGGCGCGCGGGGAAACCCGGCGCCCTTTTCCCTGGCCTATTCCTCGGTGCGCATCAGCACCGTCTCGCCCACCAGCAGGAACAGCAGGAACGGCGCCCATGCGGCCATCAGCGGCGGATAGGCGCCCAGATTGCCCATGGCGAGGGCGAAATTGTCCGCCACGAAATAGGCAAAGCCCAGCGCCATGCCGATCACCGCACGGATGAACAGGCGGCCCGATCGCGCCAGGCCAAAGGCCGCGACCGACCCCAGCAACGGCATCAGTATCGAAGACAGCGGCCCGGAGAATTTGTGCAGCAGGCTTGCCTCCAGCGAGGCGGTGGGCCGGCCGGCATCCTTGAGGTCGGCAATCGCCTGCCGCAGCGGCTGCACCGACAGGCCGTCCGCATTCACCTTCGACAGGGTGAACTGGTCCGCGCGCACGCCGTCGCCCAGATGCACCGTGCCCAGCATGCGGGAGGTGCCGCGCGCCACATCGAATTGCTGCGCCTCCTCCAATATCCAGCCCTTGCCGGCCTTGCGGTCGAAGCTGCCGCGCGGGGCGCGGATGATGGTGATCAGGCTGTCGTTGATGCGGCGGAAAATCTCGATGTTGCGCAGCAGCGTGCCCTGGCCGTAGCCGGCGACGAAACCGGCGGTGATGAGGTCGCCGCCTTCGCGGACCCAGATGTTGGTCTTGACCCCGGTCTCGCGCGGGACGGGGCCGTAATCCACCGCCTCCCACAGGTCGAGCGCGGCGGTGGAGCGGGCCACCACCCGTTCGTTGAAGGCAAAGCTCAGCCCCGCAATGCCGATGGCCGCCACGATCAGCGGCGCCAGGATCTGGTGCGCGGACAGCCCGGCCGATTTCATCGCGATCACTTCGCTGTTCTGGTTCAGCGTCGCCAGCGTGATGATGGTGCCGAGCAGCACCGAAAAGGGCAGGAAGCGGGCAATGATCTGCGGCACGCGCAGCGCCACATAGTGGAGCAGTTCCGCATTGCCATTGCCCGGATGGGCCAGGATATCCCCGGTCTGGCCGAGCAGGTCCAGCGTCTGGAGCACCAGCACCAGCAGCGCGAGCACGGCGAAGCTGCGCACGAGGAACAGCCTGGCCATGTAGAAGGCCATGGTGCGGGACGGGAAGAATTGCAGCATCATTCGGGGGCCGGCTCCCTGTGCATCTTGCGCCGGCCGAAACGGATCATGCGGGCGAGCCATTTGCCGAATTTGGCGAAGGCGAATTCCAGGGCGGCGATGGGCTGGCCGCCGGCGCGCTGCGCGAGGACATGATACATCCACAGGATGAGCCCGGCGAACAGCAGGAAGGGCACCCAGAGCGCGAACAGCGGGTCGATCTTGCCCAGCGCGCCCACCGCTTCGGCATATTCGTTGACCTTGTGATAGGTGACGATGAAGATGATCGAGAGGAACACGCCCAGCGCGGAAGTGGAGCGCTTGGGCGGCACGGCAAAGGCGAGCGCGGCCATCGGCAGCAGCAGCATCATCGCCACCTCCACCATGCGGAAATGGAAATTGGCGCGCACTTCGTTGCGCAGCGTGGCGCTGGATGTCTCCGCATGCCCCACGCGCACCAGCTCGGGCAGCGTCAGTTCGCGGTCGGCATCGCCCCGGCCGCGGAAATTCTCGATCTTCGGCAGGTCGATGGGCAGGTCGTGGCTGGAGAAGCTGAGGATGCGCGGCGTGCGATATCCCGGTGCGTCATGGACGAGCACGCCATTTTTCAGGCGGAAGATGATGGTGTCCGGATCGTCGGTGGCCATGAAGGTGCCCTGCGCCGCCGTCACCGCCAGCGTCTGCCCTTCATTACCCTTCGCGCGCACGAAGATGCCGTGCAGGTTGCGCCCGCCATCCTCGCTCTCCTCGATGCGGATGGTCATGCGCTTGCCCAGGGTGGTGAATTCGCCGACCTTGATCGAGGCGCCCAGCGCGCCCGAGCGGAGCTCGAATCGCAGCCGTTCATAGGCGAAGCGGGAATAGGGCTGGGCAAAGCCGACGATCGCCAGGTTGATCGCCGCAAGGCCGATGGCATACATATAGGGTACGCGCAGCAACCGGCCGTAGGAGAGGCCGACGGCACGGAATACGTCCAGTTCCGAGGATGTCGCGAGCTTGCGGAAGGCGAGCAGGATGCCCAGCATCAGCCCGATCGGGATGCCCAGCGACAGATATTCCGGGATCATGCTGGCCAGCATCCGCCAGACCACGCTGACCGGGCCGCCCTCCTGCACGACGAAGTCGAACAGCCTCAACATCTTGTCGAGCACGAACAGCATCGATGCCAGGACAAGCGTGCCCAGGAGCGGAACGGCGATCAAGCGCGCGATATATCGGTCAGTGGCGCTCAGCATTTTCAATATGTGGTCGTTCCATCACCATGTTTTGGCCGCAAACGGTGCCCATATCAATCCTGCGGGGCGAACAGGGGCTTCGTCCGCCGGCCTTGGCGTCCGGCGGGCTATAGCTGCCAGGAGAGTGTTGGTCATGTTGAAAATTCCGGCCGTGTCGATGGGTGCCCTTGCGGCGCTGATCGTTGCGGCGACTCCGGCCACCGCAGGCGCCGCGCTTGGCCCCCAGGCCGCGGCATGCGACCGCAATGGCGCTGCCGTGCTGGTCCATGTCGACGGCTTCAAGGCGCGCACGGGCATCCTGCGCGTGCAGCTTTACGCCGCCAATGAGCGGACCTTCCTTGAAAAGCGCCAGTATCTGGAACGCATCGAAGTGCCCGTGACCCGTTCGGGCGCGATGGACGTGTGCGTGTCCGTGCCCAGGCCCGGCAATTACGCGCTTTATGTGCGCCATGATGTGGACGGCAGTGGCAAGAGCGACCGCAGCGATGGCGGCGGCTTTTCGGGCAACCCCTCCGTCAGCCTTTCGGACCTGGTGTTCAAGCGCAAGCCGGCGCTGTCGAAGACCCAGTTCGCGGTGGGCGATTCGACGCGCCGCGTCGATGTTGTGCTCAACTATGTGCAGGGCTTGAGCTTCAAGCCCCTGCGCGGCTGAGAAAGAGGAGGATCGGTTAGACATCATGGTATTGGTCGCGCTGCTGTCCAACCCCAGGTCGACGGGCAACCGGCAGACGCTTCCGCGTGTCCGCAGCTTTTGCGCCAACCACCCCGACATCTTTCATTATGAAGTCGAGCATGTCGACCAGATCGGCCGCGCGCTGCAGACCTTTGCCCGGATCGAACCGGCCGTCATCGTCATCAACGGGGGCGACGGCACGGTGCAGGCCGCGCTGACCGAATTGTATCAGGGCGAGCATTTCAAGGGCAAGGTGCCGCCCATCGCGGTGCTGCCCAATGGCAAGACCAACCTGATCGCGCTCGACCTTGGCATTCATGGCGACCCGATCAAGGCACTGGAGCGGATCGTCGACATCGCCAAGACCGGGGTCGAGGATCATGTCGTCGCGCGCGAGCTGATCGCGCTGACGGATGGCCGCGCCGAAAGCCGGCCGGTGCTGGGCATGTTCCTGGGCGGGGCCGGCCTGGCCGACTACATCCTCTATTGCCGCAACAAGATCTATCCGCTGGGCCTGTCGAACGGGCTCAGCCATTTCCTGACGGCCATCGCTGTGCTGGTGTCGCTGATCTTCGGCCTGCGCGCCTCGTTCATGCCGCCGCGGGCGCGACCGGTCAGCATCTCCCTCATTCGCGACGGGCAGCTTGTCGGGAAGTTCGCGGTGCTGATCGTCACCACCCTGGAAAAGCTGCTGCTGGGCGCGCGGCCCGGTGCCTCGGGCGGAGGGCTGGGCAGCCTGAAGCTGATGGCGGTCGACCATAATGTCGGGTCGTTGTTGCGGCTGGCGGCCTTTGGCCTGATGAAGCGCAACGGACCGCGCCGGATGCAGGGCATCCATCTGGAACGCGGCGACATGATCCGTATCGAGGGCGATCGCAGCAACGTCATCCTGGATGGCGAACTGTTCGAGGCGAGCGAGGGGCGGCCGATCGTGCTGCGCTCCACCGCGCCCGTGCCTTTCCTGCGGCTCGCGGCCTGAGGCGGTCGGCGATCCGGCTGCATTTGCCGCGCGCGCGGGCAAGGCATGTCTTTGCGCTGGCCCTGCCCTGTATCGCGGCCCTGTCGGCACCGGTCGGCGCCCAGTCATCGACGGCGCTGGCGCTGGAAAAGGCGCACATGATGACATCGCTGGACCGTTGCGGCACATCCTCCGGTGGTCGTGATGATGCGGAGGTCATGGTGTGCGGGCGCAGGCGCGCGCCCGACCGGTATCGCCTGCCGCTGCCCGTGGAACGACAGCCATTCTCGGGTGGCCAGCATCATCCGGGCGAAGCGCCAAGGGCGACGGCGGAAGCCGATCCGTTGGCGCGCTGCGGCATCTTCCAGGGCCAGAGGCGATGCCGCAAGGCCGAGGCGCGGCAATATGGCTATGGCGGCGGGAATGATCCGCTGAGCGCCGCCTTCAAGCTGGGCACGCTGCTGCTGGACCCGGACGCGGATGTCGCGCCTGTCGTGGCCGTCCCGAAGGCCGCGGTCCGATTGCCGCGATAGGCTGTCCGCCATGCCGCATGACGTGATCGTTCCGCGATCCTCGCCATAACCGGATTTCCATTCTAGAGCATTTTCAAGTCAGGTGGAGTCCCCTGACGACTCGGAAAAATGCAGAAAATAAAAGACAAACAGAGCATTGCCATGGCCACTTCCCTTGCCGATCTCGTCGCCGCCGAACTGGCCGAGCCTGCCGATCCACGCGCGGTCGCCATGGCGGCGGCCATCGCCGCGCACTATCCCGGAGCGGCGCGGGCCGTGCTGTTCTACGGTTCCTGCCTGCGGGAGAAGAATCTCGACGGGCTGATGCTCGATTTCTACCTGATCGTGTCCGACTATCGCGCTGCCTATGGCAAAGGCTGGCTGGCGACCGCGAACAGGCTGATCCCGCCCAATGTCTTTCCCTTCGCGCATGAAGGGCTCGCGGCGAAATATGCGGTGCTCAGCGAGGCCGACTTTGCGCGCCTGTGCGGGCCGGACGCGGACAATGTCTCCGTCTGGGCGCGTTTCGCGCAGCCCACGCGCCTGCTCTGGTGGTCTGACGAAAGCGCGCGCGCCAGGGCGGTCGCGGCGGTATCTCATGCGGCGCCCACATTGTTCGCCCTGACATTGCCGATGCTGCCTGCCGGGCAGGACGTGACGCCGATCGCTGTCTGGAAGGCCGGGTTCACGCTGACCTACAATGCCGAGCTGCGTGCGGAAAAGACCGGGCGCTCGGTCTCCATCGTCGATTCCGATCCGGCACGCTATGCGCGCATCGGCATGGCCACGCTTGCAGCATTGGCCGGGCAGGCGGGCGTCGATCCCCATGGCACGGTGCCCAATGCGGCCTCGCCTGCGTCGATGGCGCGCCGCTGGCGGGCCTTGCAGCGGCGGGGGAAGCGGTTGTCCGTCCTGCGCCTGGCCAAGGCCAGCTTCACATTCGCGGGTGGCATCGATTATCTGGCGTGGAAGATCAATCGCCATGCGGGGACGGCCATCGTCATCCGCCCCTGGCAGCGGCGCTGGCCGCTGATCGCCGCGCTTACTCTGCTGCCGCGCTTGTTTGCGAGCCGTGCGGTGCGCTGATCGCCTGAGAAATGGCGGCGGCCAGCGCGCCCAGCGTATAGGGTTTGCGCAGCACGATATGTCCTTCGAACAGGCTGCTGTCGCTGCTGTCGCCGGTATAGCCGGTGACGAACAGCACCGGAATGGCGCCATGGGCGGAACCGAGCTGCCGGATCATTTCCGGCCCGGTCATGTCTGGCATCATGACGTCACTGATGATGAGGCCGACGTCGCGGTGGCGCTTCAGCATGGCCGCTGCCTTGGCCGGATGATCGCAGGCCACCGGCAGATGGCCAAGCTCCTCGATCGCGGCGATCGTCTGCGTCAGCACCCGTGGGTCGTCCTCCACGATCAGGATGCGCGTGGGCGGCAGGGCAATGTCGTCGCGCGCCGCGCGCCGCGACTGGGCGGCATTGTCCAGCGTGCCCACCACCACCCGGCGCGGCAGGTAGAGGTGGACGCGCGTGCCCTTTTCCGGCGTCGATTCCATGCGGATCTCGCCATTGCACTGGCGCACGAAACCGAAAATCTGGCTGAGGCCCAGGCCAGTGCCCTTGCCCACGGGCTTTGTCGTGAAAAAGGGTTCGAAGACGCGTTCGAGCACCTCGGGCGTCATGCCGCAGCCGGTATCCTCCACGGTCAGCCGGACATGATCGCCCGCCGAACATTCGCCCACCTCGCCGGCGGCCAGCGTGACCTGCCTGGTGGCGATGGTCAGCGTGCCGCGCCCGTCCATCGCGTCGCGCGCATTGACTGCAAGGTTGAGCAGCGCATTTTCCAGCTGGTGCCGGTCGGCAAAGATCGCCCATCCCTTCGCCTGCAGGTCGAGCGCCACCTTGATCTGATCGCCGATGGTGCGGTCGATCAGGTCGGTCATGCCCGTCACCAGCGCATCGGCGTCCAGCGCGGAGGGCAGGATCGGTTCCGCGCGCGCAAAGGCGAGCAGCCGGCGGGTGAGCGTGGAGGCGCGATTGGCGCCCTCCATGGCGTTGTCCAGGTGCCGCTCGGCCAGTTGGGGTTCCTGGTGGATCTTGCGCTTGGCCAGTTCCAGCCCGCCGACCACCACCGCCAGCATGTTGTTGAAGTCATGCGCGATGCCGCCGGTGAGCTGCCCCACGGCCTCCATCTTCTGCATCTGGCGCAGGCTTTCCTCGGCGGCGGCGCGCTCCGTCGCCTCTTCCTTCAGGCGCGCGTTCGCGGTGCTCAGTTCGCTGGTCCGCCGGGCGACGGCGTCTTCCAGGTCGTCGGCCCGCGCCGCTTCCGCCTCGGCCAGCGTCCGCGCCCGGCGCCGGTCGGCCATTGCGGTGATGGCCACCCAGGCGGCGAACAGGGCCGATACCAGCAGGGCCAGCCCCACAAGGCTGTATGTGTCGGAAAAACGCTTGGTGCGCGCGCCGGCCTGGTTGACGGCGTCGCTGCGTTCCCGCAGGCGCGCCTGCTCCGCCTTGATGATGCGATCGAGCAGCAAGTCGATGCGTTTGAGGTTTTCCGCCTGGCCCGCCTGGTGGAACTGGGCGAGCGCTGCCATCTTCTGGTCATAGGTGGTGCGCAGGCCGATTTCGGTCAGCAATGCGCCGCGGTCCTTGTAGGCGGCCTTCAGGCCGGTGATCGAGGCGCGTTGCCAGGGGGATGTGCGGGTGGCGAAGGCGAGCGCCTTCAACTCCTCGCCGGCGTCCCGCCACTGTTCCTGGAACAGGCGGCCGGTATCGGCATCCATGCCGATGACATAGCGCGACAGGGTCGATTCCGCCCGCGCCATGCTGGCGTCCAGCCGGCGGACGAGGGTGATGACTTCATAGCTGTGGCGCTGTTCGTCCAGCGCGGTGTCGCGGTCGGTCGCGGCCCTGCTGGCGTAGAAGAGCAGCGCCGCGAGCGCACAGACAAGCATCGCGCCGACCAATACTGGGAGCGTGATGCGTAAGCGGACACGCCACCATTGTGGCTCTTCCACCGATATGGATGCGACTTCCATCCGCGCGACCCTAATCCACAACCGGAATCAGGGAAAGCGGATTTGATGCGCCGCTCTGCCCTGTTTTCACGTCAAGACGTTTGGGCGGCCAAAACCCGCCCCGGATGCCAGTGTCGGGCGCCGGACTTGGCGGCTCCTCAGGCGAGGGCGCCGGTCGCCTTGCCCGCAGCCGCGAACATGCCGAGGATCTGCGTCACCTGATCGCTGCTATGTTCCGCGCAGAGCGAGCAGCGCAGCAGGAAGGTGCCGGCGGGCGTCGCCGGCGGGCGCGCCATGTTCACATACAGGCCCAGTTCCAGCAGCGCCTGCCACATCGCGACGGCCTGGGTCTGGTCGGTCAGGATGACGGCGATGATGGCGGACTGCGGCGTCTTCGTGCCCAGCGTGAAGCCCATGTCCGTCAGCCCCTTGTGCAGGCGGCGGCTGTTCTCCCAAAGATGCGCGCGCTTGTCGCCCGCATGCATCAGCTTGCGGATGGAGGCGGCGGCGGTCGCCACGACGCTGGGCGGCAGCGATGCGGTGAACACATAGGGCCGGCAGACGAGGCGCAGCACTTCGAACTTCGGGTGGTTCGACACGCAGAAGCCGCCGACCGTGCCGACCGACTTGGAGAAGGTGCCGACGACGAAATCGACATCCGCCTCGACGCCCTGCTCCTCATAGACGCCGCGGCCATTGGGACCGAAAAAGCCCATGCCATGGGCTTCGTCCACCAGGATCATGCAATTGGGGTGCCTGCGTATGGCGGCCACCATCTCGGGCAGCGGCGCAATGTCGCCCAGCATCGAATAGACGCCTTCCAGCACGACCAGCTTCTGCGCATCGGCGGGCAGGCGGCCCAGGCGCTTGTCCAGATCCTCGACGCTATTGTGTCGGAAACGGACGATTTCGGCGTTGCCCAGGGCGCAGCCGTCATAGATCGACGCATGGCTGTCCGCATCCAGCACCACATAGTCGCCCTTGCCGGCGAGCGTGGAGATCATGCCCAGATTGGCCTGATAGCCGGTCGAAAAGACCATGGCATGATCGGTGCCGTAAAAATCCTTCAGCGCGTCCTCACAGGCCTTGTGGCCCTGATAGGTGCCGTTCAGCACGCGGCTGCCGGTGGTGCCGGCGCCGAATTCGTCCAGCGCCTGCTTGCCCGCCGCGACCACGTCCGGGTCGAAAGTCATGCCCATATAGTTGTAGGTGCCGAGCAGGATCGTCTCCTTGCCCTTGATGACGGCCAGCGTCGGCGACTTCACCTCGTCCATGACGATGGAAAAGGGGTCGCGCACGCCCGTCGCCAGCAGCGCCTCGCGCTCTGCGATCAGGGCGTCGAACTTGGAGAACAGGTCGGTCGTCGCGGCGGGGGCGTCGTCGGCTGCTGCGGCCCGGGGCGTGATGGAGCTATGTGCGGCGTCGTTCATGTGCATCAATCCGTTCGGTTCAATCCTCCGCCGGTGGCGCCTGCAAGAGAAGCCCTATCGTCCTTCTCTGCGCTGCCCGCCGAACGGGGGTGGGAAGAGGGGGCGGTCAGCCCTTCAGCTTGGCGACGGCATCGACCAGCTGGCCGATGGTCTCGATCTCCGCCTGCATGTTCATGGTGATGATGATATCGAATTCATCCTCGATCGCCGCGACGAAATCCATGACGGTCAGGCTGTCCCACTCCAGATCGCCGGCGAAAGTGGTCGCCTCGCTCAGCGGGGCCTCCTTCTTGTTGAACGGCGCGATCTGCGCCGCCACGCTGTCGAATATCTGCTGGCGATCCGTCATGGTCTGCTTTCTTGCGAAAAGGGTGCGCGGGTCTGTGCCCAATCTGTGCCCTTTGGCAAGGGAATAAGGCGGCAATCGGGCATCATCTTGCCGTAATGTGCAGATGGTGCGATGCATCGGCCATGATGGACCGGCCACAGCCTGCAACAGATCCTGCAACAGATCCTGCGGGGGAGCATGGGGGAGAGCGCGCAAAGGCCGTGGCGGGCCGCCCGCTGGTGCCCAATGCGGTGCATCTGGTGCGCACGTCCATGGCCAGCAATCTGCAACTGAGCCAGATGGCCGACCAGAAAGCGAACATGGTGATGGGCGCGGCCTTCCTGGTCTTCACCCTGTCCGTCGGGCAGCTGCGCACGGGCACGATGCTGCTGCCGGTGGCGATCCTGGCGGCGGGCGCCTTCGTCGCGGCGGTGTTCGCCATCCTCTCCGCCATGCCCAAGGTCACGCATATCGACGGGCCGATCGGCGAGGATGCCAACATCATGTTCTTCGGCATCTTCACCAGCCTGTCGGAAGACGCGTTCATCGACCGGATGATCGACCGGCTGGACGATGACGAGACGCTCTACCGCACGATGCTGCGCGACATCTACCAGAACGGGCAGGTGCTCCAGCGCAAGAAATACCGCTTCCTCGGGTTTGCCTATCGCGCCTTCCTGACCGGCCTCTGCCTCAGCTTCATCGCCTTTCTGGGGGAATGGGCGATGGGGCGGATGGTTTAAGGGTTGTGGGGATTTAGGATTCCCATTTTGTTGGAGTTGTGATTCACACTCCGGATGTAACGCTTTGTATTGACGGACGCCCAATGGGCGAAGATG
>NZ_JBANFL010000020.1:0-94508 GCF_037154135.1 Sphingobium aquiterrae
CAAAATACGGTCCCGCACCAGGCTCACCAACTGTTCGGACAGGGTTCGGATTATCAGGCTCATACGGTCTTCATTTCAACGGTTTCCTTCGACCTGTGCAGCATAAAATCCACCCTTGAGCCGCGACCATCGCCTGGAAGGGCCCAATTTTCACAGATCTTATCTCCTTCACAACGCCCCAGGCGTGAATTACTCTCCTCTCCCTCTAGCGCTTCTTAATGGCCAGTCGAATTTTCATATATCATATACGTACAGGTCGGTGCTTAAGCAATGGAATAGGGGATTTCCGCGAGGGAGAGGATCGGCAGACGGGCGCCGCACCGTTCCACCTGCACGCCGGGCGCGACGCCTGCCGCAAGGGGCAAGAATGGGCCACCTGCCAGCACTCCATGCCGGTCCGCCGGGCGGAAAAGGGCGCGCGCGTGTCGCCACATCCCTTTCCAGCGCCCGGCTTGAGGCCCGCCCGTCACGCGATGGCGCGCAGGACCAGGCCCGTCCCACGGCCTATCACGCCGTTGCGGCGCTCCATTCGCCATCGATGCGACGCGCGATCCGCCAGGGGTTTTCGGGCTTGAGAGCATCCGGCAGCAGCCATGCAGGCAATGCCTGATAGCAGACCGGCCGCAGGAACCGCGCGATCGCCAGCGTGCCGACAGAAGTGCTGCGGCCATCCGAAGTCGATGGATAGGGCCCGCCATGCACCATGGCGTCGCACACTTCCACACCCGTCGGCCAGCCATTGGCGAGGATGCGCCCGACCTTGCGCTCAAGCAGCGGCAGCAACCCGGCGGCGAGTGGCTCATCCCCGGCATCCAGTTGCAGGGTCGCGGTCAACTGGCCTTCCAGCCCGGCGATGACCTGCGCCATCTCGGCCATGTCCCCGCACTGGACGATGACCGATGAGGCGCCGAACACCTCATGCCCCAGAACCGGATCGGCAAGGAAGCGCTCCGCATCGGTGGTGAAGATCGCGCCGCTGCACTGGTTCACCCCCTCGCCCATCGGCCCGCGCGCGACGCTCCGGGTGGCGCCATGTCCGTCCAGGGCGGCGACGCCCTTTTCATAGCTGGCATGGATGCCAGGCGTGAGCATCTGCACCGGCGCGCATATGCTCATCGCCGCCCCCGCCGCCTGGATGAAGCGGTCCAGATCCCCTCCCGCCAGGGCGATGACCAGGCCGGGATTGGTGCAGAACTGCCCCGCCCCCTGCGTCAGCGACTGGACGAAGGCCGTCGCGAGCGCCTCGCCACGGGCCGCGAGCGCGGCGGGAAAGAGCAGCACGGGATTGATGCTGCTCATCTCGGCATAGACCGGGATGGGCTCGGGCCGGGTCGCCGCGATCTGCATGAGCGCCAGCCCGCCGCCGCGCGAGCCGGTGAAGCCCACCGCCTTGATCCGGGGATCGGCGACCAGCGCGCCGCCCAGCGCATTGGCGGGACCGGGAAGATAGGAGAACACGCCTTCCGGCAATCCGCATGCCGCGACCGCCGCGCGAATCGCGCGCGCGACCAGCTCGCCGGTGCCCGGATGCGCGGGATGCCCCTTGAGGACGACCGGGCAGCCCGCCGCCAGCGCGGAGGCCGTGTCGCCGCCCGCGACCGAGAAAGCCAGCGGGAAGTTGCTCGCGCCGAACACCGCCACCGGCCCCAGCGCGACATGGCGGCGGCGAAGATCGGGCCGGGGAAGCGGCGCGCGATCCGGCAGGGCCGTGTCGATCGTGGCATCGATCCATTCGCCCTTGCGCACATGCGCCGCGAACATCCGCAATTGCCCGACCGTGCGGCCGCGCTCTCCCTCCAGCCGCGCGCGCGGCAGGCCGCTCTCGGCCATGGCGCGCACGATCAGGGCGTCGCCGATCGCCAGGATGGCGTCGGCAATCGCTTCCAGGAACGCCGCCCGCGCCTCCAGCCCGGTTTCGGAGAAGATCGGGAAGGCGGCATCCGCCAGCGCGCAGGCACGCGCCACATGCTCCGGCCCCGCCGCCTGGAATTCAGGATCGATCGCCAACCCCGTGGCGGGATCGACCGCCCGATAGGCTTCGCCCGATGTCTCTTCCGCCGCCCCGACAAGAATCGCGCCCGTAATCATGAATCAGCTCCAGATCATAGTGAGAAGGAATTGCTCGACCGCCGCCATCCGCCCGCTGCGAAGGGTGCAGCACCCGCCTTGCGGCCGTCTATATCGTATATTTTACACGATGGTAGCAGCCATGCCTATAGGCGTGGAATCTCCAGCGGAAAAGTGGTCCCGAACCATTATCCCGCACCGACCGGGGATACCCCGAAAACCCCACCCGACAGGCTGTGCGACGGACCCTATTGTGGCCCATCCTAAAAACGTATACGGTATAACAACTACCAATTCATGACATTCTAAGGAACAAGGGGGACATGATGACGAAAACGAAGCTTATCCGACTCGTACTCATAGGCAGCGTATGCTGGACGTGGGCGGGCGCTGCGCTCGCACAGCAAACGGCCGTGCCGGCCAATTCGGACACGGCCGCGCTTCAGGCAAATGGTGCGGACGAAGGAGAAGCGATCGTCATCACCGGATCGCGCCTGCCCAACACCGGCCTGACGAGTTCGGCACCGGTCAACATCCTCAACGCGGCACAGATCAAGGCAACCGGCGCCACCAATGTCGGCGAACTGCTGCGCACGCTTCCCGCCGCCACCAGCACGTCCGGCGAAGGCGCGGGCCGCGGCAACAGCGGCACGGCGACCGTCGGCCTGCGCGGCCTTGGCGCGATCAACACGCTGGTCCTCATCAACGGCCGCCGCGTTCTCGCCAGCTCGGGCGCCGGCACGGTCGATCTCAACAGCATCCCCTTTGCCGCCATCGAGCGCGTCGAGGTGCTGCAGGACGGCGCATCGGCCATCTATGGTTCGGATGCGATCGCGGGCGTGGTCAACCTCATCATGCGCAAGTCCTATGACGGGCTGATGCTGACCGGCTATTACGGCATCTCCAGCCGCGGCGACCTCCCCACCCGCCAGATCGACCTGACCATGGGCCACGAGTGGGATCGCGGCGGCTTCATGTTCAGCGGCTCCTGGCGCAAGAGCGACGGCAACCTGATGGCGGATCGCCCGATCAGCCGGGACGTCGACTGGCGCGATCGCGGCGGCCGCAACCAGCGCAATCCGCTGCCCACCACGACCGCCTTCACAGGCATCAACCCCGCCAATCCGAGCGCGATGTACATCATCAAGGAAGGCGTGCAGCAGGCGACCTCGCTGGCCGATTTCCGTCCCTATGTCTTCCCCGGCACCAACGATCCGCTGACCTCGGGCAATGACGGCATCAACTTCTTCAAATATACCAGCGCCGCGTCCGACATCTCGACCATCAACGCCTTCCTGAATGCGCATTACGAAGTCACCGACAACATCACGGCCTTTGTCGAGGCGTCCTACAACCGCCGCAAGTCCTTCGGCTTCCTGACGGCGGATTCGATCGGCCCGGTCTACAACTCGCCGGTCATCGTGGCCGCCGACAACATCTACAATCCCTTCGGCGTCGCGGTGAGCGCCAACCGCACGCTGATCGAGGAAACCTCGCGCAACCTGCGGCAGAACAACATCCGCGCGAATACCTTCCGCATCATCGCCGGCCTGGAAGGAAAGCTGTTCTCGTCGTGGAAGTGGGATACGTCCTTCAACTACCAGCATCTGGACCAGTATAACTTCCTCGGCCGGGGCGTGATCCTGTCGAAGATCCGCCAGGCGGCGGGCGGCCCCGCCACCTGCAACTTCGCGGTCGACGGCTGCGTGCCGATCAACCTGTTCGGCGCCACCGGCTCGGTCACGCCGGACATGCTGAACTTCATCACCGCCGATTCCAACAGTTACGGCACGTCCAGCCTCCGATCGGCCGTGGCGAACCTCAGCGGCCCGCTGTTCGATATGTGGGCGGGCACCGTGAACCTTGCGGTGGGCGCCGAATATCGCGAGGAAACCTACACGATCGACTATGATCCGCTGTCGGAGAAGAACCTGTTCGTGTCGCGCACGCTGTCGCCCGACGCCTTCCCGCCGACGCGCAAGATCAAGGAAGTCTATGCCGAGCTGGGCGTGCCGCTCGTCAGGGACCTGCCGCTGATCCACAGCCTCGATCTTGAGGCGGCGGTCCGCTATTCGGACTATAATATGTTCGGCAGCACGACCAATCCGAAGATCGGCATCAAGTGGCGGCCGGTTTCCGACCTGCTGATACGCGGCACCTATGGCACGGGCTTCCGCGCACCCACCTTCACCGAGGCGTTCGGCGGCCAGACCAACGGCTTCTCGGCGATCACCGATCCCTGCCTCAGCTCCACCTGGGCGCAATATCCCGGATGCGGCGGCCGGCGGGCGGTCACGACCTCCAACGGCGCCTTCATCCTGAGCGGCGGCAACCCCGATCTCCGGCCGGAAACCGCGAAGAACTTCACGGTCGGCGCGGTCTACTCGCCCAGCTTCGTGCCCGGACTGGCGCTGACGGTCGACCTCTTCAAGATCAAGAAGGAGAACATCATCGGTTCGCCGAATGTGAACTACCTGATCCTGCAGAACGCCCTCAACGGCAGCTATGCCGACCGCATCACGCGTGACGCCCAGGGCGGCATCACGCAGGTCATCGCCGTGCGCGACAATCTGCTCGACCAGCAGATCAAGGGCATCGACGCGCAGCTCGTCTACGCCACGTCCAGGCATTCCTGGGGCAAGCTGAACTTCCAGGGCAATGTCACCTATATCGACAGCTTCAAGCAGTCGCCCGCCGCAGGCGTGCCGATGGTCGAAGTCGTCGGCAACTACAACTCGTCCTACGGCACGCTGTCCCGCTTCCGCGGCAATGCGCTGCTGACCTGGTCGCTGGACAATCTCAGCGTCTCCTACAACGGGCGCTTCGTGGGTGCGGTGACCAACACCGGGTCGCTGCTGGTGAACGGCGAGAACCTGCGTGCGGATCACTATATCCAGCACGATCTCCAGCTCCGCTTCGACATCGATCAGTCCGACATGTCCCTGACGTTCGGCGTGCGCAACGTGCTCGACAAGATGCCGCCCTTCCTGGAAGGCAATTTCGATGCCGCGTTCGACGCGTCGAGCTTCAATTCGGCCGGACGCTTCTTCTACACCAGCGTGTCGAAGAAGTTCTGATGCGACGGCCCGGCGCGCATGACGTGCGCCGGGCCGACAGCCTGCCCCGAAGAATGTAAGGAGGGACGAATGAAGCAGATCTGGATGGCGACGGCGGCGGCCGCGCTCATGCTGGCTTCGGCCGGGACACCGGCCGCAGCGGCCCGGCCGGACGCATCGAAGGCATCCGCATCGAAGGCATCCGTATCGCAGGCGGAGGCGGACAAGGCGCGCGCCGACATCCTTGCCGTGGTGGCGGCGATGGAGCAGGCCTGGAACCGGGGCGATTTTCGCGGTTACATGGCGGGCTTCGAAAATCCCGGCGTCCGTTTCGTCTCCAACGGACGCGTCTCCAGCGGCTGGCAGGAATCGCTCGACAATTATATCCGCGGCTATGGCGGCCCGCCCGAGCGGCGCGGGCAGCTCCACTTCTACGACATGAAGATCGAGGTCTATTCGCCCGATGCCGCGCTGCTGATCGGCCATTTCCACAATGAACGGCCCGAGCATCCGCTGGAAGGCATCAACACCCGCCTCTTCCGCAAGGTCGACGGCCGCTGGGTCATCAACATGAACCATGTCTCCTCGTTCGAGGCGCATGCCGGCGAGCCCGGGACCGAGGGCGTGCCGAGACTGCCCAGAACAACTACGTCCACAGCTACACCCGCAGCCGGGCCCGCATCCGCCCCCGCATCCCCGACGGCGAAACAATAGGACCATGCCGGCAGCGCCCTCCCCCCGCCCCCGCGCGATGGACAAGGCGCCCGCCGCCCATCATTCCGGCGCTCGCCGCCTTCCCTTCCTCATCCCCTGAAATCGAGGTCTTCCGATGTTTTCGATCCTGCTTGCAGCCCTGCTCCAGACCACTGCGGCGACCGCCCCGGCGAGCCCGGCCGCAACCCCCGCTCCCGCCGCCGGGCAAGTCTCCGCCGCGCCCGGCGCGAACGACATGCCGCCGCCGCTGATGCCGCGCCCCACAGCGCCCCTGCCCCGGCAGGAATGGGCGACCAAGGAAGCCGACTATATCGTCAAGAATTTCCAGTTCCGCTCGGGCGAGAGCCTGGCCGAAGTGCGGCTGCACTATACCACGCTGGGCCAGCCGCATCGCAACGCCAAGGGAGAGATCGACAATGCGGTGATGGTGCTCCACGGCACCGGCGGCACCGGCAAGCAGTTCCTGGCGCCCAGCTTCGCCGGCGAGCTCTACAATCCCGGCCAGCCCCTCGACATCACCAAATACTGGATCATCCTGCCCGACAATGTCGGCCATGGCGGTTCGTCCAAGCCGTCCGACGGGATGCATATGCGCTTCCCCAAATATGATTATGACGACATGGTGGAGTTGCAGCACATCCTGCTCACCAAGGGGTTGGGCCTGAAGCATCTCCGCCTGATCATGGGCACGTCGATGGGGTGCATGCACGCCTTCGTCTGGGGCGAGGCCTATCCCGATTTCGCGAAGGCGCTGATGCCGCTGGCGTGCGAGCCGGTCCAGCTCGCCGGCCTGAACCGCATGTGGCGGCAGCTGATGCTCGACGGCATCCGCAACGATCCGGCATGGATGGGCGGCGAGTACAAGACCCAGCCGCTGCTCGGCCTGCGCACGGCCTCGTCGCTGTCGATCGTCGCGGGCTCCGCGCCGCTCGCCGCGCAGTCGGCCTATCCCACGCGCGACGAAGCGATCGCCGCGGCTCGCCGCAGCGTCGAGCGGGATATCGCCAGCCGCGATGCCAACGACATGATCTATCATTTCGAAAGCTCGCGGAACTATAATCCCTGGCCCAATCTGGAGAAGATCACTGCGCCGATGATGTGGCTCAATTCAGCCGACGACTTCATCAACCCGCGCAACTTCCCCTATCCGCAGCAGGCGATCGCGCGCATGCCCAACGCGAAATTCCGCCTGATCGAGGAAAGCGCGATCACGCGCGGCCATGGCACACACACCTCGGCCAGCTTCTGGAAGCAGGACCTGATCGAATTGCTGCAGCGCTCGGGCAATTAACGACGCTGCGATTGTCTCCTTCTTCCACCGCGCGCCATCGGATCGACCAGCGATCCGATGGCGTCGCCACGAAGGGAGGCGCGCGCCCAAGAACGATTATAAGCGCCAGCCCCGCAAGCCCTACAGGCCCATGGATGCAAGCTGCGGCATGATGATCGACAGGAAGGCCGCCATCAGGCCGGCGGCCAGCCCCGTCAGGAAGATCGCATCCATCGACGCGCGAATTCTGTCTACCGCATGCATGGCGAGTCTCCCTTTCGATGACCGGCAGACTGTGGCGCGCCGCCGCTGACGGGCCTATCGGTAGAGTCCCGGAGGACGCCGTTCAGGCCATGGTGCCGATGGTCCGGCGGAACCGGGTCAGCGCGATCAGGAAGAACACCGCGCCGATCGCCGCAATCGCCAGGAATTGCGGCCAGACGACATCGAGCCCCGCGCCGCGATAGAGGATCGCCTGCGCCATCTTGACGAAATGGGTGGTCGGCGCCGCCAGCATCAGCGTCTGGACGATCTCCGGCATGCTCTCGCGCGGGGTCGTGCCGCCGGACAGCATCTGCAGCGGCAGCAGGACGAGCATCAGCAGCAGGCCGAACTGCGGCATCGAGCGGGCGACCGTGCCCATGAAGATTCCCATCGACGTGGTCGCGAACAGGTGCAGCCCGGCGCCGAGCAGGAACAGGCCGATGGAGCCCTCGATCGGCACCTGCAATATCGCCTGGATCACCAGCTTGAGCGCAAAGGCGCATGCGAGCAGCACCACCAGCCCCATCGCCCACACCTTGCTCGCCATGATCTCGAACGGTGTCACCGGCATCACCAGCAGATGCTCGATCGTGCCATGCTCGCGCTCGCGGATGAGCGCCGCGCCGGTCAGCACGATCGAGAGCATCGTCACATTGTTGATGATCTCCATGACCGATCCGAACCAGCTTTGCGCCAGCGTCGGGTTGAACCGCGCACGCAGGGCAAGGTCCACGGGCGACGGCGCGGCCGCGCGCGTCCCCTGCACGAATTCCGACACCTCGCCCTGGACGATCTGCTGGATATAGCCGCCGCCGGTGAAGGCCTGGCTCATGCGCGTGGCGTCGACATTGAGCTGGATGGCGGGGTGACGGCCGGCCAGCACGTCGCGCTGGAAATCGGGCGGGATGTCGAGCGAGAAGGTATAGCGCCCTGCATCCAAGCCGGCGTCCACCTGATCCAGGGGGATGAGCCAGGGGCCGGAGAAATGCGGTGGGTAGAAGGCGCCGGTGATCCGGCTGGACAGCGGCGAGCGGTCTTCGTCGACAATGGCGATCGGCGCCTTGTTCAGGGTTTCTGGCATGCCGGTCGCGGCGACATAGATGCCGAGCGAGAAGGCGTAGAGGATCAGCGCCAGCATCATCGGATCGCGCCACACGCTGCGCAGTTCCTTGATCCCGAGGCGGAAGATGTTTGCGGCGCTTCGCATCGCTCAGTCCTCCTGCTTCCTGAGCAGCATGGCGCAGATCGCGAGGATCGCCGGGAAGGCGAGCGCCAGCGCGAGCAGCGGCTGCGACAGGTCCGCGAACCCCAGCCCCTTGGAAAAGACGCCGCGGCAGATCATGATGAAATAGGTCGTCGGGAAAATGGCGCCGATGACCGCCCCGGCCCCTTCCAGCGAGGACACCGGATTGATGAGGCCGGAGAACTGGACCGCCGGCAGCATCGTGCCGATCGCGGTCGCGAACAGGGCCGCGATCTGGCTGCGCATGAAGATGGAGAACAGCAGCCCGATCGCCGTGGACGACAGGGTGTAGAGGAACGCCCCCAGCGTCATGACCAGGACATTGCCGGTGATCGGCACGCGGAACACCATCAGCGCCATGACCAGCAGCAGCACATAGTTCGACATGGCGAGCCCTACATAGGGCAGCTGCTTGCCGAGCAGGAATTCCAGGCGGCTGATCGGCGTCACGTAGAAATTGATGATCGACCCCAGCTCCTTCTCCCGCACCACGCTGAGCGCGGTCAGCATCGCGGGGAAAAGCAGCAGCAGCACGGGAATGACCGCCGGCACGATCGCCATGATGCTTTTGACATCGGGATTATAGCGATAGCGCAGCACGATATCGACAAGCCCCATCGTCGGCCGCACGCCCAATTCCTGCACGGCCATGTCGCTGAGCCATTGCGCATGCATCGCCTGGACATAGCCCTGCACGGTTTCGGCACGCTGCGGCATCGCGCCGTCGATCCACACGCCGATCTGCACGGGCACGCCGCGCCGCAGGTCGCGGGCGAAATTCGGCGGGATCTCGATGGCGACGCTCAGTTCCCCCGATCGCATGCGCCGATCGAGCTGGGCATAATCGGTGATCTGCGGACGCTCTATGAAGTAACGGGAACCGGCCAGATTCAGGGCATAATTCTCGCTTGTCGTCGTGGCGTCGCGGTCCAGCACGGCAAAGGGCAGGTTTTCCACGTCCATGCTGATGCCATAGCCCATGATGAACAGCAGCAGCACACTGCCCAGCAGGGCCAGCGTCGCCCGGATCGGGTCGCGGCGCAGCTCCAGCGCCTCGCGCCGGCTGTAGCTCATCATCCGCCGGCGGCTGAACATCGGCGAAAAGGACGAAGCGGGGTTGGCGCCCGGTCCGGTCAGGCGCGCGGCCGGGATGTCGGCCGCCTGCTGTCCCTCCTGGCTCCCCGCCGCATCTTCCAGATAGCTGATGAACGCATCCTCCAGCGTGGCGCTGCCGCGCTTCGCGACGATCGCCGCCGGCGTGTCGCTGACGAGCACCCGCCCGGCATGCATCAGCGAGATGCGGTCGCACCGCTCCGCCTCGTTCATGAAATGGGTGGATATGAAGATCGTCACCCTGTCCTTGCGCGAAAGGTCGATCATCATCTGCCAGAACTGGTCGCGGGCGATGGGATCGACACCCGAAGTCGGCTCGTCGAGGATCAATATCTCCGGCTGGTGGATCATCGCGACCGCCAGCGACAGCCGCTGGCGCTGCCCCAGCGGCAGGGAATCGGGCAGCGCATCCATGATGTCGACCAGACCGAAGCGCTCCGCCATGTCGCGGACCCGCGTCGGGCGCAGCGCGCGCGCGACATGGAACAATTCGGCGTGCAGATCGAGATTCTGCCGCACGGTCAGCTCGGAATAGAGCGAGAAGGCCTGGCTCATATAGCCGACCCGCCGGCGCGTCGCCATGTCGCCATTCTCGACCGGCCGCCCGAACAGCCAGGCCTGCCCTTCGCTCGCCTTGAGCAGGCCGGTCAGCATCTTCATCGTGGTCGACTTGCCGCAGCCGTTCGAACCGAGGAAGCCGAAGATCTCGCCCCGCCCGATCCGGAAATCGACATGATCGACGGCGGTGAAGTCGCCAAAGCGCATGGTGAGGTTCCGGGCCTCGATCGCGATGTCGTCGGCGGCCGTGTCGCGCGGCGGAATCTCGACGGGCTTGTGGCCGCGCCGCCGCTCTTCGGGGAGCAGCGCGATGAAGGCGTGCTCCAGCGCGCTCGTCCCGGTCCGCTCGTAAAATTCGGCGGGGGTGCCGGTGGCGAGCACCTTGCCGGCGTCCATCGCCACCAGCCAGTCGAACCGCTCGGCCTCCTCCATATAGGCGGTGGCGACCAGCACGCTCATCTGCGGCCGGTCGGCGCGGATCTGGTCGATCAGATCCCAGAATTGCGCGCGCGACAGCGGGTCGACGCCGGTGGTGGGCTCATCGAGCAGCAGGAAGTCGGGATCGTGGATGAGCGCGCAGCATAGGCCGAGCTTCTGTTTCATGCCGCCCGAAAGCTTGCCGGCGGGGCGCTGGCGGAACGGCGCCAGCCCGGTGCTCTGGGTCAGCCGGGCGATCCGGGCCTCGCGCTCGGTTGCGTCCTGCCCGAACAGCCGGCCGAAAAATTCCAGATTCTCGTCGATGGACAAGGTGGGATAGAGATTCTTGCCAAGGCCCTGCGGCATATAGGCGATGCGCGGGCACACGGCCTCGCGATGCGCCCGGTCGGCCATGTCGCCGCCCAGAACCTCGACATGGCCCTGCTGGATGACCCGCGCACCCGCGATCAGCGAAAACAGGCTCGACTTGCCGACCCCGTCCGGCCCCACCAGCGCGACCATCTTTCCGGCCGGGATGTCCAGGTCGACGCCGTCCAGCGCCATCGCCTTGCCATAATGCAGGCTGACGCCCGACAGTCGCGCCGCCGGCGGCGGCAACGGCGCCTCCACCATGCCGGGCGCGGTCATCGCGGCACGTTGACCGTCAGGTTCGCCGGCCATTGGGACTTCGGGTCGATGCGGACATAGGCCATCCCCGGCAGGCCGGTCTTGACGTGCGTGATGTAGCGCTGAAGCAAAGCGGGATCGATCCGCGCCTTCACCCGGAACATCAGCTTCTGCCGCTCGCTGGCCGTCTCCACCGTCTTGGGCGTGAACTGGGCGACATCCGCGACGAACGACACCCTGGCCGGGATCACGAAGTCCGGCGCGGCATCCAGCACGATGCGCACCTCGCTGCCCAGGGCCACGCGCCCCGCCACCGTCTCGGGCAGGAAGAAGGTCATGTAGACATCGCCCAGATTGACGAGGTTCAATATCCGTCCGCCGCCGGCGACGACCTCGCCGGGCTGGGCGACGCGATACTGGACCCGGCCCGTGGCGGGCGCGCGCAGGTCGCTGTCGTGGATGTCGGCCTCGATCCGCTCGATCGTCGCGCGGGCCGCATCGACGGTGGAATGCGCGCCGATGACCTGGCTGCGCGCCGTGCCGATGGCCGCGTCGACCGCAGCCAGTTGCGCGCGCGCCGCTTCGACCGCCGCAGTGGCCCCTTCGACCTGCGCCTCATCATCGTCACGCTCCTGCACCGCCGTCGCGCCCTCCCGCGCGAGCGTTTCCGACCGGCCGAGCCGTTTGCGGGCGGCATTCAGTTCCGCCTCGCGTTGACGGACCCCGGCCAACGCCGCCGCGCGCTCGCTCTGGCGCTGCGCCACCTGGCTTTCGGCGATCTGGATCGCATTGAGGGCCTGGGCAAGCTGGGCCTGCGCCTCGGACCGCTGCGCGCGCAGGACATCGGTGTCCATATGCGCGACGACCTGCCCCGCCTTCACATAATCGCCCTCATCGGCGACGATATCGCGGATGCGCCCCGGCGCCTTGGCGGAAATGTCGATCTCGATCGCCTCGATCCGGCCATTGCCGCTGACGATCCCGTCCGGCAGGCCCGCTGGCTTGAGCAACTGCCACAGGATAAGGGCAAGGGCCGCGGCAATCACGACGATGCCGCCCCGGATGATCCATGTCTTCTGGGCCGCCGTCATCGTGCCTCCCCCTGGCTCTGTTGCGTGGAATTGTCGTCGGGCGCGGCGGGGATGAATCCGCCGCCAAGCGCCGCATAGAGCGCCACCCCGCTGGCGAGATGGGCGCGCCGCAACTGGACCAGCGTCTGCTCGGTATCGAACAGGTCGCGCTGGGCATCGAGCACTTCCAGATAGGCCGAGCGCCCGTTATCGAAACGCAGCTGCGCCAGCCGTGACCGTTCGCGCAGCGCGGCCAGCATCTCGCGCATGGTCCCGATCTGGAGACCCAGCTGCCGCCGCCGGACCAGCGCATCCGAAACATCGCGGAACGCGGCCTGGACCGTCCGCTCATAATCCGCCACGGCAATGACCTGACGGGCCTTCGCCACGTCGAGATTGGCCGCGAGCCGGCCGGCATTGAACAACGGCAAGCCGATGGCGGGCTTGAAGGTCCAGGACAGGCTGCCATCCCTGAACAGGCCGTCCAGCGCGCTGCTCGCGGTCCCGAACGCGCCGGTCAGGCTGATGCTGGGGAAAAAGGCCGCGCGCGCGGCGCCGATATTCGCGTCGGCGGCGCGCAGGGCATATTCCGCCGCGACGATATCCGGCCGGTTCGTGAGCAGTTCCGACGGCAGGCCGGCGGGCAGCGCGATCTGCGGCGTGACGTCGGCAAGGCCCTGCGCGCTCGCTACGATCTCGACCGGCCGGCCGACCAGCAGCGCCAGTGCGTTGCGGTTCACGTCGCGGTCCTGATCGAGCGCCTGCAGCGCCGTCTGCGCCTGCGCCAGCAATGTCTGGGCCTGCGCCATCTCCAGTTTCGAGCCCGAGCCCACCTCATAGCGCCGCCGCATGATCCGCAGCGATTCCTCGCGCGTGGCGATCGTCCGGCGGGCGAGCGCGGCGCGCTCCTCATATTCGCGTTCCAGCAGATAGCCGTTGGCGACCTGCGCGATCAGGTCGGTGGCGACGGCCCGGCGCGCCTCTTGCGTGGCGAGATATTGCGCGCGCGCCGCATCGTTCAGGTTGCGCAGCCGGCCCCAGAAATCCAGCTCCCAGCCCGCGCTCAGCTGGGCGTAGAACTGGTTGCCGGTCATCGCGCGCCCGGTGACGGACAGGTCGGCGGGCGTGCGGCCGCGCGCGCCGGTCGCAACGGCGTCGATCTGGGGATAGAGCGCCGATCCCTCTATCCGCCAGGCCGCGCGCGCCTCTGCAACGCGGCCCGATGCGATCCGGATATCGCGGCTGTTCTCCAGCGCCGCCGCGATCAGCGCCTGCAACTGCGCCTCTACGAAGAAGTCGCGCCAGCCCATCGTCGCGATGGAAGGCGCGCCGGACGACGACGCGGCATAGCTTTGCGGCACCGGCAGCGCCGGGCGGACATGGGCGGGCGCGAACGAACAGCCGGCCAGGAGCGGCAGGACGGCACAGGCGCCGGCCATCGCCCGCCTTCGGCGCGCGCGCTTCATGAACGCTGGATCGGCCATCTGTGCTGCATGGTCCCCGGTTCGATCTTCAAGATGGCGGCTCCCGTCCGCGATCGGGCGGGCGGAAGCCGGGTGTCGCCGCGCGGTGCGATTCGTCAGGCCGTCTCGGTCTTTTTGGAGGCCGCGCGCGGCGGCGCCTTCGCCTTTTCGGGCGCGGCGGCGGCCGGGGCCTTGTCCTGGGACAGGAACCATGGCTGCTGATCGCCCACCTGCGAGAGCAGGTCCTTCCAGCTGCCCTGCCATTCATCGAAGGCGGCCTTGACCCTGTCGAGCGAGACTTCGCGGCTCTGTTCGATTTCGCCGAACAGGCGCATCACATCGTCGCTCCTGAAGCTGGCAACGGTGCCCGGCTTGATCGCCTTCCACTGGTCCACGAAGGTCGCCGCCGCCTTGCTGCCGATCTGCGCGCAATCCTGGCCGCCGCTGCGGGCGATCTCGGCAAGCTTGGCCGCAAGCCGTCCATTGGCCTTGGTCATGGCGACAATCTGTTCGATGGGGGAACCCATGGGTCCAATCCTTTCAAATGGGGGTCGGTCAGGACAATCTGCTTCGTCATGCTGCACTGCGATATTCGGGATTACCCCTACATCGGGCGCCCTTTTGACGACGCCGGCGGAGGCCGACGCGCCGGGCCTGCCCCCGCCTTGCGCAGCGCGATCCGCTTCAGGGCATATATTTGCCGCCGTTGATCGAAAGCGTGATGCCGGTGATGAAGGCGGCCTCGTCCTCGACCAGGAAGAGGACGCCGCGCGCGATCTCCTGCGGCGTGCCCAGGCGGCCGACGGGGACGGCGGCGAGAATGCTCTTCATCGCCTCTTGCGGCACCGCCGCGACCATGCCGGTGTCGGTATAGCCCGGCGCGATCGCGTTCACCGTGATGTTGCGCGCCGCGCCTTCCAGCGCGAGCGCCTTGGTGAAGCCGATCATGCCCGCCTTCGCGGCAGCATAGTTGGTCTGGCCGAACTGGCCGGAAAGCGCGTTGACCGAACTGATGTTGACGATCCGGCCGAAACGCCGCTCGCGCATGCTCTCGATCACCGCGCGGCACATGTTGAAGCAACCGCCAAGGTCGACGTCGATCACGCTGCGCCACTGCTCCTCGGTCATCTTGTGGAGCGTGCCGTCGCGCGTGATCCCGGCATTGTTGACGAGGATGTCGATGGGCCCGACCTGCGCGACAACCTCGGCCACACCGGCCTGGCTCGCCGCGAAATCGGCCACGTTCCAGCTGTGGACGGGGATTCCGGTTTCCCGGGCGAAGGCGTCGGCATCGGCGTCATTGCCGAAATAATTGGCGACGACCGTGAAGCCGCGTTGCTTGAGAAGCCTTGCAGTCGCGGCGCCGATGCCGCTGACGCCGCCAGTGATGAGCGCTGTACGAGACATGGATTTTCCTTGTTGCCGTTACGGATGAAGGACTGAAAAATCGTCGCCACCGCGTCACGCGGACGCGTCGCCAAAGGCCGTTCGGCGCCTCGCCTGTGTTCCCGATCTTGGCCGGGGAACGGGCATGTTTCTGCCGGGGCCGCATGGCGCGCGCCATCAGGAGCTATACTTAGGCCCCTCCGCTTATTGCGCGTTATTGCAAGGGCGGGAAAAGGAACCCGTCGTGTTATTACGTAATGTATAGGCCGGTGGGTAAAGCGATAGAGGGCGCATCACCCAGCAGGAGCCAGATGCATGACCACAGGAATCGCCGTGCCCTCGTCACCCGATCCGCTGGATGGCATGGCCGAGACGTTCGATCGCGCCGCTGTTGCCGCCGTCGCGCAGATGACATCGGGCCTTTCCCCCGCCACCATCGCCCAGGCATTTTCCGACTGGGGGCTGCATCTGGCCATCTCGCCGGGCAAGCGGCTCCAGCTCGGCGCGAAGGTGGCCCGCAAATATGCCCGGCTGTTCGATTACATGCTGCGCAGCCTTGGCGATCCGGAGGCGGAGCCCGCGATCAGGCCCCTGCCGCAGGATCACAGATTTTCCGATCCCGCCTGGCAGCAGCCGCCTTTCAACCTGTTCGCGCAGGGGTTCCTGCTCAATCAGCAATGGTGGCACGCGGCCACCACCGGTATCGGCGGCGTCACCAGGCATCATGAAGACATGGTGACGTTCGCGGCGCGGCAGATGCTCGATACGCTGGCGCCCACCAACTTCCTCGCCACCAATCCTGTGCTGCAGAGAAAGATCGTGGAGACCGGCGGCCAGTGCCTTGTCGAAGGGTTCAGGCATCTGGTGGAGGACATGCAGCACATGGTCCGCGGCGAGCCCGCCGTGGGCACCGAGGATTTCCGCGTCGGCGACAATGTCGCGGCCGCCAGGGGCAAGGTCGTCTACCGCAACCAGCTGATCGAACTGATCCAGTATGAACCCACGACGCAGACGGTGCGCCCGGAACCGATCCTGATCGTGCCGGCGTGGATCATGAAATATTACATCCTCGACCTGTCGCCCGGAAATTCGCTGGTCAGATGGCTGACCGACCAGGGCTACACCGTCTTCATGATCTCATGGCACAATCCCGGCAGCGCGGACCGCGACCTGGATATGGAAGCCTATCGCCGCCTGGGGCCGATGGCGGCGCTGGATGCGGTCACGGCGATCACCGGCGCCCCGTCCGTCCATGCGGTCGGCTATTGCCTGGGCGGCACCCTGTTGTCGATCGCCGCCGCGGCAATGGCGCGCGACGGGGACGAGCGGCTTGCCAGCATCACCCTGCTCGCCGCGCAGACCGAGTTCAGCGAGCCGGGCGAGCTTGGCCTGTTCATCGATGAAGCGCAGCTCAACATGCTGGAGAATATGATGTGGAGCCGCGGCTATCTCGACAGCAGCCAGATGGGCGGCGCCTTCCAGATCCTCAAGTCCAACGACCTCGTCTGGTCGCGCGTGCTGGGCACCTATCTGATGGGCGAGCGCGAGCCGATGAACGATCTGATGGCGTGGAATGCCGATGGCACGCGCATGCCCTATGCGATGCACAGCCAGTATCTGCGGCGCCTGTTCCTAGACGACGATCTGGCCGAGGGGAAATACAAGGCCGATGGCAGGACAATCGCGCTGTCGGCGATCCGCGCGCCGCTGTTCGTCGTCGGCACCGAGCGCGATCATGTCGCACCATGGCATTCTGTGTACAAGATCCACCTGCTGACCGGCGCCGAAGTCACCTTCGTCCTGACCAGCGGCGGCCATAATGCCGGCATCGTTTCCGAGCCCGGCCACAAGGGACGCCGCTACCATATCCTGACCCGCGAACATGACGGCGCCACCTATGATGCCGAGGACTGGCTGGCCCGCGCGACGCCCGAAGAGGGTTCTTGGTGGACCGCATGGGGCGCATGGCTGGGGCAGCGATCCGGCGATCCGGTCGCGCCGCCGCCCATGGGCGCGCCCGACAAGGGCTATGCCGTCATCGCCGATGCGCCCGGCCGCTATGTGCTGGAGCATTGAGGCATGACCGATGCGATGATCGAGAACCGGACCTTCGACGAGATCGCGATCGGCGACACCGCCTGCGTGACGCGCACCCTTGCCGAGGCGGACATCCAGCTGTTCGCGCTCGTCTCGGGCGATATCAGCCCCGACCGTCTCGATGCGGGCGATGCGGCCACCGACATGTTCCATCGGGTCATCGCCCATGGCATGTGGGGCGGCGGGCTGATCTCCGCCGTGCTGGGCACCGAGTTGCCGGGGCCGGGCGCGATCTACCTCAGCCAGTCCCTGCGCTTCACCCGCCCGGTGGGCCTGGGCGACACGATCACCGCATCGGTCACTGTCCGGGAGAAATGGGCGGACCATGCGACCATCCTGTTCGACTGCCGCTGCGTCAACCAGCATGGCGAGGACGTCATCACAGGCCAGGCCGAAGTCCAGGCGCCGACCGTCAAGATGTGCCGTCCGCGGATGGCGCTGCCGGACGTGTATATCTGCGATCATGACGGCTATCGGCGTGTCATGGAAGAGACGGCGGCCGGAGACCCGGTCGCGACCGCGATCGCGCATCCCTGCAGCCCGGCCGCGATCACCGCCGTGGTGGAAGCGGCCGAGGCGGGGTTGATCGACCCCATCCTGGTCGGGCCGGAGCAGAAGATCCGCAAGGCGGCGCAGGATGCGGGCCAGGACATCTCCACATTCCGGCTGGTGGATGCGGCGCACAGCCATGAGGCCGCGGCCAAGGCGGTCGCGCTCATCCATTCGGGCGAGGCCCAGATCCTGATGAAGGGCTCGCTCCATACCGACGAACTGATGGGCGCCGTGGTGCCCTCCGCCACCGGGCTGCGCACCGAGCGGCGGATCAGCCATGCCTATATCATGGACGTGCCGGACCATCCCACGCCGCTGATCATCACCGACGCGGCGATCAACATCGCGCCGACGCTGGATGAAAAGGCCGACATCATCCGCAACGCCATCGACCTTGCCCATGTCATCGGCATCGAGACGCCCAGGGTCGCGATCCTCGCGGCGGTCGAGACGGTCAATCCCGGCATGCAATCGACGCTGGACGCCGCCGCGCTGTGCAAGATGGCCGATCGCGGCCAGATCACGGGGGGTATCCTCGATGGCCCCCTCGCCTTCGACAATGCGATCAGCGAGGCGGCGGCGAAGGAGAAGGGAATCATGTCCCCGGTCGCCGGGAAGGCCGAAATCCTTGTCGTGCCCAATCTGGAGGCGGGCAACATGCTCGCCAAGCAGCTGACCTTCCTGGGCGGCGCCGATGCGGCCGGCGTGGTCCTGGGCGCCCGCGTGCCGATCATCCTGACGAGCCGCGCCGACAGCCTGCGCACCCGGCTCGCCTCCTGCGCCGTCGCCGTGCTGATGGCGCGCGCCGCGACCAAGGCCGCGCCGGGCGTGCCACGGGCGGCCATCGCATGAAGGCGGTCGTCAGCCTCAATTCCGGCTCATCCAGCATCAAGTTCGCGCTCTTCACATGCGATGGCGACGCTGGCCCGGTCCTGTCGGCAGGCGGCAAGATCGAGGGGATCGGCATTGCCCCGCATCTGGTGGCGCGCACGGTCGAGGGTGAGGTCATCCTGGCGCATGACTGGCCGGGGGGCAGCGCCCTCACCCATGCCGATCTGCTCGAATTCCTCTTCGCCTGGTCCGTCGATCATCTGGACCAGCATCAGATTGTCGCGGTTGGTCATCGCGTCGTGCATGGCGGGGCCGCGTTCGCCGCCCCGATCCGGGTGAACGATGCGCTGCTGGACAAGCTCGAAGCGCTGTGCCCGCTCGCGCCACTGCACCAGCCGCATAACCTGGCGGCGATAAGGGCCATCGCCCGGCTTGCGCCCGACCTGCCGCAGGTCGCCTGTTTCGATACCGCCTTCCATCATGATAAACCGGCGATCGCCACGCGCCTTGCCATCCCGCGCGCGCTCCACGATCAGGGCATCCGCCGCTATGGCTTCCATGGCCTGTCCTATGAATATATCGCGCGGCGGCTGGGTGAGATCGACCCGGCGCGTGCCGGCGGGCGGGTGATCGTCGCGCATCTGGGCAACGGGGCCAGCCTGTGCGCGATGAACCAGGGCAGGAGCGTCGACACGACCATGGGCTTCACCGCGCTCGACGGCCTGATGATGGGCACGCGCTGCGGCAGCATCGACCCCGGCGTCGTGCTGCACCTGCTGACGCAGATGCACATGAGCGCCGCCGAGGTCGAAAATCTCCTCTACAAGCAATCGGGCCTGCTCGGCGTCTCGGGCATCTCCAGCGACATGCGCGCGCTTTCGGCGAGCGAGGCGCCCGAAGCGGAAGAGGCGATCGACCTGTTCACCTGGCGGGCCGCGCGCGAGGCTGGCGGGCTGGTCGCGTCGCTCGGCGGTCTCGACGGCCTGGTCTTCACCGCCGGGATCGGCGAAAATCACGCCGGCATCCGCAGCCGCATCTGCCGCAGGCTGGCATGGCTGGGCATCGCGGTCGATGAAGCCGCCAATGCCGCCAACGCGGCCTGCATCAGCACCCCCGACAGCGCGATCACCGTCCGCGTGATCCCGACCGACGAGGAACGCATGATCGCGCTGCACAGCCTTTCGATTGTCGCCCCCCGGCAATAAGGCCCCGAAGGTCGCGCGACCAAGGGACGCATAATCCTCCATCCTGCACGCCACGAGTTGCAATCTGCCGCCAGAGGTTGGAAGGAGGAGGCCAGCAAAGCGGAATTGCATGATGGCCGATATGTCGCCCGAAGGCGGTCTGACAGAAATCTACAGGCTCCATCGGGCAGAATTGCTGCGTTTCCTCACGGCGCGCACAGGCAGCGCCGCCGAAGCGGAAGATGTGGTGCAGGAATTGTGGATCAAGGCGCTGGCAACCGATGCCGGGCCGATCGCCAATGGCCGCGCCTATCTGTATCGCACCGCCCAGAATCTGGTGCTCGACAGGCTTCGCGAGCGCAGGCGCCGGGAAGCGCGGGACCGGCAATGGACGGATGCGGAGATCGGCCCTGCATCGCCGGAGGGCGAGACGCCCGATCACCGGCTGAACGCGCTGGAACAGATGGAGCAACGGGAGGAGGCCGCGCGGCTGGCGTCCGCCATCGGCAACCTGCCGGAAGGGGCGCGGCGCGCCTTCCAGCTTCACAAGATCGACGGGCTGAGCCACGCCGAAGTGGCCGAACGCCTGGGGATCAGCAGGAGCGGCGTGGAAAAGCATATGGCGGTGGCGATGAAATATCTGCGCCGCGCGTTGAAGGACTGAGGCGCGATGGGGATCACGGCGTCTTTGTCATCGGAATGTAAAGGAACCCATGCGTCATGACGGGGCGGTCGGACAGGGATGATCGGCTTCTGGAAGAGGCAATAGCCTGGCATCGGGCGCTGGAAAGCGACGATGCCGATTGGGATGGCTATGCCCTGTGGCTGGAGGCCGACCCGCGCCATCGCGAGGTTTTCGACGAGGTCGCGCTGCTCGACGATGCGGTCGCGCGCCACCGCGACACGCTGGCGAGCGTCCTTGCGGTCGCGGAATCCCCGGCCCCTGCACAGGCTGTCGGCACACAGGCTGTCGTCACCGGCGCGCGATCCCGCCGGGGCTGGCTGGTGGGCTCCATCGCGGCCTCGCTCGCGCTGCTGATCGGCGTGCCCTACTCTTTGCGGCCAACGCCCGCCACCATCTATGAAACCGGCAGGAACGCCAGCCGCACGCTCGCCTTCGCCGACGGCATTTCGGTGACGCTCGCCCCCGGCAGCCGCCTCAGCGTATCGGGCAAGGGCGCCGCGGACATGGACGTGGCGCAGGGCGAAGCCTATTTCGATGTCCGCCACGATCCCGCGCGCACGCTCACCGTCACCGCCGGGGATTACCGGATCAGCGACATCGGCACCCGTTTTGCCGTGAACCTTTCCGACGCGTCCTTCCGCGTCGGCGTGGCGGAGGGGCATGTCGCGGTCAGCCGGCCCGCCGACGACGATCGGAAGACGCTGCAGGTCAGCGCCGGGCACCAGCTGGTCGCCACCGGCGGCGCGGCGCGGCTGTCGCCCGTCACCCCCGATCAGGTGGGCAGCTGGCGATCGGGCAAGCTTGTCTATTCCGATACGCCGCTGGCACTGGTGGTCGCCGACATTGCGCGCTATTCGGGCAAGAAGATCATGATCGACCCTGCTTTGGGGCATAGCCATTTTTCGGGGGTTCTGGTCATTGGCGACGGATCGAAGCTGCTGGCCGATCTTGCCGGGCTCATGGCGATCAGGGTCCGCGACGAGGGCGGCCATATGCGCATTAGCGCTGGCGACCCTCGCTGAAGGGCTGCTGGCGCCCGCCACGGCCCATGCGCGTGAAGCCCAATATCGCGTCGACATCCCCGCAGGTCCGCTGAGCGACAGCCTCTCCCGCTTTTCCAGCGCGACGGGATTGTCGATCGGCCTTTCCGGCGCGCTCCCCACGGCGCGCGCGCGCGCCGTGAAGGGCATGATGTCCGCCCCCGACATCCTGCGGCGGCTGCTGCGCGGCACGGGCCTGCGCGCCGTGCCGATAGGCGCCGGCGCCTACCGGATCGAGCATGTGCCGCAGCCGGCCGCACGCATTGCCCCTGCCCCCGTGCGCCCCGCGCCGGCGCGCCCCTTCGTCCCGCTTCCGCTTCCCGAATATCCCCAGCCCGACCTGATCGTGACGGCGCAGAAGCGGCCGCAGGCGCTCGATCTGGTCGCCATCGCGGTTACGGTGGTGCCCGGCGGCCTCGACCGGGCAGGGATCGCCGCGCCCGGCAGCCAGGATATCGCCCTTGCGACCGAGGGGCTGTCGATGACCAACCTGGGGCCGGGGCGCAACCGCCAGTTCATCCGCGGCATCGCCGATAGCCCGTTCAACGGCCCCAGCCAGACGACCGTCTCCGTGCAGCTGGACGAAGCGCGCGTGACCTTCGACGCGCCGGACCCGGACCTGCGCCTGATCGACGTCGACCGGGTCGAGATCCTGAAGGGGCCGCAGGGGCCGCTCTACGGATCGGGCGCGCTGGGCGGCATCTATCATATCGTCACCCGCAAGCCCGACCTGGCCGACCCCTCTGCCAGCATGCGGCTGTCGTCCGAAGTCGTGCAGCATGGCGGCGTCGGTGGTGGCGGCGAAGCGGTCCTGAACTGGCCGGTGCAGCAGGACAGGCTGGCCGTGCGCGCGGTCGGCTATGCCCAGTCCAGCCCCGGCTGGATCGACAATATCGGACGCAGGGACGACGCGAACGAATCCCGCATCTATGGCGGGCGGCTGGCGATCCGCTGGCGGCCGGACCCGGACTGGACCGTGGACCTTGGCGGCACCTTCCAGAACATCAATGTTCGGGATAGCCAATATGTGCTGGCGTCGGACGATTCGCTGGCGCGCATCGCCCCGATCGCGGAACCCAATGACAATGATTTCCGCATTGCCGCCGCCACTGTGGAGGGCAGGATCGGCGCGCTCAGGCTCCTGTCATCGACCAGCTATGTCGACCATAGCGTCGATTATCGGCTGGACGCGAGCGCGGCGGCGGCCGATTTCGGGCTGGTCGCCCCCATCGCCTTCGACGACAATCGCCATTACACCCTCCTCAACCAGGAATTGCGGCTTTCCGATCCCGGCGCGGGGCGCTGGCTGGCCGGCCTGTCCTATCTGCTCGTCACCAGCCATGACGAAGCGACGATGGATAATGGCGGCGATACGCCGCTGCCGGTGGTGACGCTGAACCGCAAGATCACCGAATATGCCGCCTTTGGCGAGGTCTCCATGCCCCTGCTGCCGCATCTGGATGCGACGGTCGGCGCCCGCCTCTTCCAGACCATCGCCGAGGACGAGACGATGGAACGGGCCGGATCGCGCGCCGAGCATGTGACCAAGACGATCCTGTCGCCCAGCATCGCCCTGTCCCACCGGCTTCCGGGCGGCGGCCTTCTCTATCTGCGCTATGCCCGCGCGATGCGGCCGGGCGGCCTCACCTCCATAGAGGAGGTCGGCGCGGGTGCCAGCGCAAGCCGGCGGTTCGATGCCGACGAACTGGGCACGATCGACCTTGGCATCCGCCGGTCCGATGCGGGCGGCAGGCTGTCCACCTCGGTCAGCCTGTATCATACCGCATGGGACAAGATTCAGTCCGACTTCCTGCTGTCGAACGGCCTTGTTTCCACCCGCAATGCCGGCAAGGGCAGCATCTCCGGCATCGAAGCGGAGACGCGCTGGACCATCGGGGCGCGCACCTCCCTCTCGGGCGGTTTCACGCTGCAGAATGCGCGGCTGACGCGCGCGGCCGACGGGCTGAAGCTGAGCGACCGGCGGCTTCCCATCGCGCCGGACATCACCGCGCGCTTGCAGATGAACCGCAGCTTCACGCTTGGCCCATGGCAGGGCACGCTTTCGGGACAGGCCAATTATATCGGCTCCTCCCGCCTTGCGCTGGACGACGATCTGGACCGGAAGATGGGCGATTATGCCATCGCGTCGACGGCGCTTTCGCTGGTGCGCGGCGCGCTCACGCTCGGCATGCGGATCGACAATCTTTTCGATATCGAGGCGGACAGCTTCGCCTTCGGCAATCCCTTTTCCATCCGCGCCGGCCCGCAATATACGCCGCTGCGGCCGCGCACGCTCACGCTTTCGGTCGGCCGTCGCTGGTAGCGGCGACCTCCCGGCCGGCACGGCGCTCGGGCGTCAGCCGGTAGAGCGCGGTATAGCCGATATGGTCGGACAGCATGGCCCCCTGCGCATCATGGCCGAAGGGCACCTGCACCCCCGTCACGGCGAGCGATGACATGGCGCCGCCGGAAAAGAACTGCCAGTCGCGGGCATGGTCCAGCGCCGCCCGTGCATCGCTGGACAAGCGGATTCCCTGCCTTTCCGCCTGATTGAGCGCATCCTGCATGGGCGCTCCGGCCCATGGTCCGTCGACCCCCCGCATCAGCGCCGCCCGCCGCAGATCGTCGGTGACGTTGAAGTCGCCGGCGACGATCAGCGGCCGCCGGGGATCGTGGGCGCGCGCGATGAAGCCCGACAGCAGGTCGATCTGCCGGCGATAGGCCCGCATGGACCGCGCATTGTCCACGCCCGATGCCCGGCGGCTGTTGAGATGGGTGGTGACGACATCCACCGGCACGCTCATCCCCGGCACGGCCAGGCTGACCAGCAACGCCCCCTTGTTCGCCAGGCAATCATAGCCCGCGCAGGCAAAGGCCGGAAACACCATCCTGCGCACGGACAGCACCGGATAGTCGGTCAGCAGTTGCAGCCCGCTGCCGACATATTTCCCCGCCCCCTCGCCCTTGAACAGGCTGGCGTTCGACAGGAAGCCGCGATCCTCGCTCGACATCGACGCCATGTTCACCATGTCGGGGCCGGGGCCGCCGACCACATGGGCATAGCCCGCCTCATGGCCGATCGCCTGCGCATCCTGCGTGAACGCTTCCTGCATGACGACGATATGCGGATGTGCGGCCTGCGACCGCATGGCCCGCAGCCGCGCGGCGATATCGTCCAGATCCGCGCTGCGCCCCATGGCCACGGGCCAGGGCAATCCGCGGATATTATAGGTCATGACAGACAGCGTACCGTCAAAAGGCACAACCCGCGCAGGGTGTTGCATGGAACTGGCGGTGCTGTTCGACATATTGCCCGGCGCGGCCGGAACAAGCATAAGGACAGCGGCCGCCAGAAGCGACAGATGGCTTTTCCTGAACATCGTTCTCGCTCTGTAGATTACGGCCGACAGACGCCCCACGACTGCGGTCACCACAGTCGACTAGGCGAAAAATATTTCTGCAGCATTACTGCGATAATGGGTTCCTGCGGCGTCATGCTGGCGATGGGGAATCGACATTCTATGCAACGGAAGACGGGATGGCAGCCACCGGCTGCCTCATTGCTGCTGCTTGTGTTCGCGGCCTGGCATCATGGTGTTGCCGAAGCGCGGGAGCGGGATCAGCGCCTGCATCTGCACGGCCCCTATGCCGTTGGCGAAAATCGCGTCATGCACGCCTATCCGCTGCCGGTCGTCAGCCTTTCGCCCCAGGATCGCCTGCGCGGCGTCGTCGGCCGATCGCGCATGATGTCGGCATCCCTGGGCAATCTGGACGTCAGCCTGCGGGCCAGCCGGATGAGCAGCGGGCCAAGCCCGATGCCCATCGGCATGACCGCCGACGATCGCTGGACCGGCAGGAAGCTGGACATGCGCGCCACGCTGTCGCTGGGCACGCATCTGTGGATCGCGCCGCAGGCCGCCTACACCAAGATGACCCGGCGCCTGGGCGTGGTGCCCGTCACCTCCTATCGCCTCGGCACGGCGATCACCGATCTGGGCGTGGCTGTCGGCCTGGGCGACGCATGCCGGATCACGCTCGACCATATCGGCATCAGCCGCAGCAACCGCAGACGGCCCGTCGCGCGCTTTGCCGAAACGCTGGGCGGCGCGCCGCTCACGGGCCAGGGCAATCAGCTTGCCGTGCTGCTGATGCCGGGCGACGCGCCGGGGGCGATGTCTTGGCGCCTGTCCGTCGCCTCCATGCGCCGCCCCGCCGAAGACATGGGTCCGGCCGAGGCCGGCGCGCAACTGCAGGATCGGCGGGCGACGATGTCATGGGGGCTGCGCTTCTGACGATGCGGCGCCTGCTCCTTTCCATCCACGATGTCGGCCCGCGCAGCGAAAGCGCGGTCGACCAGCTCCAGGCGCGGCTCCTGGCCCATGCGCCGGTGGACCGCATCGCGATGCTGGTCGTCCCCGATCATTGGGGCGCGCACCCGCTGATCCGGGGCAGCGCCTTTGCCACGCGGCTGCGCCGATGGGCCGACGCCGGCACGGAGATGTTCGTCCATGGCTGGTATCATCGCGACGATGCCGGAGCGCATGGTTCCGCGCGAGACCGCTTCCGCGCACGGCACATGACCGCCGGCGAGGGCGAGTTTCTGGGCCTGTCGCTGGATGTGGCCGTGCAGCGGATGCGCGATGGCCGCGCGCTGATCGAGGATATCACCGGCCGCCCGGCGGCGGGCTTCATCGCGCCGGCCTGGCTCTATGGCGCGCCGGCGCTGGAGGCGCTTTCCACCTGCGGTTTCGCGCTGGCGGAAGATCATATGAAGGTGTGGCGGCCCCGTGGCGGCCATGTGCTCGCGCGCGGTCCGGTCATCACCTGGGCCAGCCGCAGCCGCCCGCGGATCGCCTCGTCGCTCGCCGCGGCGGCGGTGCTGCCCACGATCCTTCGGCCGGTGCCGGTGGCGCGCCTTGCCGTCCATCCCGGCGACGTGACCGTGCCCGCCCTGCTCCGCAGCATCGACCGGACGGTGGCCAGCCTTGCCCGCACCCGCACGCCCTCCCGCTATGCCGACCTGCTGAAGGAATAGCCTGCCCGTGCGCATCCTCACCTTCCTGCACAGTTTCGAGCCCGGCGGCGTCGAGCGGATCGCGTTGCGGCTGATCCGCCAGTGGCGCGCCGAGGGCGTGGATGCGCCGCTGTTCATGGGCCGCGCCTCGGGCGCGATGGCGCGGGATGTCGGCCGCGACCTCGCCTATGTCGAACCCCGCCGGCCGCCCTTCGCCATCGGCTGGATGGAAACGCTGTGGATGATCGCCACCCTGCCCCGCGCGATCCGGCGGCTGAAACCCGATGTGCTGTTCTGCGCCGGCAACAGCTATGCCGTGGTCGCCGTGGCGATGAAGCTGATCCTGGGCCGCCGCTGCCCGCCCATATTGGCGAAGATCAGCAACGACCTGGACCGGCGCGACATGCCCTGGCCCGCCCGGCAATGCTATCGCCTGTGGCTGCGCGTGCAGGGCCGGACGATCGACCATTTCGTGGGCATGGAAGCGCCGATGGCGGGCGAGATCGCGCAGACCGTCCGCCCGCGCAGGCCCGCCGCGATCATCCCCGATCCCGCGCTGTCGCTGGCCCAGATCGACCGGCTGCGCGCCACCGCGCGGCCGCCCCGGAAAGCTGCCGCCGGCCGCCGCTTCGTCGCCATCGGCCGCCTCGCGCCGCAAAAGAATTTTCCGCTGATGCTGCACGCCTTCGCCTATGGCGCACAGGCCGACGATACGCTGACGATCTTTGGCGAAGGCCCGAAAAGACCGGCGCTGGAAAAGCTCGTCCGGTCGGTCGGCATGGAGGGCCGCATCTTCCTGCCCGGCCATGTGGCCGAACCCGCCGACGCGCTCCCCGGCTACGACATCTTCCTGCTGTCCTCCGACTATGAAGGCGTGCCCGCCGTCGTGCTGGAGGCGCTGGCCGCGGGGCTGACGATCATCGCGACCCGCTGCAGCCGCAGCATGGGCGCGCTGCTGCTGGAGGGCGCGCTGGGCCAGCTGCTGCCGATGGGCAATGGCGCCGCCTTCGCCCAGGCTATCGCCGGCGCGCGCCCCGACAGCCAGGACATGGTCGCCAGCCTGGCGCAGGCCCGGCGTTTCGCCGTGGAGCAGGCCGCCCATGATTATATCCAATGTTTAGAGCATCTTGCGAATGAAACAGCAGCGACGGGATTATTTTTCAAACCGACTGAGGCGGGCACGTAATGATAACGTCTCAGGCGGCAGGCTAACATTGGCGCGGGCAAATATGGACATGGACATGCGGGGCGGAACAATCGCGCACAGGGCAGCCGTGCCCATGGAAAGCGTTGCCGATCTGGGCCTTTCCATCGATCCCGAACCCCTTGTCCAGACCGGGCGCAACTGGACGCAATGGATCGGCCCGCTGCTCTCCCTGCTCATCCTGGGCGCGGTGGTGTGGCAGTTCCGGGCGATGGATCTGGCGGAGCTGTGGCGGCTGCTGCCCATGGGCGCGACCTTCTGGATCGCCTTCATCCTCTATTATGCCGCCGGGCCGCTCTCCGAATGGGTGATCTTCCGCCGGCTCTGGGCCATTCCCGCCTCCGGCATCGGCGCGCTGCTGCGCAAGCTCGTCAGCAATGAAATCCTGCTCGGCTATCTGGGCGAGGTTTATTTCTACGCCTGGGCGCGCCGGAATGCGGACA
Source organism: Sphingobium aquiterrae (assembly GCF_037154135.1). Classification (NCBI taxonomy): domain Bacteria; kingdom Pseudomonadati; phylum Pseudomonadota; class Alphaproteobacteria; order Sphingomonadales; family Sphingobiaceae; genus Sphingobium; species Sphingobium aquiterrae. Next base: position 28,299 of record NZ_JBANFL010000020.1, read on the forward strand.
TCACCACATCGCCCTTCGGCGCGATCAAGGATGTGACCATCCTGTCCGCGCTCACCGGCAACCTGATGACGCTGCTGATGGTGGCGGTCACGGCGCCGCTGTTCCTCGCCATGCATTTCGGCACGGACAGCAAGGCGGTGCTGCTCTCCATCCTGTTCGTGCTGGTCACGTCGATCGCGGTCATGTTCTTCCGCCGGCGGCTCTTCACCCTGCCGCGCGCCGAACTGTGGTTCATCGGCATCGTCCACCTCGTGCGGATCGGCGCCACCACCTTCCTCGCGGCGCTGATGTGGCATGAACTGCTGCCCGCCGTCGGCCTCAGCTGGTGGATGATGCTCGCCACCATGCGCCAGCTGCTCTCGCGCCTGCCCTTCCTGCCCAACAAGGATGTGGTGTTCGCCGGCCTTGCCGCCTTCTTCGTCGGGCGCGACACGGATATTGCGGCGGCGATGGCGCTGATGGCAACGCTGATCCTCGCCGGGCACCTCATGGTCGGGGCCGTGCTCGGCGCAAGCGATCTGGTGCGGGAGAGCCGGGCATGATCGCCCATGCGCTCACCCTCCTCGCCGCAACCGCGACTACGACGCTGCCTTCCACGCCCGAACTGGGCATGGCCGAGGGCCGGTGCCGCCTGGAGGAGCGTGGCCCCGCCTTCCTTGTCGATGTCGGGGGGCTGAAGGACCGCAAGGGCCGGCTGAAGCTGGAACTCTATCCGGCCAACGACACGGATTTCCTGGCCGACGACAATATCCTGATCGGCGCGGGCAAGGTCTTCCGCAGGGTCGAGGTGCCGGTGCCGCAAAGCGGCCCGGTGCAGCTGTGCATCCGCACGCCGGGGCCGGGCACCTATGCGCTCAGCCTGCTGCATGACCGGGATGCCAACCGCAAATTCGGCCTGTCGGTCGACGGCATCGGCTTTGCCGGCAATCCGCGCCTTGGCCTCTCGAAACCGCATGCCGCCGATGCCAGCGCGCGCGGCGATGCCGGGCCGACGCGCATCGCCATCGTCATGAATTATCGGCGCGGCCTGTTCGCGTTCGGGCCATTGAGGAAATAGACCATGCGCATCGTCGACGTCTGCGCCTTCTACGCCCCCGATGGCGGCGGCGTGAAAACCTATGTGGAGCGCAAGCTGAAAGCGGGCGCGCAGGCCGGGCATGAGGTCATCATCCTCGCCCCCGGCCATGACGAGGCGGTGATCGAGCAGGGCCCCAGCGGCAAGCTGGTGACGCTGCCCTCGCCCCGCTTCCCGCTCGACCGCCGCTATCGCTATTTCAGCGACGAGCGTTCGCTCCACGCCATGCTCACCCGGCTGGCGCCCGACATGGTGGAAGCGTCCTCGCCCTGGTCCAGCGCATCCATGGTCGCGCGCTGGCCGGGCGCCGCGCCGCGCGCGCTGGTGATGCATGCGGACCCGCTCTCCGCCTATGCCTATCGCTGGTTCGGATCGGTCGCGAGCCGCGAGGCGATCGATCGCGGGTTCGACTGGTTCTGGCGTCACCTGCGCCGCATGGATCGCGGCTTCGACATGATCGTGAGCGCCAGCAACAGCCTGTCCGACCGGCTGCGCGCCGGCGGCCTTTCCCGGGTCGAGACGCTGCCCATGGGTGTCGAGCCCGGCCTGTTCGGCCCGGATCGCCGCGACGAAGGGCTGCGCGCCCGCCTGCTCGCGCGCTGCGGCCTGGGGCCGGACGCGACGCTGCTGCTCGCCATGGGGCGGCTGGCGCCCGAGAAACGCTGGCCGCTGGTGATCAAGGCGGTGACGGCCGCCGGCTATGGCCGCCCGGTCGGCCTGCTGCTGATCGGCAATGGCCGGGATCGCGCCAAGGTGATGCGCGCCGTCGATCACAATCCGCACATCCACCTGCTCGCGCCGACGCGGGATCGCGAACGGCTGGCCACCATCCTCGCCAGCACCGACGCGCTCGTCCATGGCTGCGAGGCGGAGACCTTTTGCATGGCGGCAGCCGAGGCACGAGCCAGCGGCCTGCCGGTGATCGCGCCGGACCAGGGCGGGGCCGCCGATCATGTCGCGCCCGGATGCGGGCTGCATTATGTCTCCGGCAGTTCGGCCAGCCTTGCCGACGCGATTGGCACGGTGCTGGACGACCCCGCGGGTTTCCGCCGCCGCGCGCTTGCAGGCGCGCCGGACGTGATGACCATGGACGATCATTTCGCCCGGCTTTTCAGCCTGTATGAAGCCCGGATCGATCGCCGCCGTCATGCCGCCTGAAACGGCCCTCATCGTCGAACAGGTCACGCGCCCCCTGCCACGCAGCGAGCCTGTTGTCCGTCACACGCCCCCGTCGATCCAGGCGCTGCGCAAGCGCGCCCTCATGCAGACGGGCCGGCCGGACCCGCGCGACAGTTGCGGGCTGAACCACCAGTTCGCCTGTCGCTCCTGGCCGTTGCTGGTCCGGCTGATCTGGTGGCTGCTGCGCCACCGCGACACATAAGGGCGCGGCCTTTCCCGAGGACACTCGCCATGTTCAGGAGCTTCGCACTCAGGGCCTCGCGGTCGCCAGCAGTTCCTGCATTTCGAACAGCCGGCCGTTGGCGATCACCTTCCTGACGTTGAACGTGTTGGCGATATCCTGTCGCGGATCGCCCTCGATCAGGGCGATGTCCGCCAGCTTGCCGGCCTCGATCGTTCCCGCGTCCAGATTGAGCGCCTGCGCGGGCGTCGATGTCGCCGATTGCAACGCCTGGAACGGGGTGAGCCCGGCGTCGACATAGGAGGCGATTTCGGCATGCAGGTTGATGGCGATCGGCGTGTCCGTGCCGGCCGTCACCTTCGCCCCCGCATCGAACATGGCCTTCAATCCCTTCAACCCGCCGGCAAGGCCGAAGAGCCGGAGATTGGCGGCCATCCCGTCCTGTTCCAGCACCGATGCGCGCGCCCATTGCGGATAGAGGTTGAGCCGGGGGTCGTTCCGGAACGCCGGATGCTGCTGCATATAGCCGATCAGTGCGCCGAAATTGGTCGGCGTCACCACCCGCCGGCTCTGGCCGAACAGCTGGATCACATCCTCATAGCTGCGGCCCTGCGGCCCCTGCTTGGGCGAATAACCGCGCCGACTGGTCGCCCCCATATGCTCGGTTTCATCGACGCCATTATAGGCGGCGGGATAGATTTCATGGCCGGACACCGGCACGCCCATCGCATGCGCCGCCTCCACGATCCGCCGCTGGGCCAGATCGGGCATGCGCACATAGCTTTTGAGCATGTCATATTTCAGCAGCCGCGCCCGCTCCAGCTCCCGCTCCAGATGCGCCGGGCCGGAGACCGCGACGCCCATCTTGTAATAGACGCGCTGCCATTCCAGCAGCGGGCCGGTGGCATAGATGCGCGGGCCGATGCGGACGCCCGCCTCGCTGGCCTCCCGTTCCTCCATCCCGTCATAGACCGTACTGCCCGGATCGCGCACGGTGGTGACGCCATAGGCCAGCCAGGCGCGATGCGCGTTGGCGCCGAAATCCTTCTGCACATGGGCATGATGTTCGATGAGGCCCGGAATGGCGGTCAGCCCCGTGCCGTCGATCACGCGCGCACCCGAAGCGTGCAGCGCCGGATCATGATCGCGCACCGCCATGATGCGGTTGCCCTCGATCAGGATGTCCTTGTCATGCTGGGTCTCGTCCCGCACGGAATCCACCAGATTGCTGACATGCAGGACCATGCGCCCTTCGGGCTTGGCGAACCGATAGGTCAGGTCCAGCGGCACTTCGACAATGGCGCCGGTTTCGATGTTGACGGTCTTCAGCTTGTCCGCCGCCTGGAACAGGATGGTCTTAGAATCCGCCGTCCATGTCGGGAAATGCGAGATTTCGGACGTATAGGCACGCGGCGGGCCGGCGGGCGTGCCATCGGCCAGCACCGGCCAGACCTTCAGCAAGCCTTCATAGATCGCCGCCATCTTCGTGCCGTCGGGCGACCAGGCGGGGCCGCCGCCGCCGCGCGTGTCGATCGAGGCATTGGCCTCGGGCAGGCGCCAGAAGGGTTCGCCCTTCCCATCCGCCGGGATCACATAGACCTGATTGGTGCCCTCGCGGAAACTTTGCGAGAATTTGTAGGACAATGTGATGGCGACATATCGGCCGTCCCCCGACCAGCTCGGCTTGCCCGGCTGCTCCAGCGTCTTTTGCAGCCGCGTGACGGCGCCGGTCGCGACATCGACCACGCACACGCCCGCCACGCCCCATCGCCCGTCGACATCGATAAAGGCGATCCGCGTGCCATCGGGCGACCATGCCGCGCCCAGAGGCTGGGTGGTCATGTCGGTCAGTTGCCGGTCCTTGCCGCTGTTAAGATCGCGAACCCACAGTTGCGGCAGGCCGCCGCCCTTGTCCGACGTGTAGACCAGGCTAGCGCCATCGGGCGACCAGGCGACATCGGCGTCCATCGCACCATCGCGGGTCAGATTCTCCGGCACGCCGCCCCTGGACGACATCAGATACACGTCCCCCAGCGCGACAAAGGCGATCCGCGTCCCATCGGGCGAGATCGCCGGCCGCACGATGCCGAGCGCGCGGCGCGGCGCGGTGGACTCGAAATCCCGCTTCGCCCGGACATAGTCGGGGCGCGTCACTTCCAGCTTCGCGGCGAAGGGCACCGTCGTCAGCCGCCCGCCGACCCGATGCCGGATCAGCCCATCCGACACATAGTAGAAATCCGAAGCCCCCGGCCGCCACGATATGCGGAACGGAAACACATTCTCGTCGCCTGACACCGGCTTGCCGTCGATCTCCAACCGGCTGCCGTCATTGTCGAAGATGGTATAGGCAAGCTGGCCCTGGGGTCCCCAGGACGGCGCATCGATCTTGCCCTTCGCTTCCCTGAGCAGCCGTTCCCTGCCATCGGCCAGCGATGTCGCCCACAGCGCCGATTGCGCGCCCCGCGTGCTGGTATAGGCGATCTCGCGGCCATCGGGCGACCATGTCGGCATCCGGTCCTCGCCCGGACTGGTCGTGACCTGCCGCAGCGTACCGGTCGCGACCTCCATCGTCCAGATATTATAGCTCGGCCCGCCCGGCCCCAGCCGATCGGACGAGAAGGCGATCATCTTGCCATCGGGCGACCATGCCGGCTCGCGATCGTCATAGGCGCCGGTGGTCAGCCGGGTCGCGCCCGATCCGTCCGGCGCGACGGTCCACAGGTCATAACCGCCGTCGCGATAGGCGAAATAGGCCAGCCGCTTGCCGTCTGGCGACCAGACCGGCTGGCGCGCATCGTTGAAATAATCGGTAATGAGCGTCGCCCGCCCGCCCTTGGCCGGGATGATCCACAGGCTGCCCTGCAAATCGACGGCCAGATATTTGCCGTCCGGGGACACGGACACCGCCATGGAGGTGCCTTCATGGACATCGAAGGCGACCCTCGTCCCTTGCCCTTGGCCCTGCCCTTGCCCTTGGCCCGGCGGCGGCAATTGCTGCACCTGCGCCAGAGCGGGGGATACCAGGCCGCCGACCAGCGCCGTCGCCGCGAAGAGAAGAGATGATTTCACCAGCAAGCCCCCATTTTCCCGATCTTCAGTCCCATGTCCGATGCGCCGCCGGCATCACCAGCCGAAGACATAGCGCTCCCGCCGCACATCGGCGCCGCCGCGCAGCGTGCCCGGCCCCGGCACGACCCCCGCGGCAACGATGCCCGTCGACACGCCGAAGGGACCGAGCACCTCCAGCCTGTGGCCCCGCACCGTCAGCGCCGCGCGCACATCGGCCGGCACACGATCCTCGATTTCCAGCACGCCCGGCTCGTCCTTCTTCGCCGCGAAGGACGCATGGAAATGGTTGGAATTGATCCGGGGCGCCTCGATCGCCGCCTGCAACGGCTCGCCGAAGACGAGGACGCGCAGCAGCACGTTCATGATCTGCTGGTCCTGATTGTCGCCGCCCGGTGTGCCGATGGCGAGGAACGGCGCACCGTCCTTCATCACGATGGAGGGCGACAGCGTCGTGCGCGGGCGCTTGCCCGGCGCCAGCACATTGGGGCTTTCCGGGTCGAGATCGAACACCGTCATGCGATTGCTCAGCGGCACGCCGGTGTCCCCGGCGATATAGGCGCCGCCCAGCATCCAGCCGGAACTGGGCGTGACGCTGAACAGATTGCCGTCCTTATCGACCACCTCGATGGCGGTCGTATCGGCGGTGGGGCCGCCCTTGGGCTTCAGCATATGGGGCGTGAAGGCCGGGGTCGGCCGCTTCACCCCCTCGAACGCCCAGGGGTCGCCATAGCGATGCGCCAGCGATGCCTTGTCCGAAATCTCTTTCGCGCGGGCGGCGGCATAAGCCTTTGAGAGCAAACCCTTCGTCGGCACCTTGGCGAAATCCGGGTCGCCGAAAAAGGCGTTGCGGTCGTCGAAGGCCAGCTTGATCGCTTCCGCCAGCGTGTGGAGATAGAGGTCCGATCCCGGCGTCATCCGGCCGATGCCCGCCGCCTCGGCGATGTTGAGCGCGATCAGCAGCGCCGGCCCCTGGCTCCAGAAACCGCCCTTGCAGATGTCGTAACCGAAGACATTGACCGTCGCCGGCGCTTCCACCCTGCCCTTGTAATTGGCGATATCCTCATAGCGCATGAGGCCGCCATCCTTCTCGACCGCGGCGCCGATCCGGCGGGCGATGTTGCCCTTGTAGAAGGCGTCGCGCCCCGCCTGGATCGCGCTTTTGCGGTCCTTCGTGCTGGCGAATGCCGCACGATCCGCCGCCGCGATCGTCCGGATGGTGCGGGCGAGATTGGGCTGGCGGAAGATCTCGCCGACCCTGGGCGACTGGCCGCCGGGATAATAGGTATCATAGGCGGTCTGCCATTTGGCCGTCGCCTTTTTCTGGCTGGCGAACACCTCGGCGAGGAAATTATACATGACGAAGCCGTCGGCCAGCTCGATCGCCGGCTGCAGCACCTGGTCGAGCGTCATCGTGCCGTTGAGCTGCAACGCCAGTGCCATGGCGTCGACCATCGCCGGCACCGTGCCGCCATTGGGGCCGTTGCCCGGAATGATGCCCGCATCGGCAAAGCGTTCCGGCGTGGCCAGGGCGGGCGCCGTCCCCTGCCCGTTCACCACCGACACCTTTTTGCTCTTCGCATCATAGATGATCGTCGGCGATTCGCCGCCAAAGCCGAAATGCGAGATTTCCGTAACCGCCGCCGCGAAGACCGCCGCGACGCCCGCATCGGTGGCGTTGCCGCCCGCCATCAGCATCCGCGTGCCCGCCGCCACCGCATAATGCCGACCAGCCGCGACGATGCCGAAATTCCCGACGATTTCGGGCCTCAGGGTTTCGCCGGCGCTGACCAGCCGGGTCGGTTCGAGCGGCGCGGCGGCTGGCACGCCAGCCGTTTGCGCCCCGGCTGCGCCCCCGGCGATCAGCGACGCCCCACCCGCTGCGGCCAGCACCGCAAATTCGCGACGGCTCAGCGCCCCGCTGGAAGTCTTGTCCCTGTTGCTTCCACTCACGCCTGCAATCTCCCTGTTACGCTGAATATCCGCTTCGCTGCCCGTCAGGACGGCGTGAGGATGATGCGATCGCCATCCACCCGCGCCTGCAGCCCGAAGCTGGTGGCGACCGCTTCGGCAAAGCCCTTTGGATCGGTCGCCACGAAAAGGCCCGTCACCCGTTGCTGGGCCACCTCCGGGTCGGGGATGACGATCTCCCCGTCATTATATCGCGCGAATTCGGCCGCCGCGGCGGCCAGCGTTGCATCGCTGAAGCCGATCTTGCCTTCCCGCCAGAACAGCTGGCGGGCCACGGCATCCGGCGTCACATCCACCGCCTCGATGGGGCTCACGGCATCCGGGTCCGCCTTTGCCTGCATGTTCTGGCTCAGGCGCACGGGCTGCACCGCGGCATCGGCCTGCGTCACTTCGACCACCCCTTCGCTGACAATGATGTTCACCGGCGCCCGGCGCTCATGCCTGACGGTGAATTCCGTGCCGATGGCCTGCACCCGGGTCCGGCCCGCGAGCACGACGAAGGGCCGCTTGGCGTCCTTCGCCACGTCGAACAGCACCTCTCCGCCTTCCAGCACGATAGTGCGCTGCGCCTCGCTGAAGCGGACGTCGATGCTGCTGGCGGTGTTCAGGTTGACGATGCTGCCATCCGGCAGCGCGATCCGCAGCATTTCTCCCCGGCGCGTCGCATAGCGCTCGCCCCGCCCCCACAGGCCGATGCCCACGGCGCCGACCGCAGCGGCCGCCACCGCCGACCCGGACAACCACAGCATCCTGCGGCGGGACATGGGAGCCACCGCATCCTCCGCCTCCGGCACGACGCCCGCATCGTCCCCCAGAAATGCGTCGGGGGCATAGCCGGCCCCCAGCGCCCGCGCGACCTCGACCCGTGCGAGCGTGGCGCGCGCCATCGCATAGGCTCCGACCCGGCGCGTATCCCCTTCGAGCCAGGCCCGAAGTGCCGCGTCCTCCATCTCTGAAAGGGGTGCGCTATCGACCCTTGCCGCCCATTGGGCCGCCTGTCGTTCGATCTCCGCGCTCGTTTCCCGCTTCGTCATACCCTTCCGCATCCGACATTCGAGCACTAGACGCGGAACGAGAGGATTTTCCGCCACGGCCAAAAATATTTATCAGGTGGCGCACACCGCGGCCGACATGCTTTTCCACCGTGCTTTCGGAAATACCCAGCTGTTGCGCCGTTTCCCGCTGGGACAGGCCATGCACCTTGCGCAGGACGAACGCATCCCTGCATTTGAGCGGTAGCTGCGCAATCGCCTCTGCCACCAGTCGCAGCTCCTGCCGGTCTTCCACCTGCACATCGGGCGGCAGATCATGGGATTCGATGTTCAGCCGCTCGATTTCGCCCAGCGATTCCATCGAGACGACCTGCGCCCGCCGGATTTCGGTGATGATCACGGAAACCGCCGTCCGGAAGAAATAGGCCCGCGGGTTCGTGATATGCTCGACCGAGGGCAGCACCGCGATCTTCGCATAAGCCTCCTGCACGACATCGTCGATCTGGAAACCATGCTGGATACGCCCCGCCAGCCAGCGCCGCAACGCAGGTTCATGCGGACAGATGTTCCGCGCAAGCCAATGGGCTCTGGTGTCGTGAATCGCAACCACGCCCCTAGGGGAAACGCAACCGCACAGCAAAGCAAGTGCAAAAATTTCAAACATTCGATGAATTCTGGAATGGAAATGAAAAAAATTCGGCACCGGGATAGCGGAAATGTCCCGGCGCTTAGTCTTCTGGTCGAGACGTGCAGCCGGCCTGTCCCAGGATCAGGCCCAGCCAAGCGCGCGACCCACAGGGGAGAATGCCGGAACTCCAGTTCGCGGGGTCCGTATGTGCATGCCAAGGCCGGGGTTCGGCCACCAGCAAAGCAGGAAGATCCCGCAAGGGAGGTGATCGGCGTGCGCCGCTTGCCCGGCACCGCTTTGGCGTGGGCGAAAATGGGGCCCGGGCGGACATGGGGCGTGGGTGGAAAATGGGCTGCGCCGTTCGATGCGCAGGGTCGTCAAAAAGGGGGACGTTGGAAACATGATCGGGATAAGGACTGTCACTGCAGCACTTGTGGGTGCAAGTGGACTGGCTCTGGCCATCGGCACCGCACAGGCGCAACAGAAGATCTTCGACCTGCCGGAGGGCCGCGCCGTCGAAACGCTCCCCTCCTTCGCGCTGCAGAGCGGCCTGCAGATCGTCGCGCCGTCCGAACGGCTGCGCGCCAGCAGGACACCGCGCCTCTACGGCGCCTATGATGCGCGCCAGGCGCTCAAGCGCATGATCCGGGGCACCAACCTGACGGTGGTTTCCGACCGCAACGACATCATCACGCTGCGCGACAAGGATTTCCAGGCGAGGGCCGGCACAAAGCCCAGCTACCTCCCCATCGCCTACAGCATGGCCCAGACGATGGGCGTCATGTCCGACGCATCCAGCGCCGCGATCCCGCTGGCCGAAGGGAATTCGGCGGCGGACGAGATCCTGGTCGTCGGCAGCCAGATCAAGGGCGCGAAGACGACCGGCGCGCTGCCCGTCAGCGTCGTGGGCGAAGAACAGATCGAGGCGGTGGCCGCCATTTCGGGCGCCGACCTGTTCCGCTCCATTCCACAGCTGGGCGGCGTCACCTTCAACGAGCAGGTGCTGGGCGGCGGCAACGCCAACGCCGCACGCGGCGACGTATCGACAGTCAGCCTGCGCGGACTGGGTCAAGGCAACACGCTGCTGCTGATCAACGGGCGCCGCTCGGTGCTGCACCCGACGTCGCAGGCAATCACGGGCGTCATCGATTCCGGCGTGCCGACCTTCGGCTTCAACGCGAACACGATCCCCGTGGGCGCCATCGAACGCGTCGAGGTGCTGAGGGACGGTGCCGCCGCGCTCTATGGCTCTGATGCGGTCGCCGGCGTCGTCAACAATGTGCTCAAGTCCAATTTCACCGGCGCCAATGTCGACGCGCAATATGGCGGGGCGGAAGGCACCAACCTGCGCGAATTCCAGATCAACGGCCTTGTCGGCACGAACTTCGCCGAAGGGCGCGGCAATATCTCGATTTTTGCGGGCTATGCGCAGAAATCGAAACTCTATCTGCGCGACCAGGATTATACCGCAACGGCAGACCGGCGCGTCTTCGTGCAGGACACGCCCTTCGCCAATGTCTCGGCCTTCAACAGCACAAGCACGAGTACGCCCTGGGGCACGTTCCAGGCCACGGGATCGGGCATCATCACCAGCAATGGCGCGCAGATCACCAACGCATCCCGCCAGTTCCATGTCCAGCCGTCCACCAACGCGGATTGCCGGGCCGCCAGCGGCACGCCCGGCGTCTGCTACGACGCCGGCAGCGGCACCACGGAAATGGCCAATGTCGACGCCAATCTGCGTTTCAATGCGCCCGAGACATTCGGCGACCTTACCACCCAGCCCGCCGTCAAGCGCATCAACCTGTTCAGTTTCCTCAACTATGAGCTGACCGACGCGATCAGCGCCTTTGCCGAACTGGGCTTCTATCGCGGCAAGACCGATGCGCTGGTCGGCTCGGGCGGGTCGCTTGCCAACATCCCGATCACCATCGCCGCCAATGCCTATTGGAATCCGTTCGGTCCCGTCGGGTCGCCCAACCGGCTGCCGGGCCTCAACATTCCGGCGTCGGGGCTGCCTGTCACCATCCGTGGATATAATGTGGTCGATGCCGGCCCGCGCCAGGTGCAGGTGACGAATTACCAATATCGCTTCCTGGCGGGCCTGAAGGGCAATCTGGGCAACTGGAACTGGGAATCGGCGGGCCTCTACACCTGGGCCACGGCCAAGGACACGGCGGACGGCATTTCGAACACGCTGTTCCAGCAGGCCGTCAACCGCACGACCGCCGACGCCTACAACCCCTTCAACGGCGGCGATCCGGCCAACCCCGCCATCGGCGATTCCTCCCCCAACCCGCAAGCGACGATCGACAGTTTCCGCATCACCTCGACGCGCAAGGCGCGCACCTCGCTGGCGCTATGGGATTTCAAGGTCTCCAACGCCGATTTACTGGGCCTGTGGGCCGGCAACAGCATCGGCCTGGCATCCGGCGTGGAGTTCCGCCGCGAAACCTATCACGACAATCGCGACACCCGGCAGGGCGGCGTCGCGGGCGTGGACACGACCTATACCGATGCCGTCACCGGCATTTTCTACGGCAGCGACCTGATGGGCGCGAGCCCGAGCCCGGACGTGCGCGGCAAGCGCAACGTATGGTCCGCCTATGCGGAGCTGGCCGTGCCCCTGGTCAGCCCGGACATGGGCATTCCCCTGGTGCGCGCGCTCGATCTGCAGCTGGCGGGCCGCTACGAACGGTATAGCGACGTGGGCGATGTGGCGAAGCCCAAGATCGCGGCCTCATGGGACCTGTTCCAGGGCGTGCGCCTGCGCGGTTCCTGGTCGCAGGGCTTCCGCGCGCCCAATCTTGAAGTCATCAACACCGCCACGCTCGACCGCGTGAACACCGGCGTCGAATATACGCTGTGCGAAGCGGATCTGCGGGCGGGGCGCATCGCCAGCTTCTCGCAATGCAGCCGCAACATATCGGTCCTGCGGCGCAGCGGCGGCAACCCCGATCTGAAGCCCGAAAAATCCGAAAGCTGGAGCGTCGGCACGGTGCTCACGCCGCCCCTGCCCTCCGGCCTGGGGACGATGACGCTGACGATCGACCGCTGGCGGATCAAGCAGAAGGGCGTGATCGGCCTGCTCGACTATCAGAACCAGCTCAACCTCGACTATCTGTTGCGGGTGCAGGGCAGTAGCAACCCCAATGTCATCCGCCGCGCGCCGACGGTCGACGATATCGCACTTGTCTCCGGCACCGGGCTGGCGCCCGTGGGCGAGCTACTCTACGTGACCGCGCCGTTCGAGAACCTGCTGCCCATTCAGGTCGACGGCATCGACTTCAATCTCGACTATCATCTGCGCGATACCGCGATCGGCAGCTTCGGCCTGAACGTCAACGCCGCGCGGCTCATCAAATATGATGTGGATGCACCGGCGGCGGTGCAGGCCGTGATCGCCGGCCAATCGGCAGGGCTGATCAACGCGGCGGTGCCCATTCAGGGCGGTGGCGACGTGGTGGGCCGCGACGGGCAGCCGCGCTGGCGCTTCTCGGCCAATCTCAACTGGTCGCTCGGCCCGGTCACGGTCGGCGCCTTCACCCAGTTCATCGACGATGTCTACCAGAACGACGTGTTCGACGCGAACAACAACAAGTTCATCGTCAAGGGGCAGACCACGGTCAACCTGTATGTTCAATACAACTTCTCGCAGGGCATGATGAAGGGCACGAGCATCACCGTCGGCGCGCGCAATATCTTCGACAAGGACCCGCCGCTGGCGTCGGGCGGCTATCTCTCCAACCTGTACCAGCCGCAGGCGCGCTACTGGTACACGAGCATCAAGAAGTCCTTCTGATGCCCGAAGCAGGGAGCGCACCCTCGCCCGGCACCGCAGCCATAGCCGCAGCCACATCCACAGCCAGCGCCGATCGGACCCGTTTCGATCGGCGCGAGCTGCTGGCGGCGGGGCTTGCCGGCGCGGCGTTCGTGGCGACGGGCACGCGCGCCATCGCCCAGTCCGGCGACCGCGCGCCGGACGCACCGCGCACCGGCACGGCCACGGTCGCCCAGCACCGGCCCGAAGTGCCGATGCCCCATGGCGGCGTTACGGCGGGGCATCCGCTGGCCGCCATGGCGGGCATGCGGATGCTGCTGCAGGGCGGCAGCGCCGCCGACGCCGCCGTCGCGGCGATGGCGGTGCTCAACGTCGTGGAACCCTGGGCCTCCAGCGCCGCCGGCAACGGCTTTGCCACCTGCCTGGATCGCAAGGCCGGCAAGGTCGTGTCGCTGGCCTTCACCGGCGGCGCGCCCCGCCTGCTCGACCCCAACGTCGACCCTGAGGAACTGGACAGCGGGCCGAAGGCCGTGACCGTGCCCGGCGCCTTTGGCGGCTGGATCGCGCTTGCCCGGCGCTTCGGCCGCCTGCCGCTCGCCACCCTGCTGGAACCGGCCATCGGCTATGCGCGGGACGGGCACCCGCTCGATCCCTCCATCGCACTGTTCATTCGCCGTCAGCAGGCGGGGCTTGCACGCTATCCCACCAGCGCCGCCATCTTCCTGCCCGGCGGCCAGCCCCCCGCCCCGCGCGCCATTTTCAGGAATACGCCGCTCGCCCGCACGCTGCAGGCGCTGGCCGACGCCGAGACCCGCGCCCGCAAGGGCGGCGCGGATCGCGACCATGCGCTCCAGGCCGCTTATGATTATTTCTATTCCGGCCCCATCGCCCAGGAATTCGCCCGCTTCTCCCGGGAAACCGGCGGCTGGCTGCGGCTGGACGACCTCACGGCCTATCGCCCCCGCTGGGACGATCCGGTGACGACCAGCTATCGCGGCCTCGATATCTATTGCAGCCCGCTCACCTCCCGCACGGGGCTGGAACTGTGTGAACAGCTCAACCTGGTGGAGGGCTTCGACATCGCGCAGCTGGCGGCCGGCGGACCGGAAGTGTCGCATCTGGTGATCGAGGCGATCAAGGTCGCAAAGGCCGATGTCTATCGTTACGCCGCCGATCCCGCCCATGCCCGCACGCCCGTCGCCGCATTGCTGTCCAAGCGCTATGCCGCGCAAAGGCGCAGGCTGATCGATCCGGCGCGCGCCATGGCCTATCCGCAGGGCGGCGATGCCGACAGCTTCCCACAGGCGATGCGCGAGGGCGGACGCCCGATCCGGCTTGCCACCCGCGACGAGCGGAGCCGGGGCGGCGACACCACCAGCCTGTCGGTGGTCGATGCCGACGGCAACGCCATCGCCGTGACGACGACCGTGGGCGGCGGCTTCGGCACGTCGATGGTGATGGGCGACACCGGCCTGCTGTTCAACAACGGTCTGCGCCTGGGATCGACATCGCCCTATGACGGGCATCCGAACAAGGTCGCGCCGGGGCAGGTCGCCCTGCTCGGCAATGGCCCGACCATCCTCCTCGACAAGGGCCGCCTGCGCCTCGTCTGCGGCTCTCCGGGCGGGGAGACCATCGGCCAGACGCAGTTCCAGTTCCTCGTGAACGTGATCGACCATGGCATGCCGATCCAGGCGGCGATCGAAGCGCCCCGCTTCGCCCTCAACGCCGCGCCCAATTTCTACAGGCCCGGCGCGGCGATCACCGTGCAGATGGAATCCCGCGTCTCCCCGGCGACCGTGCAGGCGCTGGCTGCGCTGGGCCACAGGACGGAGGCGGTCGGCCCCTATGCCATCGGCAGCATCCAGGGCGTGCTGGTCGATCCTTCGGGCACGCGCATGGGCGGCGCCGATCCGCGCCGCATGGGCTATGCCATCGGCTACTGAAATTCGCCCCATGATGATCGTCATGCCGGACCTGTTTCAGGGTGACGCGCCTTTCGATGCCATGAACCTCATTTCCATCCTGCCGGGCGCGACCAGCCTTTGCGGTCCCGTCAGGCTGCGGTCAGGCTGATCTCCTAGTCCCGGCGAAAATATGTGCCCGGCCCCATGCGTCCGGCGTGCAAGGCAAGAGGACCGATGACAGGCCGGGAGAAGGATGACATGGGTTCCGGTGGACGGAGATGCGGAGCCCCGATGTGCGCCTGCTGATTATCGAGGATAGTGCGCGCCTTGCGGGCCTGATGGCGGAGGGGCTGGAGCGGCGCGGGTTCGTTTGCGATCAGGCAATGTCCCTGGCCGATGCCGACGCGGCGATGGATGCGGCGCGCCATGACGCCCTCATCCTCGACCTTGGCCTGCCCGATGGCGACGGGGTGGGCTGGCTCGCCGCGCGCCGGCGCCGGGGCGATACCGTGCCCGCCCTCATCCTCACCGCCCGCGGCGCGCTGGAAGACCGGGTGACGGGCCTGGATGCCGGCGCCGACGATTATGTGGTGAAGCCGGCGGAAATCGCCGAACTCGCCGCGCGCATCCGGGCGCTGCTGCGCCGCCCCGGCCCGCGTGCGAACACGGTGCTGGAAAATGGCGCACTGTGCTTCGACACCGCCACGCGGCAGGCGCATTTTGCCGACCGGCCGCTGGACCTTGCCCGGCGGGAAACCGACCTGCTGGAACTGCTGATGCGGCAGGCGGGCACCGTCGTCAGGCGCGGCATGATCGAGGAGGCGCTGTATAATTTCAACGAGCCGGTGACGCCCAACGCCGTCGAAGCCATCGTCTCCCGCCTGCGCCGCCGGCTGGACGAGGCCGGCGCGCGGGACATGCTGCACACCATCCGGGGCCTGGGCTATATGCTGAAGGAAGCGGGCGCTTGAGGGGGCAGCGCTCCGTCGCGCGGCGGCTCGGCATCGGGCTGTCGCTGGTCGGCATTGTCGGCACGATCCTGCTGCTGATCGTCGTCGTGCTGGAATATCGCCTTTCCTTCGCCGATCTGAAGGCCGATCTGGCGATGCGCCGCGCCATGCGCGAGATGTTCGAGCATGTCGCCCTGCCCGTGCTGGTGCTGATCGTGCCCACCGCGATCGCCAGCCTGCTGGTCATCCGCCGCGCCTTCGCGCCCCTCACGGAGGCGGCCGAACGGCTCGACGCCTCACGCGGGCGGGAGCGTGGCGTGCGCATCGACGCCAGCCTGCTGCCGACCGAGGCCGCCCCCTTCGCCAACGCCATCAACAACCTGCTCGGCCGGCTCGACGAGGCGGCGGACCTGCACAAGGCCTTTGCCGCCGATGTCGCTCATGAATTGCGCACGCCGCTGGCCGTGCTGTCGCTGGAACTCGACAATCTGGATCATCCCCATGCCGCCCGGCTGAAGGAGGATGTCTCCGCCATGCGCCGCCTGCTCGACCAGTTGATGCTGCTGGCGCAGGTGGATTCCGGCGTCGCCGCCGCCACGCCGCCGGTCAGCATCATACTGGGCGATATCGGCGCGGAGGTCGTCGCGCTGCTCGCCCCCGGCGCGATCAACGAGGGCCGCACCATCGCGCTGGACGTGATCGATCCGCAGGTCGCCGTCAGCGGGCATCGTGAAGCCATTGCCGCCGCGCTGCGCAACCTCGTTGAAAATGCGATCCGGGCGACGCCGGCCGGCGGCAGCATCACCGTCATCGTCGGCCCTAGCCCGTGCATCCGCGTGCGCGACGAAGGGCCGGGATTGACGCCGGAGCGGCTGCGCGTCCTCATCCGCCGCCACAGCCGCGCCGATCATGCCAGCGCCCATGGCGCGGGGCTGGGCCTTGCCATCGCCGACCGGATCATGACGGCGCATGGCGGCAAGGTGACGACCGATGTCGACCGGCGGGAAATCATCCTGCATTTTCCGGCCTGAGTTTACGGGCCCAGCGCCCGGCCCGGGCATAAAAGTTTCGATCCCGTCAGACAGCCGTCAGTTTCGGCCGATAGCGGCGCGGCATGGATATGCGTCAACACTATATGTTCGCGGGGGCAGCCGCGATCCTCGTCGCCGGGGCGGCGGCATGGTGGACCCTGGGTGGCGACACCCCGGCTCCGCCCGAAACGCAGGCAGCGGGCGCATCGCCGGGTGCGGGCACCATGAGCGGCGGCATCCTCGCCGTCTCGCCCGCGCAGGCCCGCCAGCTCGGCCTGCGCCTCAGCGCCGCCGTACAGGCGGACGAAGCCCCGCTCGCCGACCTGCCGGCGACCATCGCCCCGCCCCCCAATGCCCGCATCGCGGTCGCCGCCGCCCTGCCCGGCGTCGTGATGCGCACCATGGTCGTGGAGGGCGACAGCGTGCGCCAGGGGCAGCCGCTCGCCACGGTCGCCAGCCGCGACATATTGATCCTCAGCGGCGATCTCGCCCGCGCCAGCGCCCGGCTGGGCGTTGCCCGGTCCAGCGCCGGCAGGCTGAGGCAGCTCAGCCGCGAAGGCATCATCGCGGGCGCCCGCGCCGACGAAGCCGGCGCCCTGGCGGCGGAGGCCAGCGCCGACGTTTCCGAAAAATCGCGCATCCTGCGGCTGGTGAACGGCCATGGCGGCAGCGGCACCTATACGCTGACCGCGCCGATCGCCGGGCGCGTCACCCATGCCGGCATCCAGACCGGCAGCCCGCTGGACGGCACCACCGCCCCCTATGTGATCGACGCCGTCGACCGCTATGAGGTGGAGGCGCAGTTGCCCGAGCGGCTGATCGGCATCATCCGCCCCGGCATGTCCGTGCGGCTCGGCGCCCTGCGCGGCACGGTGCGCGCGGTGGGATCGACCATCGACCCGGCCACCCGCTCCGCCACGCTCAAGGCGACCCTGCCCGCCGGCCCCGGCATCGTCGCGGGCCGCGCCACCAGCGTCGCCATCTTCGGCCCCGCACCCGCCGGCGCCGCCAGCGTTCCCGCCTCCGCCGTCACCAGCCTGGATGGCGGCGACGCGGTGTTCGTCGTCGCAAAGGGCGGCTTTGCGATCCGCAAGGTCACGACTGGCGGGTCCAGCGGCGGCATGACCCTGCTGCTCTCGGGCATCCGCCCCGGCGAACAGGTCGTCACTTCCGGCACGAGCGCGCTGAAAGCGCTCTCGCTCTCACGGTAAGCCGATGCTGCGTTCCCTTGTCGCGCAGGCGCTGTCCTATCGCCTGCTGGTGCTGGCGCTCACCCTCGTCGTCGCCGGCCTTGGCGCCTGGACCTTCGTCAACCTGCCGGTCGACGCCTATCCCGACATCGCCCAGACGCAGGTGAAGGTCATCCTGAAGGCGCCGGGCATGACGCCGGAGGAAGTGGAAAGCCGCGTCATCTCGCCGATCGAGATGGAGATGCTGGGCATCCCCCGGCAGGCCGTGCTGCGATCCACCGCCAAATATGCGATTGCCGACATCACCATCGACTTCACCGACGGCACCGACATCTATTGGGCGCGCCAGCAGGTGGCCGAGCGGCTTTCGGGCGTGCTGGGCGACATGCCCGCCTCCGTCAGCGGCGGCCTCGCGCCGATTTCGACGCCGCTGTCGGAAGTCTATATGTTCACCATCGAAGGCCCGCTCAGCCTGCAGCAGAAGCGCGAGCTGCTCGACTGGACCATCCGCCCGGCCCTGCGCACCGTGCCCGGCGTGGCGGACGTCAACGCGCTCGGCGGCTTCGTGCGGACGTTCGAGGTGCGGCCCGATCCGATTGCGCTCGCCAGCGCCAATCTTTCCATCGCCGACCTGAGCACCGCGATCGAAAGCGGCAACCGCAATGACGGCGCTGGCCGGCTGACACGCGGCGAGGAATCGCTCATCGTCCGCGCCGTCGGCGCGATCCAGACGGTGGAGGACCTGCAGGCGCTGGTCATCGCCAGCCGCGACGGACGGATCGTCCGGCTGGGCGATGTCGCCACCGTCGGCACCGGCAGCCTGACCCGCTATGGCGCGGTCAGCAAGAATGGCCGCGAGGAGACGGTCGAGGGCCTCGTCATCGGCCTGCGCGGCGCCGATGCGCGCAAGGTGGTCGACGGCGTGCGCGAGCGGCTGAAAGAGGTCGAGCGCGACCTGCCCGCCGGCACGAGCATCGACGTCTTCTACGACCGGTCCGACCTGATCGGCCATGCCGTGGGCACGGTGGAAAAGGCGCTGATGGAGGCGACCGTCCTCGTCATCGTGCTGCTGATCCTGTTCCTGGGGGACTGGCGCGCGGCGGCCATCGTCGCCGCCACCCTGCCGATGGCGGCGCTCATCACCTTCCTCTTCATGCAGGGCATGGGGCTTTCGGCGAACCTGATGAGCCTGGGCGGCCTTGCCATCGCCATCGGCATGCTGGTGGACGGCGCCGTCGTGGTGGTAGAGAATATCGTCGAGCGGCTGGGCCGCGCGCAGGAGGAAGGGCATCCGCGCCTCAACCTCATCTTCCGCGCCACCAGCGAAGTCATCGTGCCGGTGTCGGCGGGCATCATCATCATCATGCTCGTCTTCCTGCCGCTGCTCTCGCTGCAGGGGCTGGAAGGCAAGCTGTTCGCGCCCGTCGCGCTCACCATCGTCTTCGCGCTGGCCGGGTCGCTGCTGCTGGCGCTCACCCTGGTGCCGGTGCTCTCCTCCTTCGGCCTCAGGAGCGGGCATCATGGCGAGCCATGGGTCATGCGCAAGCTCTCGCCGCGCTACCATGCGCTGCTGGAGGGCGCCTTCGCCCGCAAGCGGCTGGTCTACGGGCTGTCGGCGGCTGGTCTCGTCATCGCCGGCATCGCCTATGGCGCGGTGGGCAAGACCTTCATGCCGACGATGGACGAAGGCTCCGTGATCGTGCAGCTGACCAAGCTGCCCTCGATCAGCCTCGACCAGTCCGTGGAGGGCGACAAGGCAGCGCAGCGCGCATTGCTAAGCGTGCCGGAAGTGCAGGACGTGATCGCCCGCGTCGGCTCTGACGAACTCGGCCTCGATCCGATGGGTCCGAACGAGACCGACAGCTTCGTGATCCTCAAACCCCAGAAGCAATGGCGCGGCGACAAGGATTTCGTGGTCGGGGAACTGCGCAAGGCGATCGCCGGCCTGCCCGGCATCCAGCCCAGCTTCACCCAGCCGATCGAGATGCGCGTATCCGAAATGCTCACCGGCGCGCGCGGCGACCTGGCCGTCAAGATCTTCGGCCCCGACCTTGCCACGCTGTCCGATCTGGCGGGCCAGATCCAGCACACCCTGTCGGGCATTGACGGCGCGTCGGAAGTGCTGACCGTCGCCAATGACAGCGTCGATTATCTGCAGCTGAAGATCGACCGCGCCGCCGCCGGCCGCGCCGGCATGCCCATCGACCAGATGCAGGACGCACTGCGCGCCCAGGTGGAGGGCATGCATGCCGGCATCGTCGCCGAAGGGCAGAAGCGCGTGCCCATCGTCATTCGCGGCGACGACAGCCTGCGCAACGATCCCGCCCGTTTCGCCGACCTGCAGCTGCGCACGCCCGCGGGCATGCTCGCCCGCGTCAGCGACCTGGCGCAAGTGGAACAGACGCAGGGGCCGGTGAAGCTCGACCATGAAAACGGCTCCCGCTTCGCGCTGGTGCAGGCGTTCGTTTCCGGCCGCGACCTGGTGGGCTATGTCGATGAGGCCAAGGCGGCGGTGGCGTCCAAGGTGAAGCTGCCCGCCGGCTATCGCATCGTCTGGGGCGGCCAGTTCGAAAACCAGCAGCGCGCATCGGCCCGGCTGATGCTGGTGATCCCGGTCGCCCTGCTGCTCATCTTCTTCGTGCTGCTGGGCACGCTGCGGTCGCTGCGCGCCTCCGTCGTCATCCTGCTCAACATCCCCTTCGCGATGGTCGGCGGCGTGATCTCGCTCTGGGTGTCGGGGCAATATCTCTCCGTCCCCGCCTCGGTCGGCTTCATCGCGCTGCTGGGCATCGCGGTGCTGAACGGGCTGGTGCTGGTCGCCTATTTCCGGCAGCTGCGCAGCGAGGGATACAGCATGGCGGACGCCGTGCGGCAGGGCGCGGAACGCCGCCTGCGCCCCGTGCTGATGACAGCCAGCATCACCGCCTTCGGCCTTGTCCCCCTGCTATTCGCCAGCGGGCCGGGATCGGAGATCCAGAAGCCGTTGGCCATCGTGGTGATCGGCGGGCTGGTGACGTCGACCCTACTCACCCTGATCCTGCTGCCCATCCTGTTCGAGCGCTTCGGCGAAGGCCCAGAGGAAGGCCCAGAGGTAGGCACAGAGGAGGCCCTCAATGGCTGAAGTCCTGCTGACCCTCCATTGCGCGACGGTGGACGCCGAGCCGATCATCGACGCGATCCGCGCCCTCTCCCGCGCGCCCGTGCATCTGCGGGCCGAGGATGTGCGCGGCCATGACTTCGGCGACGCGCGCACGGCGGAAAAGGTGATGGGCACGCTCAAGCGATCGGCCATCGAGCTGATCGAGGACGAAGCGGCGGTGGACGCGATCCTGGAGGCGATCGCCGCCACCAGGCGCCGCTCCGCCGTCCGCTGGCATCTGACCCCGATATCGGGGCGAGGAAGACTTGCATGACATTCCGCTCCCTCTCTCTGGCGGCGCTGCTGCTCTGTGGCGTCGCCGCCCCAGCGATCGCCCAGCGCGCCGACCTGCCGCCCGAGCCGCGCGTGATCGCGGCGCTGGACAATCACCCCGCCGTCGTCGCGGCGGTCCAGCGGGTGGCGTCCGCCAGGGCGCAAGGCGACATGCTCCGCCGCGGCACGCATGAAGTGACGGTATCGGGCAGCTACATCCGCCGCAGCGTCGATCGCGAGGGCGGCTATGACGAGTTCGACAGCACCATCAACCGCGCCGTTCGCCTGCCCGGCAAAGCCTCGCTGGATCGCGAGGCCGGCAGCCTTGGCGTCGAAGTGGCCGAAAACCGCATGGAGGATGTGCGCCACCAGACCGCGCTCACCCTCTCGGCGCTCTGGTTCGACTGGCTGACGGCCGGCGCGCTCCACCGCAACGATCAGGAGACGGTGGCACTGCTGGAAACGGCGACGCAGGCCGTGCGCCGCCGCCGGGACCTGCGCGATGCGTCCGACCTCGACATGGACCAGGCGCAGGCCGCCCTGTCGCAGGCCCGCGCGCAGGCCGCCGGATCGCTCGCGGCCCGCGAGCAGGCCCGCGCCACGTTCGCGGCGAATTTCCCCGACCTGCCGATGCCGGTCGAGCCGCCCGCGTTCGGAACGCCGGACCTGCCCCCGCAGCAGCGCGATGCGATGCGCGCGCTCGTGATCGAACGGAGCCATGAGATCGCCGCCGCCGACCGGGAGGCGCAGCGGCTCGCCATCGTCTCGCGCCGGGTGCGCGCCGATCGCATCGCCGACCCGACCGTGGGCGTCCGCCTGTTCAGCGAGCGCAGCGGCATGGAGCGCGGCGCCGGGGTCGTCGCCTCCATCCCCATCGGCGGCGGCTATCGCCGCGCCGCCGCCGATCAGGCGAGCGCGGAGGCCAGTGCGGCGCGCTACGAGCTTGCCAATGTCCAGCGGTCGGTGGAAGCGATGGCCGACGCCGACCTTTCCAACGCGAAGACCCGCGTGGACGTATGGCGCAGCATGGAGGCCGCCGCCGCCAGCGCCGACGCCGCCGCCACCCGCACCGAGCGCGGCCATGTCCTGGGCGCCATCGACCTGTCGGACGCGCTCTATGCCCGCCGCCAGTCGCACGACGCCCGTCGCGCCGAGATCGAGGCCCGCGCCGAAGCCATTCGCGCCTTCACCAAGCTACAGATCGATTCCCACAGCATCTGGAAGGCAGCGGACGATCACTAAAGCCGAGCAGGCAAGAGCACAGGGGGCCGATCTCCGCCCTGTCCTCCGCCTCAAACACAAAGGGCGCCGCGACACTCGTCGCAGCGCCCTTTTCATGGTGCTCGATGGCCGCCGTCCTACATCTTGTAGGACAGGCGGACATAACCGAACTGGCCCGGCACATCATATGTGGTCGGATCGAAATTCGGGCCGGTGCAGGAGAAACATGCCGGCGGGTCCTGATTGAAGACGTTGTTCACGCCAACCGTCAGCGTCGTCTTGTGGTCCAGCCAGGCCGGGTTCAGGATCAGCTGCACATCGCCATAGAAGCGGTTCTTCAGCTCGAAACCGGCAAAGTCACCCGTCTCCACCACGCCCTGGATGTAACGGCCGGTGAACGATGCAGTGATGTCGCCCAGCGACCAGTCGACCACCGCATTGCCCTTGAACTTGGGATAGGACTGGTCGGGGAAGCCGCGCGTCGTGCCACGATAGCTGGTCGTGTCGAAGCCCGTCGCACTGGGGAAGGTCTCCGTATATTTCAGCAGGAAGTTGCCGTTGACCGACAGGCCGAAAATGCCGACCGAGGTTTCAGGCGTGCGATAGTTGATCGCCATGTCGATGCCGCGCGTCTTGATGCTGCCGATATTCTGCAGCACGCCGTTGATGCGCGAGATATTGCCGCTCGCAACGCGGATGACCGACGAACAGCTCAAGGCATCGCCGCTCAGCGCGCAACGCGAGAGCGTGGTCTGCGGGGAGATGTTGGCGATCGCGTTGCTCACGACGATATCGTAGAAGTTCGCCTCGACGCTGAACTGGCTGGCAAAGCCGCTCTCACGTGCCCAGCGCGGGCTATAGACGCCGCCGAACAACCATGTGCGCGACGTTTCCGGCTTGAGCGCGGAGTTGCCACCCGTCAGGACGCCAAGCTGTCCACCCGTCGGCTCGTCATAGCTTCCATTTGCGGGAACGCCGTTGGCGATACAGTTGGTCCGAACCGTCGCATTGGTCTGGAACTGGCCGCCCGCAGCGCTGGTGCATGGATCGTTGATCGGCGCGTCGCTGCGCGAGGCGGCACCGAACAGCTCGCCGATGCTGGGCGCACGGAAGCCCTCCGCATAGGAACCGCGCAGCAGCAGATCCGCAAACGGCTTCCACAATATGCTGCCGGTGAGGGACGTATTGCTGCCCGAGGTCGAATAGTTGGAATGACGCACCGCGCCATCCAGATCGAGCGAGTGGAAGAACATCGTGTCCTTGAGCAGCGGCACGCGGACTTCGGCATAGACCTCATCGGAATTGTACGAACCACGCGCCGGCTGGGCCGGAATGTCGGCGCCCAGGCCCGCGACGATGATCGGATCGGGATCGAAGGTGCCGCGCTGGTAGCGATGCTCGTAACCGATGGCGAGGCCGACAGGGCCGGCCGGCAGGTCAAACAGGTCGCCGCTCAGGTTCGCGGTATAATCCTGCAGTTGCTGGGAACTCTTGTCCTTCTCGTCAAAGCCGACAAAGGCCAGCATCGCCGGAGTGACGGAACCCACGCCACCAAAGATGTTGAAGGGTACGCAATCGCCGGTGCAGCCCGAAATCGGGCCCAGCGCCTGGGCGAGCTTGGCGGCGTTGATATTGCCGGTGAACGTCTGATGCGCGTCGTTGAAGCCCAGTACAGCCGTTGCATCCCAATACCATTTGTGGCTGCCGACATCGAACGAACCGTCAAGCCCGGCCGTGAACGACATGGTGTCGACATGCTGGGTATAGGTGCGCTGGCCGGCCTCGATCAAACGGCGACGGACGGTCGAATAATTGGCGGGCAGGTTGCCCGCGCCTCCTGCCGACAACGTATAGCCAAAGGGGTTATAGGGGTTGGTCGCATCGATCGAAATCGTGTCGAGCAGGTTGCCGTTGCCGGCATCCGGGCCAACGAACAGCGGCAGAAACGCGGCCTGATTCTGCGAATTGCGGCGGTTGTACACGGCCTTGACGCGCAGGTTGACGTTGTCCGACAATTCCTGCTTCGCGCTGATGAAGGCACCGTAACGCTCGGACGGCGTCAGGAAATAGTTGTACGGCGAGAAGTTGAAGCGGTCCGCCGTCGTCAACTCCTTGAAGTCGCTGTTGGGGCCGGTCGGATTCAGCGGATCATAGCGGGGACGGCCCGTCAGGACCGGCGATTTCACGGTCAGCACCGGGCCGGTGCCAAGATCGATAAAACCATTCAGCGTGGCGCTGCTGCAACCGCCCACAGGATCGGTGCAGCTCGTCTGGCCGGGATTCGGGAACTGCGAAATGGCGCGATCGCTCGTCCGCACGGCGTTCTGCTTCACATAGCTGCCGCCGATGACGACGCTTGTGGTCGGTCCCTTGAAGCCATAGCTCAGACTATAGTCCTGCGTATGGCCGTCGCCCGCCCGGAAGGTGCCGAACTGCGCCGATGCCTGCAGGCCCTTCTGCGTCTCCTTGGTGATGATGTTGACGACGCCTGCCAGCGCGTCCGAACCATAAAGCGGCGATTGCCCGGACTGCAGCACTTCGATCCGCTCGATCATGTTCGCGGGGATCGTGTTGATGTCGACGGTCGAGGGAATGCCGCTGCCCGACGTGCCATTCACATAACGCACGCCATCGACGAGCACGAGCGTCCGCTTGGCGCCGAGATAGCGCAGGTCGATTTCAGCCGAACCCGCGCCAACGCCGCCGCCATCGGGGGGATTGCCGATGTTGCCGCTGTTGTTGACCTTGCTGTTGAGGCCGCCGCTGGCGCTGGGCAGCCGCTGCAGCACGTCGGCGACCGATGAAAGGCCGGTGCGTGCAAGCGCTGTCTGATCCACCGTCACGACGGGCGAACTCTGGTTCAGCGGGTCCTGCCGGATGCGCGATCCCGTGACGATAATCGCTTCACTGCCTTCCGTGTCCGCCACCTGGGGAGTGCCGGCGGCATCCTGCTGCGCATGGGCGATACCCATGGATGTAATGAGCAATGTGGGAAGAACCGCGCCGCAGCGCAGCAACGACTTTACAGTCATGATGAACCCCTATGTAATATTGTGGCAAAATGTTGCACTTCTGTTTCAATCCTGACAATCGTCATTCCGGTGACGGCCCGGCCTGCCGGTCGCAATTGCCGAGCCATGTTGCTGCAACGCAACAGCATGGCGGCGCATATCGGTGTCGGGCGGGTCCGTGATGCCAATCATTGCCGCGCGATCGATTGCCCGGAAACAGGCCACCCAAAGGAAAAGGGCCGCCCCAACGGGACGGCCCTTCCATCATTCGCCGACCGGTTTCGGCGGTCGGTAAGGTCAGCTCAGATCAGGCCGGCTGGTCGGCGCGGCTCACGCCTTCGCCGTCCAGGTTCTTCGCGACGAAGTCCCAGTCGATGGCGTTCTTCAGAACCGCGTCGGCATAGCTGGGGCGCAGGTTGCGATAGTCGATATAATAGGCATGCTCCCACACATCGAGGATCAGCAGCGGCGTCGCGCCATGGGCGACGGGGGTGTCGGCGTCATGATAGGACGTCACTTCCAGCTTGCCGTCCTTCAGGTTCAGCGCGGCCCAGCCGCTGGCGAAATGGCCGACGGCCTCCGCCTTCAGCTTCTCGATCAGGCCGTCGACCGAACCGAAACCCTCGTTGATCAGCTCAAGCAGCGTGCCGGTCGGTTCTTTTTTCTCCGGCGAGAGGCCCAGCCAGTAGAAGCTGTGGTTCCAGATCTGGCCGACCTGGTTGAACAGGCCGCCCTTCGCGGTCTTGATCAGCTCGACCAGCGACTTGCCCTGCAGGGCGGGGTCGGCGGCGACCAGCTCATTGGCCTTCACGACATAGGCATTGTGATGCTTGCCATGATGGAAGTCGAAGGTTTCGGCAGACAGGATCTCGCCGAACGCGTCCTTGGGATAGGGCAAGGGGGGAAGAACAAAAGCCATGGGAATCTCCTCGGGACTGGAAACGAATGTCCACCCCGCCAACGCAGCGGGACGGACATGGTTCACCGCGACGGGTAATCGTTACGCCCGCTGACTTTTTCAAGCCAATTCTGGTTGCAGGCAGAAAAGCTCATCCATCTATTTGCGCGGGCGCGAGCAGGCCATGTTTCTTGAGGCAATGGCGAAGCTGGTCGTAGCTGAGCCCCAGCCCCTTCGCCGTCGCCCGCTGATTATGGCGATAGCGGGCGAGCGCCGCCTTCAGGATGCTGCTTTCATGCAGGTCCATCGCGGCGCGCAGATCGGCGACATCATGATAGGCGAAGGCGGGCGCAGGCGTGGGCACAGGGGCCGCATCCCTTGACCCCGCAGGCGGTGGCGCGGCAGGCGCGCGGCCCATGAGCGGCTGCGGCCGCCAGGGCGAATCGAAGGGGTCGAAGGCCACCCGGTCGATCGGCCGCGTCGGCTCATCCCAGCGATAGACGGCGCGCTCCACGACATTGCGCAATTCGCGCACATTGCCCGGCCAGCGATAGCCCTCCATCTCCGCCATGGCGGGCGCGGCAAAGCCCGGCCATTGCACCCAGTGCAGCTCCGCCGCCATCCGCCGCCCGAAATGGTCGGCCAGCACCCGCACATCCCCTTCCCGCGCGCGCAAGGGCGGCAGGGTGATGACCTCGAAACTCAGCCGGTCGAGCAGGTCGGGGCGGAAACGCCCGGCGTCCGCCGCGGCGGGCAGATCGTCATTGGTCGCCGCGACGATGCGCACGTCCACCGTCACCGGGCGGGAGGCGCCGATGCGCGTCACCTCGCCATATTCGATCACGCGCAGCAACCGCTCCTGCGCCGCCATGGAGAGCGTGCCCAGCTCGTCCAGAAACAGCGTGCCGCCATCGGCATCCTCGAACCGGCCGGCGCGCGCCCGGGTGGCGCCGGTGAACGCGCCCGCCTCATGCCCGAACAGTTCCGCCTCGATCAGCGTTTCGGGGAGCGCGGCGCAGTTCATCACGATCAGCGGCTCGCTCCAGCGCGGGCTCAGGTGATGCAGGCGCTCGGCAATCAGTTCCTTGCCCGTCCCACGCTCGCCGATGACCAGGATGGGGCGGTTAAGTTCAGCCGCACGCCCGGCCTGCTCGACCGCGTCGAGAAAGGCGAAGGACTGGCCGACGAACTGCGTATTTTTCTCCATACGCCAAATCATGGGAAATTTCCCCAATACTTGGCAAGTAAAATATGCCAACCCGCGTACCAAAGCCGGCAAAAATCCCTGAAATCCGCCATTTTTCAAAATTGGCACGGCCCATGCAATTCTCTGGGCAACCGCCGAAAGGGCGGACGACATGAAGGCCAAGGTTCAGGGAGTTCAGGAAAATGTTCGACACCAAAGAGATCGGCAAAAGCCTCTCGATCGCCATCATCGCGGCGCTGTTCGGATCGACGATGATCCTTGCCGCCGTCGGCCCCGCCCGGGCCAGCGAGACGATCGCAGCGGCCGCCTGCCTGCAACACGCCCCCGCGACCGTCCGCTATCTGGCGTAAACGGTCGATACCCGCCGGGGCGGGCACAAGCCCCCCTCTCGCCCGCCCCGGCACCCCAAGACAAGACCAGGAGTGAGTTTCACATGGGCATTTTCTCCCGCACGCGCGACATCATCGCCGCCAACGTCACCGACCTGCTCGACCGGGCCGAAGACCCCGCCAAGATGATCCGCATGATCATCAACGAAATGGAAGAGACGCTGGTGGAGGTCCGCGCGTCCGCCGCCCGCACCATCGCCGACCAGAAGGAAATGCGCCGCCATATCGCCAAGCTGGAATCGCTGCAGGTCAGCTGGACCGAAAAGGCGCAGCTGGCGCTGAGCAAGGACCGCGAGGACCTGGCCAAGGCCGCGCTGGTCGAAAAGCAGAAGGCCACCGACATGGCCGAACAGCTCAATCACGAGATCGCCGTGCTGGACGATGCGCTGCACGCCTCCGAGGAGGATATCGCCAAGCTGCAGGCCAAGCTGCGCGAAGCCCGTGCCCGCCAGAACTCTCTGGTCACGCGCATGGAAAGCGCGCAGAATCGCCTGCGGGTGCGCGAAGCCTATGCCGGCGAGAAGGTGAACGACGCCTTCGCCCGCTTCGACATGCTGGAGCGCCGCGTGGACATGGCCGAGGGCCGCGCCGATGCGATGAACCTGGGCGGACAGCCCAAGACGCTTGAGGAAGAGATTGCCGAGTTGAAGTCCAACGACAAGGTCGAGGCGGAGCTTGCCGCACTGAAGGCCGCGCAGAACAAGGGAGCCTGATGCCATGGAAGACATCTTCGTCCCCATTGCCGTGGTCGGCATGCTCTTCATCGGCATGCCCTGGCTGATCTTCCACTATATCACCAAATGGAAGCAGTCCCCCAAGATCACGGACGAGGATGAGCGGTTGCTGGACGAACTCCACCTGCTCGCCCGCCGCCTTGAGGAAAGGCTGATGACCGTCGAGCGGATCGTCGCCGCCGACAACCCCGATTTCCGTCCGTCGCGGCCCACGCCCAGCGACGACGACTACAACTTCGACCGGAGGAACTGAGATGAGCGCCCGCCGCACCAAATTCTACCTCGACAAGCAGAATGCCAAGTGGTTGGGCGTGTGCTCCGGCATCGCCGACTATACCGGGATCGACGTGATCTGGGTTCGCGTCGGCGCCGTGCTGGTCACGCTGATGGGGGCCTTCCCCTGGACGCTGATCGCCTATTTCATCGCCGCCTGGATGGCCGACAACAAGCCTTATGGACTCTACGCCGACCGGGACGACCAGAAATTCTGGCAGGGCGTGCGCTCCAACCCGGCGCGCTCCACCCGCGATGTCCGCTCCAAGTTCCGCGACATCGACCGTCGCCTCGCCGATATCGAGACCTTCTACACCAGCCGCAACACGCGCCTGGCCGACGAGATCGACAGCCTGCGCTGAGCGCGGCCGAGCAACAGGGAAACAGCAGCATGTTTCAGGGACCAGGCTTCGTCATCGCCATCATCGCGATCTCGACCGCGGGCTGGATGTTCACCACCTGGGTCCGTGCGCGCCACGGCTATCCCGTGGAAAATGAATGGAAAGGCACCGTTGGTCGAAGCGATCCCGACGCTGATCGAAAAATCGCTCTGCTGACCAATGAAAACGAGAAGCTGACGGGTCGGATCGGCAGGCTGGAAGAACGCATCGCCGTGCTGGAACGGATCGCCACCGATCCCGCCACCAGCACCGCCCGCGCCATCGACGCGCTGCGCTGAACCGACGCAAGGGAGATAACGTCATGGGCCATATCGCAAGCTGGATCTGGATACTCATCCCCCTCGCCGCCATCGGCGTGAAGGGTTTCAGAAGCTGGCTCAGCCTGAAGGAACGCCAGCTTGAAATGCAATCGCGCGAGACCGCCGAGAAGACCGCCCAATATGCGGCCCATACCGAGCGGCTGGAACAGCGGATGCGGGTGCTGGAACGGATCGTGACGGACAAGGGCATGGACCTGTCCGACGAGATCGAGAAGCTGCGCGACACGCCGCTCAACTGAGCCGCCCGCGCCGAAGAAGAGATACGCCGAACGCGGAAACACGCCGAAGGCAAAGAGACAGGGAGTGAATGCCGATGAACCCGTTTGAAATGGTCGTTGCGATCGTCGCCATCACCGCCATCGCCAGCGTCATCCGCGCCAAATATGGCGTCGTGCGCCACGGCAAGGGCGAGACGCTGGTCAATCGCGCGCCCGATCCGGAGGCGGTCCGCCTGCGCGAGGACGTGAGGGCGCTGAAAGACCGCGTGGCGGTGCTGGAACGCCTGGCGACCGACAGTTCGACCGCGCTGGAGCGCGAATTCGAGAAACTCAAGAGCGCCGACTGACAGGCGCTCCCGAAATTGGACAAGGAAGGGACAGGCATATGCAGGACCCGACACTCTACATCACCATGGCGGCCACCGCGCTGGCGGGCATCGCCATATTGGCCTTTGCCACATTGCGCGGCTGGAACGGCTGGCTGGACCTGAAGCACGCGGAGATGCTGCGTTATGGCAACCACAGCGACCAGGGCGGCACGCCGTCGGCCGCCGCCCGGATCGAGGTGGCCGACCTCAAGGAACGCATCCGCAAGCTGGAAGCCATCGCCGCGGGCGTGGACCTCTGATATCCGGCGCGGCGGGCGAGGTGCGATAAAGCGCCTTTTCCGCCGCGCAACAGGCCCTATATGGCGGGCATGACCGATCAGCCCGCCACCCCCGCCGGACCCAGCCTTGCCGACATCGGCGAGGAATATGAATTTCTGGATGCCGACGACCGCTACCGCCTCCTCATCGATCTCGGCCGGGCGCTGGAGCCCATGCCCGATCCGCTGAAGACGGACGCGACGCTGGTACGGGGCTGTTCGGCCGCCGTCTGGGTCTACCCCACCACCCTGCCCGACGGCCGCCTGCATTTCCTGGCGGACAGCAACGCCGCCATCACCAAGGGCATCATCGCGCTGGTGCTGCTGACGGTGCAGGACAAGGCACCGGCACAGATCGCCGCGACCGACATCGCCGCGGCGCTGGCCCCCTTCGACCTCAGGAACCAGCTCAGTTCCAACCGCACCCAGGGCATCCCCAACATGATCGCCTTGATCCGGGACACCGCCGCGCGTTACGGGTGAGCGAGGCGCGGCCGACCGCCCATCACAACGCCCCGGCGATGATCCGGTCCGGGCCAAAGCCGCGCCCGAACCATGGGTGCGGATCGCCCCACAGTGCAGGGGAAAGCACGCATCAGGTGAGCAGCTGAGCGACATCCAGGCGCCGGAAATCGCGCGTCACGGGCCTGCGCGCGCCGATTGGCGTTCGCCCCCGCCTTCCGGCCGGGCGTCCTGCGATCAGGGCTTCTCGGTCGGCGCCACATTGGGCGTCGGCGTCACTTCCTTGGCGGAGAGCACGGTCGGCGGAGCGCCTTTGGCGATGGCGGCGTCCAGCTTGGCGACCTGCGGGCATTCGCCCTTGCACACATCCCTGGCGCGGGCCAGATTTTCCTTGGCCTTGGCGATCGCGCCCTTTTCCACCATCGCCTGCCCCTGGCCGGTGATGGCGGCCAGATCCTGCGGATCGAGCAGCAGCGCCTCGCGGTAGAGGCCGATGGCCTTGCCCTGCAGTCCCTCCGCCCGCGCCACCTGCGCGGCGGCGATATAGGCGGTGCGATTGCGCGGATCGATGGCGAGCGCGGTTTCGAAGGCGTCGGTCGCCGCGGTCAGGTTGCCGGCGCGCTGCGCCTCTTCGCCATGGGCGACCCATTCCATCGAGCGCGGATCGATCTGCGAATCCGGCTTTTGCGTCACGCCCGCGCTTGACGAGATGGCCAGCGCGACAGCCAGGGCGATGGACGCAGGGGTAAAACGCATGATCGTCTCCAGAACCGAATATCGAGGATTTTCGCTGTTTATCGGCGCTTTGTCCATCGGTCAGTTTGCCTGAACCGGCGCTGAAAGCACAGCGAAGAAGAAGCCGTCCGTTCCGTCATGGGACGGGGTCAACAGCGTGCCATGGCCCCATGGCCTGCCGAAAGCAGCATGTCCGCCCTCTCCGCCGCCTGATGCCATCGCGCTCCACCCCCGATGCCGAGCCAGAAATGCCGCGACCTGATCGCGCCCTTCGCGGTCGGTCAACGCACATACGGCATAGACGAGCCGGCCGCCCGGCGCCACCAGCGGCGCGGCGAAATCCAGGATTCGCGCCTGTTCCGCGACCAGCCGGTCCAGCCGCGCGGGGGTGAGGCGCCAGCGCCCCTCCGGGTTGCGCCGCCATGTGCCGGTGCCCGAACAGGGCGCATCGACCAGCGCCACATCGGCCACGCCATGCAGCGGCGCCAGCGCCGTCGCCTCGCGCCCCTGATCCAACAGCAGCGTTTCGATGCCCTTCGCGCCGGAGCGCTCGGCCCGTGGCGCGAGCCGCGCGATCCGGTCCCGCACGGCATCGGCCGCGATCAGCCGCCCCTGCCCGCCCATGGCCGCCGCCAGCGCCAGCGTCTTGCCGCCGGCGCCCGCGCACATGTCGATCACCGTCATCCCCGGCGCGACCGCGCAGGCGTTGGAAATGATCTGGCTGCCGGCGTCCTGCACCTCCACCAGCCCGTCGGTCCATGCCGCCGATTGTTCGATGGGCGTGCCTTCGGGCAGGCGCAGCGCATCGGGCAGGCCGGCAATGGGTTCCGCCTCGGGCAGGGATGCGCGCACCGCCGCCATGCCAGCGCGCAAGCGGTTGACCCGCAGGTCGAGCGGCGCGCGGCCCAGCAGCGCATCCTGCTCCACCAGCGCGGCCAGCAGCGGCGCGATCCAGCCGGGCACTGCGGACGCGCCCGCGCCAACCTCGGTTGAGGCCATCGGCACCGGCCCATGCGCCGATCCATCGAACAGCTCGGCGATCTCCACCCGTTCGCGCGCAAGGCCAAGCATCGCCGCGCGGCCGCTTTCGGGGCGCTCGCCCGCCCGCCGGATCGCATCATAGACAAGGTCGCGCACCGCCCGCCGGTCCTTCGACCCGGCATAGCGGCGCGCCTTGAAATAGCGGGCGATCTGCACATCGGCGGCGGCACCGCCGTCACGCGCGGCGATGACGATCGCGTCCAGCAGGTCGATCGCCGCCTGCACGCGCGCAGCGGGCGTCATCGGCCGGGGCCCTCGCTCAACGGAGAGAGGATGGAGACATCACCGCGTCGGATAATTGGGGGCTTCCCGCGTGATCGTGACGTCATGCACATGGCTTTCCGACAGGCCCGCATTGGTGATCTGGACGAAGCGGGCGCGCTTGCGCAGTTCCTCCAGCGTGCTGCTGCCGGTATAGCCCATCGCCGCCTTCACACCGCCGACCAGCTGGTGGATCACATCCTTGGCCGGGCCCTTGAACGGCACCTGGCCTTCGATGCCCTCGGGCACCAGCTTCATCTGGTCCTTGATGTCCTGCTGGAAATAGCGGTCGGCAGAGCCGCGCGCCATGGCGCCCACGCTGCCCATGCCGCGATAGCTCTTATAGGCGCGGCCCTGATACAGGAAGGTCTCGCCCGGCGCCTCTTCGGTGCCCGCCAGCAGCGATCCCACCATGACGCAGCTCGCGCCGGCAGCCAGCGCCTTCGCCACGTCGCCGCTGGTGCGCAGGCCGCCATCGGCGATCACCGGCACGCCGGACTTGAACGCTTCCTCCGCCGCATCCATCACCGCGGTC
This sequence comes from Sphingobium aquiterrae, assembly GCF_037154135.1. Classification (NCBI taxonomy): domain Bacteria; kingdom Pseudomonadati; phylum Pseudomonadota; class Alphaproteobacteria; order Sphingomonadales; family Sphingobiaceae; genus Sphingobium; species Sphingobium aquiterrae. The sequence goes on from NZ_JBANFL010000020.1 coordinate 62,014, forward strand.
AGCTGCGGCACGCCCACGCCCGCGACGACGCGCGTGGTGCAGATGGAGCCAGGGCCGATGCCCACCTTCACGCAATCCGCGCCCGCGTCGATCAGCGCGCGGGTCGCCTCGGCGGTCGCGACATTGCCGGCGACCACCTGAACCTTGTTCGACAGCTTCTTCACCGCTTCCACGGCTGCGGAGACCATCTTCGAATGGCCATGCGCGGTGTCGATGACGATCAGGTCGCATTCGGCGTCGATCAGCGCCTGGGTGCGCTCCAGCCCCTTCTCGCCCACGGTAGTCGCGGCGGCGACGCGCAGGCGGCCGGTCTCGTCCTTGGTCGCGCGCGGATAGGTGACGGCCTTTTCCATGTCCTTCACGGTGATCAGGCCGACGCAGCGATAGCCGTCATCCACCACCAGCAGCTTCTCGATCCGGCGCTGGTGGAGCAGGCGCATCGCCTCTTCCTGGCCGACACCGGCCTTCACCGTGGCGAGATTGTCCTTCGTCATCAGCTCGCTGACCGGCTGGGCCGGGTTTTCGGCAAAGCGCGTGTCGCGATTGGTGAGGATGCCGACCAGCTTGCCGCTCTCCTCCACCACGGGAATGCCGCTGATCCGGTGGCGTGCCATCAGCGTCTGCGCGTCGGCCAGGCTGGCGCGCGGGCTGATGGTGATGGGGTTCACCACCATGCCGCTTTCGAAGCGCTTGACGGCACGGACGGCGGCGGCCTGTTCCTTGATCGACAGGTTCCGATGCAGCACGCCGATGCCGCCCAGCTGCGCCATCACGATGGCCATGTCGGCCTCCGTCACCGTATCCATGGCGGAGGAGAGGACGGGGATGTTGAGCTTGATGCTGCGGGTCAGGAATGTGGAGGTATCGGCCTGACTTGGCAACACATCGGACTCTGCCGGCTGGAGCAGAACGTCGTCAAATGTGAGCCCGAGGCGGATGTCCATGGAATAAGCCACTTTCTGGTGTGCAGTCGAATCGTGGCGGCCCATGTAACCATTATACGGCCAAAGGGCTAGGCCGGGTTGTGCGATTGCAGCACTTCCGGGACGATCGCCCCATGTCCGCGCCATTCATACGCTGACACTCGGCCTAAAGATATCACATCATCATATTGAAATAGATAAATTATATTCCAAACCATCTCACCCCGCGACATTCGCCTCGGCCCGCGCGAGCAGTTCGCGTGCCTCGGCCACGTGCATCGCCTCGATCATCGTGCCGCCGAAGCGCTCCGCCCCGCTGGTCGCCGCCGCGACCAGCCGCCGCGCATCCTCTATCGCCTGCGTGTCCGGGCCGAAAATGCCGTTGGCAATCTCCACCTGATTGGGGTGGATCAGCGTCTTGCCGTCAAAGCCCAGCGCATGGCCCGCACGGCACTCCGCCTCCAGCCCCCCGGCATCCTCCAGCCGGTTATAGACGCCGTCGAACACCGCCTTGCCCGATGCGCGGGCCGCCAGCACCACGGACTGGAGCGCGACCGTCAGCCCGCTGCGGTCGGCGCTCGATGGAATGCGCAGATCGCGCCGCAGGTCGTTATTGCCCATGAACAGCGCCGCCGTCGCGGTCTCCGCCGCAATGGCCTGCGCCGCGAAGACGCCCATGGCGCTTTCGATCATCGCGATCACCGGCTTCTGGCAGACGCTGTAGACATCATGCACCTGCCGCACCGTCTCCACCTTCGGCAGCACGACGAAATCGGCCGCGCTGTGCTTTACCGCCACCATCTCCGCCCCATGCCAGGGCGTGCCCGCCACATTGATGCGGATGCCGACCAGCCGATCGCCGAAACCCTGCGCGCTCGCCGCCACGGCAGCCGCCCGCGCCTCTTCCTTGCGCTCGTCCGGCACGGCATCCTCAAGGTCCAGGATCACCATGTCGCAGGGCAACCCCCGCACCTTCTCGATCGCGCGGGCATTGGAGGCGGGCAGGAACAGCAGCGAACGGGCATGGCGCAGCAGCATCGGGCATCCTTCATGGCTAATGCGAACAGACTTCCCCCCTCCCCTATTTGCCGTCATAGTCAAGCACCTATCGGGGAGGGACGATCATCATGGGCGTTACAGCCGCATTTCTTATCGCATTGCTGGTGTTCATCTATCTGGCCGCCAGCATCAAGGTCGTCCGCCAGGGCTATCAATATACGATCGAGCGCTTCGGCCGGTTCACCGAGGTGGCGCGACCGGGCCTCAATTTCTACCCCGCCTTCTTCTACGCCGTCGGCCGCAAGATCAACATGATGGAACAGGTCGTTGATATTCCGGGGCAGGAAATCATCACCAAGGACAACGCCATGGTCTCCGTGGACGGCGTCGTCTTCTTCCAGGTGCTGGACGCCGCCAAGGCCGCCTATGAGGTGTCGGAACTCTATGTGGCGATCATGCAGCTGGCGACCACCAATCTGCGCACCGTCATGGGATCGATGGACCTGGACGAGACGCTTTCCAAGCGCGACGAGATCAACGCCCGGCTGCTCTCCGTGGTCGATCACGCCACGAACGCCTGGGGCATCAAGATCACCCGCGTCGAGCTGAAGGACATCCGCCCGCCCGCCGACATCGTCAACGCCATGGGCCGGCAGATGAAGGCCGAGCGGGAGAAGCGCGCCAACATCCTTGAATCCGAAGGGCTGCGCGCATCGGAAATCCTGCGGGCGGAAGGCGAAAAGGCCGCGCAGATCCTGCAGGCCGAGGGCCGCCGCGAGGCCGCCTTCCGCGACGCCGAAGCGCGTGAGCGCGAAGCGGAGGCCGAAGCCAAGGCCACCCAGATGGTCTCCGACGCGATCTCCGCCGGCAACCCGCAGGCGCTCAATTATTTCATCGCACAGAAATATGTGGAGGCGGTGGGCCAGTTCGCGACCTCGCCCAATGCCAAGACCATCCTGTTCCCGGTCGAGGCAACGCAGCTGATCGGCACGCTGGGCGGCATCGGCGCGCTGGCGAAGGAAGCGCTGGGCGATGGCGGCACGCCGCCGGCCACGCCTCCCGCGCCGCCGCGCGCCGGCCCCTTCGGCCCAAGGGCGGTGTGATGGACTGGATCGACGCGCTCCATCTGGAGGATCATTGGTGGTGGCTGATCTTCGCGGTGCTGCTGGGCATTGGCGAGATCGTGATACCGGGCGTGTTCCTCATCTGGATCGCCATCGCCGCCGCGATCACCGGTGTCGCCACCCTGCTGACCGGCCTGCCGCTCTTCGCGCAGTTCATCCTGTTCGCAGCGCTGTGCCTTGTCGCGGCATGGGCGGGCCGGCGCTGGTACACCGCCAATCCGGTCGCCTCCGCCGATCCCCTGCTCAATGACCGCGCCGCCCGCCTCATCGGCGACACGGTGCTGGTCGTCGAAGCCATAGAGGGCGGCGAAGGCCGGGTGAAGGTGGGCGACAGCGTATGGACCGCGCGCGGGCCGGACACCAAGGCCGGCAAGCGCGTGCGGATCATCGGCGTACAGGGCGCGGTGCTGAATGTGGAGCATGTGCAGGGCTGAGGCGCACCAGAGCCGATTGCATCGGCTCGGCTGCTTCAGGCTTTTATTTTTCCGCGTTTTCCTAAGGCAGCAGATGATTCCATCCGCTTAAAAAACACTCCAGGACAGAGGGCCCGCTCCGGTAAAACGGCCATCTCCCCATCCGTCATGCCGGACTTGATCCGGCATCCATTTGTCGCATCAGTCGTGCACTCATGCTGCGTTCGTGCCCATGGATGCCGGATCAAGTCCGGCATGACGATATGGGAGGAAGATAACGAAGGCGCCTCTTCGAAACGCCCCCCTCCAATCAGCCGACGCCAATCAACCGACGAAGGCGCGCTCGATCACATAGTCGCCCGGCGCCGCGTTGGAGCCTTCGGTGAAGCCCAGGCCGTCGAAGCGCTCGCTCAGGTCCTTGATCATCGCCATGCTGCCGCACATCATGATGCGGTCGGTCTCGGGGTCGAAATGCTTGGGGCCGATCAGGCGGCCGCCGAACAGCTCGCCGGTCTCGATCAGCTTGTCGATGCGGCCGGTGGTGCGGAAGGGTTCGCGCGTCACGGTCGGCAGATAGTCGAACTGCAGCAGCGCTTCGTCCTGCACCAGCGGATCGCCGGCCAGCTGGCTTTCCAGCAGTTCACGGAAGGCCAGCTCGCTCACGGTGCGCACCGAATGCACGAGTACGATCTGCTTGAAGCGCTCATAGGTGTCGGGATCGCGCACGATGCTGAGGAAGGGCGCAAGGCCGGTGCCGGTCGACAGCAGGAACAGCCGGCTGCCGGGCAGCAGCGCGTCGGACACCAGCGTGCCGGTGGGCTTGCGGCCCAGGAACAGCTGGTCGCCCGGCTGGATCTTCTGCAGGCGCGAGGTCAGCGGGCCGTCGGGCACCTTGATCGACAGGAATTCCAGCTCCTCCTCATAGGATGGGCTGGCGATGGAATAGGCGCGCAGCAGCGGGCGGCCATCGCCCGGCAGGCCGATCATCACGAACTCGCCGGAGCGGAAGCGGAAGCTGGCCGGGCGCGTGATCTTGAAGCTGAACAGATGTTCGCTCCAATGATGGACCGAATTGACCGTCTCAACGGTTAGCGAGGCAGAGGGGGCAAGCATGCCGGCTTCCTGTATACGGTCACTCATTCACTGTCATCCACCGGAATTACGAACCGCACATTTCGGCATCATGCCGATCTTGTGCAGTCCATGGCCGGAGCGACGATGTGCGATGCCCGACCCGATTGTCCAAAACGCCTTCACCCGACAGACCCGCCATAGGGCGCAGCACCATCGTCGGCGGTTTGCCGCATATCGCCAAGCTGCCCGGATTTCAATGCCGGGCGCCCTGCCCACAGGACAAGAAGCCTTGCCCAGGGCCAAGGAAAACTTGACCGGGCCCCGATAGCCATGTTGCGAACCCATCGCAACAAGAGATTTCAGCGGATGTTTGGAAGGCAATGCGCCCGCCGGGGCCGACCGCCAATCCGTCCGGGCCGGGGCCGGAGACGCGCGCCGTCCGCTCATGACAAAAGGGCGATTCCTGCGCCGGAACACAGGACATCGCCCTTCGCAAGGCCCCTGGGGGCCGATCGCCATCAGCCGTTCGGGGTCAGCCGAACAGGCCCTTGGCGATGCTGCCCAGTTCATTGAGCGGATTGCCGTCGCCATCCTTGTCCATGAAGCCGCCGAGCGACGCCATGATCGTATCCAGCCCGCCGAACTGGCCCATCAGTTCCTGCAGCTTGTCCGCCGACACGCCATGTTCGGCCGCGGTGGATGCCAGCGCGGAAATATCGGTATTGCCGCCGGAAATCTTCGCGCCGATCTCGGCCATCAGCGCCTGCATCTGCTCGGGCTGCAGGCCGACCTTGTCGGCCACGGCCTGAAGACCGCCAAGATTACCCAATATTCCATCAAACATGCTCATCGCGTCTTCTCCCGCCAATCGAACCCCAGATATCATCCATCGCGCCGCAGATGAAATGAAAAGGGGCCGGACAGTCCCCTGCCCGGCCCTTTTTTCATGTCATCGAAGGCCGGATCGGCCGCCCGGATCAGGCAGCCGTCAGCGCCGCCTCGCGAACCGATGCGTCCACATGATCCTCGAACTGGGCGAAATTCTCGACGAACTGCTTGACCAGCCTGATCGCCGTTTCGTCATAATCCTCGCCGCTGGCCCAGGTCTGGCGCGGATCGAGGATCTTCGAGTCGACGCCCGGCACCGCCACCGGCACTTCGAACCCGAAATTGGGATCGGTGCGGAATTCGGCGCTGTTCAGGCTGCCGTCGAGCGCCGCGTTCAGCAATGCACGCGTGACCTTGATCGGCATGCGGCTGCCGATGCCGTATTTGCCGCCGGTCCAGCCGGTGTTGACCAGCCAGCAGGTGACGCCGCCCTTGGCGATCCGCTCCTTGAGCAGATTGCCGTAGACCGAAGGGTGACGCGGCATGAACGGCGCGCCGAAGCAGGTGGAGAAGGTCGCCGTCGGCTCCGTCACGCCGATCTCGGTGCCCGCGACGCGCGCGGTATAGCCGGACAGGAAGTGATACATCGCCTGCTCGGGCGTCAGCCGCGAAATCGGCGGCAGCACGCCATAGGCGTCGGCGGTGAGGAAGATGATGTTCTGCGGCACCGGCCCGAGATTGTCCTTCGACGCATTGGGGATGAAGTCGATCGGATAGGAGCCGCGGCTGTTCTCCGCCAGGCTGCTGTCGTTGAAATCCAGTTCGCGCGTCTCGGGGTCGATGACCACATTTTCCAGCACCGTGCCGAAGCGCTTGGAGGTCGCGAAGATCTCCGGCTCGGCCTCGGGCGAGAGGTTGATCATCTTGGCGTAGCAGCCGCCCTCGAAGTTGAAGACGGCGGTGTCCGACCAGCCATGCTCGTCGTCGCCGATCAGCGTGCGGCTGGCATCGGCCGACAGCGTCGTCTTGCCCGTGCCGGACAGGCCGAAGAACACCGCCGTATCGCCATTGGGGCCGATATTGGCCGAACAGTGCATGGGCATCACGCCCTTCACCGGCAGCAGATAGTTGAGGATGCCGAAGACGGACTTCTTCATCTCGCCGGCATAGCGGGTGCCGCCGATCAGGATCAGCTTCTCGGTGAAGTTGACGGCGATGACGGTCTCCGTGCGGCAACCGTGGCGGGCCGGATCGGCCTGGAAGGTCGGCAGGTCGATGATCGTATATTCCGGCGCAAAATCGGCCAGCGCCGTTTCTTCCGGGCGGACCAGCAGCGTGCGGACGAACAGATTGTGCCAGGCCAGCTCGTTGATCACGCGCACATTGACGCGATGCTCGGCCTGCGAGCCGCCGTAAAGATCGGCGACGTACAGCGTATCCTTCTCGCCCAGCGCCTTGAAGAAATCCTCCTTCAGCACGGCGAAATGCTCGGGCGTCATCGGCACGTTGGTCGTGCCCCACCAGACGGTATTCTCCGTCTCGGCATCCCTGACGATGAACTTGTCCTTGGCGGAGCGGCCGGTGTGCTTGCCGGTGGCAACCACCAGCGGGCCGTCCTTGGCCAATATGCCCTCGCCATTGGCGAGCGCCGCCTCGACCAGGGGCGCGGTGCCCAGATTCCAGAGCTGGGTCGCCGTCGTCTTGATACCCTGATCGGCAAGGGTTATAGAGGATTTCGCCTGCACGCGCATCTCCCTGAGTTGAAAACCAACAGTGTCCGGCGCGGCCCATGTCGCAGCTTTTGATGCGCGCTTCTGGGTCGCCGCTTTCGCTACTGACGAAAATTCGCATATCCTGTTGGCGGGATGCCGTCAAATGAGCCGGTCCGATACGGCGCGGACTTCCCATGGCGGGACAACGCGTTACGCCTTGCGCGCCCCCACGGCGCGCCATGATGCCCGGCAATGCGCGCGGACGCGCCCGCCCGGCCCGCCGCATCGGCCAGACGGAACGGGCGCTGCCCCATGCGGCTTGCGGCCATCCCCGCCATGGTCTAGTCGGGGGACAGCAGGGAAGCGAAGCGCGAAGGCGCATCCTTGAGGAGCCGGAACGAAATCCCATGACCGCAACCATCGCCCTGGTGGACGATGACAGGAATATCCTGACCTCCGTATCGATCGCGCTGCAGGCGGAGGGTTTCGTCACGCGCATCTATTCGGACCCCGAAGCGGCGCTGAAGGCGCTGCTGGAAAATCCTGCCGATCTGGCCGTGCTCGACATCAAGATGCCGAAGATGGACGGCATAGAATTGCTGCGACGCGTGCGGGAAAAAAGCCAGATGCCCGTCATCTTCCTCACGTCGAAGGACGATGAGCTGGATGAGGCGCTGGGCCTCGCCATGGGGGCGGACGATTATATCGCCAAGCCCTTTTCCCAGCGGCTGCTGATCGCGCGCATCCGCGCCATCCTGCGCCGCGCCGAATTCGCCCGCGCCACCAGCACGCCCAGCGAGCCGGCCGCCGAGCCCATCGTCCGCGGCCGGCTGGAAATGGACCCGGCGCGCCACAAGGTGACGTGGAAGGGCAAGGACGTGACCTTGACCGTCACCGAATTCCTGATCCTGGAAACCCTGGCGCAGCGCCCCGGCGTGGTGAAGAACCGCAACCAGCTGATGGATGCCGCCTATCAGGACGACGTCTATGTCGATGACCGCACGATAGACAGCCATATCAAGCGCCTGCGCCGCAAGTTCCGCGACGTGGATGGAGATTTCAACGCGATCGACACCCTCTATGGCGCCGGATACCGTTTCTCTGAGGAATGATCCCAGCGCCTTGCCGCTCCGCTGGTCGGGCAGGCTGTCGCTGACACCGCGCATCCTCGCGGTGAACATCTTTGCGCTCGCGCTCCTAGCCGGCGGCTTCTTCTATCTGGACAGCTATCGCACGCGGATCGTCGATTCCCGGCTGGAACAGGCCACGAGCGAGCTGCGCCTGCTGGCCGTGGCGCTGGACGGCGCCGGGCCGCAGCAGCAAAACGCCCTGCTGCTCCGCTTCGCGCGCCAGACCGACAGTCGTATCCGCCGCTACGACGCCCATGGACGGCTGATGGTGGACAGCTTCGCCCTGGGCGGCCCGCGCTACGACCTGCGCGACCCCGCCGACGAACCCTGGCAACGCCATGTCGCCCGTTTCCTCGACAAGGTCGTGGACCATATCGTCTTTGCGGATCGGCCGCCCGATTTCATCGAGCCGCCAAGGGATCTGGCATCAGCCTGGCCGGAAATCGTCGCCGCCGACAAGACCGGGCGCGATCAGGCCGTGTACCGCTTCGCGCCGGATCGCACGCCGGTCATCTCGGCGGCGGCGGCCATGCGGGACGGCACCGTGCTGTTCTCGACCGAAAATGCCCGCGACATCACCCGCATCGTCCGCGCGGAGCGGCTGCGCCTGGGCTTCGTGCTGGGCGCGGCGATCATGGCATCCGTGCTGCTCTCCCTGTTCCTGGCGCGCACCATCGTCCAGCCCTTGCGCCGGTTGGCGCGGGCGGCGGTGCGCGTGCGCCTTGGCCGCGCGCGTGAGGTGACGGTGCCGCGCCTGCCGGAGCGGCGCGACGAGATCGGCCTGCTCGCCCGCGCGCTCTCCGACATGAGCCATGCGCTGCGCCAGCGGATCGACGCGACCGATGCCTTTGCCGCCGATGTCAGCCACGAGCTGAAGAACCCCATCGCCTCGCTGCGTTCCGCGCTCGATGGCCTGGGCACCGTCACCCAGCCGGAATTGCAGGCGCAGCTTCTCGCCATCGCCAAGGATGATGTGCGGCGGCTGGATCGCCTCGTCACCGATATCGCCGAAGCCTCGCGCATCGACGCCCAGCTGTCCCGCACCCGCTTCGTGCCGCTCGACCTGGGCCTGCTGATCGACGGCCTGATCACCGCGCGGGAAGCGCGCGGGGTGGAGCGCGGCGTGCGGCTGGCCTTCGCCCGCCCCCGCCGCGACGTGGCCGTGGTGATGGGCGAGGAACAGCGCCTGCTGCGCGTCATCGAAAACCTGCTGAACAACGCGATCTCCTTCTCCCCCGACAACGGCCTTGTCCGCATCGACGCGACCGTGGCGGATGGCGAGGTGCTGGTCAGCGTCGAGGATGAAGGGCCGGGCGTTCCCGAAAATGAGCGCGAGACGGTGTTCCGCCGCTTCCACAGCGTGCGCCCGGAAGGCGAGCAGTTCGGCAAGCATAGCGGCCTTGGCCTCGCCATCGCGCGCAGCATCGTGGAAGGGCATCAGGGCCGCGTCTCCATCGGCGACCGCGACGACAAGCAGAGCGGCGCCAAGTTCATCGTCCATCTGCCGCTCGCCGTCACCAGCGATCCGGGCATGGCCGGGGATTAGGGCGCCGGGCCGGCTGGCCCATCAAAGAAGAGAATCGAGAGCGCCTTAATCCCGACGCATGTAGATCACCGGATAGGGACGGCCGGAATCGTCGGTCGCCGACCAGTCATTCCCCACGAAACCCAGCCGCTCATAGAAGCCGACGGCCTGCACATTCTGTTCGTTGACGTCCACGGTCAGATAATCGTGCAGGGCCGCGACATGCGCGATCAGCGCCTTGCCGATCCCCCGCCCCCGCACCGCCGGATCGATGAACAGCGCATCGACATGGCTTTCGTCCATGACGAGGAAGCCCAGCGGCCGGTCGTCCTCGTCCACGGCGATCAGCGCGGGCACCTCGGGCAGGAATCCGATCACGATCCCCTCGATCTCGTGGAAATCCTCGGGCGCCAGGAAATCATGCGTGGCCCGCACCGCCTCGCGCCAGATGTCCAGCGTGCGCGGAAAATCATCGGGGCGGGAGGGACGGATGCGGATCATGGGCGGCTTCTCACGCGCTGCCATGCCCGTGTCAACGCGGGGCATCGCCGCCCGCCCGAAACAGCGCATCGATTCCCCTTCAAAGACCTCGCCCCTTCCTCTACACCAAGGGCAATGGTCGCCCTTTCATCCGAAACGCTGCACGCCTCCACCGTCTCCATCGGCGGCCGGGCGGTGATGCTCTGTGGCCCCAGCGGCGCCGGCAAGTCCGACCTCGCCCTGCGCTTGGTCGATCGCGGCGCAAGGCTGGTGAGCGACGATTATACCGTCGCCCGCCGGGTGGAAGGCACGCTGCTTGCCGCGCCGCCGGCCACCATCGCGGGCAAGATCGAGATACGCGGCATCGGCATCGTGCCCATGGACCATGTGACGGACGTGCCCGTGGCGTTGATCGTCGACCTGTCCGACATCGTCGACCGCATCCCCATGGAGGCGGTGACGCGGGACGTTGCCGGCGTGAAGGTGCCCGTCATCCGCCTGTTCGCGAAGGAGCCCTCCGCGCCGGTAAAAGTCGAGATCGCCCTGCGGCAATGGGCGAACGGAGGGGCATGACCGCCATGTCGCCGCGTCCGTCCAAGCGAATCCTGCTCGTTTCCGGCCTGTCGGGCGCGGGCAAGACGACCGCGCTCAAGACGCTGGAGGACATGGGCTGGGAAGTGGTCGACAACCTGCCGCTGCTGCTGCTCGACCGTCTGCTGGACACCCCCCTGCCCGCCGGTCAGGATGCGGAGGACCGGCCGCTCGCGTTGGGCATCGACACGCGTACGCGCGGGTTCGACGCCGCCGCCATCGTGCAGCGGATGAAGCTGCTGCGCGAACGCCATGGCCATGACGTGGAGACGCTGTTCCTGGAATGCTCCGGCTCGGAACTGGAGCGCCGCTATTCCGAAACCCGCCGCCGCCATCCGCTCGCCGCCGACCGCCCGGCAAGCGACGGCATCGCCCGCGAGCGCGAGCTGACCGAGCCGCTGCGCCGCTGGTCCACCCATGTCGTAGACACCACCAGCTTCACCAGCAACGCCCTGCAGCAGGAGATCCGCACCCGCTTCAGCCTGGAGGGGATTTCGGCGCCGGTGCTCACCATCCTCTCCTTCGGCTTTTCGCGCGGGCTGCCGCGCAATGCCGATCTGGTGTTCGACATGCGCTTCCTGCGCAATCCGCATTGGGAAACGGCGCTGCGACCGCATACGGGCCTGGACCCGGATGTTGCCGCCTATATCGCCGCAGACCCCGCCTATGAGGTTGCCGTCGGCCAGATCGAACAATTGCTGACGACGTTGCTACCCCGTTATCATGGCGAGGGAAAAGCCTATGTTACCGTGGCTTTTGGCTGCACCGGCGGGCGCCACAGGTCCGTCCATGTGGCAGAGCGCATCGCGGCGACCTTGCGTCGCGAAGGATTTTCGCCCACGGTCTCGCACCGCAACATGGAATCGGCGCCGCACGAAGCGCTGGAAAGACAGAATTCAGGGGGCCCGAAAGCAACGCAATGATAGAAATGGGCGATATATTGCGATGATCGGGCTTGTACTGGTGACGCACGGGCGTCTGGCCGTGGAGTTTGTAACGGCCATGGAACATGTGGTTGGCCCTCAACAGGCCATCGAAACCATCTGTATCGGTCCGGATGACGATATGGAGCTGCGCCGCGCGGATATCGCCGCGGCGGTGGAGCGCGTGAACAGCGGCCAGGGCGTGATCCTGTTGACCGACCTGTTCGGCGGCACCCCTTCCAATCTTGCCATTTCCCTGCTGAAGGCGGGCGAGATCGAGGTGATCGCGGGCATCAACCTGCCCATGCTGATCCGCCTGGAAAGCGCGCGTAAGTCGATGGACGTGCGCAAGGCGGTTGCCGCCGCGCGCGAGGCCGGGCAGAAATATATCAGTGTCGCGTCCGAACTCCTGGGTAGTGCTTCATGACGGAACTGCGCAAGGAAGTGTTGATTACCAACCGCCGTGGCCTCCATGCCCGGGCAAGTGCAAAATTCGTAACGCTCGCCAGCGGCCTCCCCGCCCAGATCACCGTCGCCAAGGACGGATCGGAAGTCACCGGCACCTCCATCATGGGCCTGATGATGCTGGGCGCGGCCATGGGCGACAGCATCGTGATCGCTGCCACCGGCCCGGATGCCGCGGACGCGCTGGGCAAGCTGGTGACATTGGTCGAAGACAAGTTCGGAGAGGAATGAGGTTTGGCCGGAGGGCTCATTCTCCTGCCATCTTTCTCCAACCGTCATGCTGAACTTGTTTCAGCATCCATCCTTCCCCACCCGCGACCGTGCCGAAGGCGGATAGATCCTGAAACGCGTTCAGGATGACCAATTGTGGGTAATTCGGCGTCACAGCGCCGCTTGCCCCGCCAGCCCGCGCCGCGTAAGCGATTCCCCTTCACAACGCCCCGGGGACCACCATCTTGCAACGCGAAATCACCGGTTTTTCCAATCCGCTGGTCAAGCGCGTCCGCTCGCTCCGCGAAAAGAAGCATCGCAAGCAGGAGGGGCTGTTCCTGGCCGAGGGGCTGCGTATCCTCACCGAGGCGCGCGACGAGGGCGTGCTGCCCGAAATGCTCTTCCATGCCGGCACCACCCATCCGCTGGCGCTGGACCTGATCGCGGAGATGGAGGCAGCGGGCGGCGAGGTGATCGTCACCACCCCGGACATTCTCTCGAAAATCTCCGGCAAGGATAATCCGCAGGCCGTGGTCGGCGTCTATCGCGACCGGCTGACCCCGCTCGACGCGCTTGATCGCAACAAGGCCGACATCTGGATCGTCGCGCAATCGCTGCGCGATCCCGGCAATCTGGGCACCATCCTGCGCACCGGCGACGCCGTGGGCGCGGGCGGGCTCATATTGGTCGACGATTGCGTCGATCCCTTTTCGGTCGAATCCGTCCGCGCCAGCATGGGCGCGCTGTTCACCCAGAGCATCACTACCGCCCGCTGGGACGAGTTTCTCGCCTGGCTGCGCGCGGGGTCGGGGCAACTGATCGGCACCAGCCTGCATACCGACACCGATTACCAGGCGCCGCGCTATGAAAGCCCCGCTTTCCTGCTGGTCGGCAACGAGGCGCAGGGCCTGCCGCGCGACTATGAAAAACAGTGCGACCTGCTGGTGAAGATGCCGATGATGGGTCGCGCGGACAGCCTGAACGCGGCGGTGGCGACCGCCGTCATGGCCTATGAACTGCTGAACCAGAAAAGAATGAGGACCTGAGGACATGAGCGGGGGGAATGTGACGGGGCCGGATGCCTCGGGATTGGGCGAAATGCGCCGGCACAAGCGCGTGCTGGCCGCCAGCCTGATCGGCACGGCGGTGGAATTCTACGATTTCTATATCTACGCCACCGCCGCCAGCCTGATCTTCGGCCCGCTCTTCTTCGCGCCGATCCCGCCATCGGGCCAGCTTCTCGCTTCCTATGCCAGCCTGGCGCTCGCCTTTCTGGGGCGGCCGCTGGGGGCGATGATCTTCGGCCATTATGGCGACCGGATCGGCCGCAAATCCACGCTGGTCGTCTCGCTGATGATGATGGGCGGATCGACCGTCGCCATCGGCTTCCTGCCCGCTTATGCGACCATCGGCTGGTGGGCGCCCGCGATCCTGTGCGTGCTGCGTTTCGGCCAGGGCTTCGGCCTTGGCGGCGAATGGGGTGGCGCGGCGTTGCTGGCGGTGGAAAATGCCCCGCCGGGCTGGCGCGCACGCTTCGGCATGTTCCCCCAGCTTGGCGCGCCTGTGGGCTTCATCGCGGCCAATGGCATGTTCCTGTTGCTGGGCGCGGTGATGACCGAGGAACAGTTCATGGCATGGGGATGGCGCCTGCCCTTCGTCGCCAGTTCCATCCTGGTGTTCCTGGGCCTGTGGGTACGGCTGAAGCTCACCGAAACGCCGGAATTCGCCGCGGCCATGGAAGAAGCGCCACCGCCCAGGCTGCCGCTGGCGGACCTGCTGCGCAATCATCTGTCGGCCGCCATCGGTGGCACCTTCGCGGTCGTCGCCTGCTTTGCGATCTTCTACATCACCACGGCCTTTGCGCTCGGCTATGGCACTGCGACGCTCAAGATCCCGCGTGAGAGCTTTCTGGGCATCCAGCTGGGCGCGATCCTGTTCATGGCGCTAGGCATCGTCCTGGCGGGCTGGTGGGCGGACAAGGCGAGCCCGCGTTTCGTGCTGATCGCCGGCTGCCTCTTCACCATCCCTATGGGCGCCGTCTTCGGGCTGGCGATGGGCAGCGGGTCGCTGGCCGCGATCTTCGCCATCCTCGCCCTCGCCCTGCTCATCATGGGCTTCGTCTATGGTCCGCTCGGCGCCTTCCTGCCCGCGCTGTTCCCCACGCAGCTGCGTTATACGGGCGCGTCCTTCGCCTTCAACCTGGGCGGTATATTGGGCGGCGCGATGGCGCCCATCGTCGCGCAGCAGCTGGTCGAGCGGCGAGGCATCGGGCTGGTCGGCCTCTATATGAGCATCGCGGCGGCGATCAGCCTGATCGGCCTGTGGCGGCGCGACCATGCCCCCGCCCCGGCGCTCGTCCCCGAGAGCCGGTGATGATCGCCGCATGACCCGCAGCCTCTCGATCACGGGCGAGGATTTCCCGCTTGCCACGCCCTTCCGCATCTCGCGCGGGGTGAAGACGGTGGCGGAGGTCGTGACCGTCAGCATCGCGCAAGGCGGGTATGTCGGGCGGGGCGAAGGCGTCCCCTACCCCCGCTATGGCGAGTCGGTGACAGGCGCGATCGATGAGGTCGAGGCCGCGCGGGCGGCGCTGGAGGCGGGCGCCTCCCGCACGGACCTACTGACCCTCATGGAACCGGGCGCGGCGCGCAACGCCGTCGATTGCGCGCTCTGGGATCTGGAGGCGAAGCTGGCCGGCCGATCCGTGACCGAACTGCTCGGCCGGCCATCGCTCGTGCCCACCGCCACCGCGATGACCGTGGGCCTCGACACGCCGGATGCCATGGGCCGCGCCGCCGCTGCGCTCGCCCATGTGCCGCTCATCAAGGTGAAGGTCGACCGCAGCGATCCCGCCGCGCAGATCAGGGCCGTGCGCGCCGCCGCGCCCGCGCCCCGGATGATCGTGGACCCCAATGAAAGCTGGACCATGGCGGAGGTCGGCGGCCTGCAATCGCTGCTGGCCGAGTTGAACATCGACCTGCTGGAACAGCCCTTGCCCGCCGATGAGGACGACGGCCTGCGCGGCTTCACCCCGCTGGTGCCGATCGCGGCGGACGAATCGGCGCATGTCGCGGGCGATGTCGCCGCGCTCGCCGACCGCTATCAGGTGATCAACATCAAGCTGGACAAGACCGGCGGCCTCACCGCCGCGCTGGCGCTGGCCGATGCTGCGCAGGCCCATGGCCTGACCCTGATGACCGGCTGCATGATCTGCTCGTCCCTCTCCATCGCGCCGGCGCTGATCGTCGCGCAGCGTTGCGCCTTTGTCGATCTGGACGGGCCGCTCTGGCTCTCGGCGGACCGCGAGGGTGGGGTGCGCGGCATCGACGGCATATTGACACCGCCCACGCCCGGCTTCTGGGGCTGACAAAAGGTCCACTGGACCGGGAACGACCGCCGCGCTAGGAACGCGCTCATGCGGGGGGCATTCCATAATCGCGCGACGATGCGGGGCAACATAGCCCTGATGCTTGTCGCGCTCGCGCTGATGATGCGCGCGCTGGTGCCCGCCGGCTGGATGCCCGCCAGCGGCAAGGGCGTTGCCATCACCCTGTGCACCGGCATGGGTGCGGTCAGCGCCTGGGTGGATGAGGGCGGCATCGTCCACAAGGGCAAGCCGCTGTCCGGCACGCCCGCCGACCATCCCTGCGCCTTTGCGGGCATCGGGATCGCGGCGGACCTGCCGTCCGCGCTACCGGCCATGGCACTCGCACCGCTGCCTGCCGCGATCCTCCCCGCCCTGCGCGCGACCGCCATCGGCGTCGGACGCGGGCTCGCCGCGCCGCCGCCGCCGCCCACCGGACCACCCGCCAGCCTCTGATCCTGCACAACCCCGCCGGACCTGTCCGCGCGGGCATCACTGGTTCACGGGTCTGCGCCATGCGCGCGCCCGCAAGAGGTTCATGCTCATGACTTTTCATTTCGCTCTCCGGGGCAGCGCGTCGGCGCTGGCCCTGCTCTCTGCCGCCGCCGCCCTCCCCGCTCATGCCGAGGAAGCAGGCGCCGACCAGCCGATCATCGTTACCGCGCAAAGCGTGATGGCGCAGGCCCGCGCCGAAATCGCCGAACGCCCCGGCGGCGTCGACCTGGTCGATGCGGAGGATTTCCGCGGCAAGCTCGCCGTCTCCCTGCGCGATGCGCTCGCTTTCTCCCCCGGCGTCTACACCCAGCCGCGCTTCGGTCAGGAAGTGCGCCTGTCCATCCGGGGTTCCGGCATCAGCCGGGGGTTCCACATGCGCGGGCTCACCCTGTTGCAGGATGGCATTCCCATCAACCTTGCCGACGATAATGGCGATTTTCAGGAGCTTGACCCGCAGGTCTTCGAACGGATCGAGGTGTATCGCGGCGCCAACGCCCTGCGCCTGGGCGGATCGACGCTGGGCGGCGCGATCAATGCCGTGACGCCGACAGGCCGCACCGCGCCGCGCGTGGAGTTGCGCGTCGATGGCGGCAGCTTCGACACCATCCGCGCCAAAGTGGCGGCCGCCTATGCCGACGAGCGGGCCGACGCCTATGCCGCCATCACCACCGACAATGGCGATGGCGACCGCGACCATGCCCGGCGCCACGCACTGCGCTTCAACGGCAATGTCGGCATCCGCCTGTCCGATCGCGTGGAAACCCGCTTCTACGCGACGCTCAGCCATATCGACCAGCGGCTGCCCGGCTCCCTGACGCTAAGGCAGGCGCTGACCGATCCGTCGCAGTCGCTGCCCGCCAATATCAGCGGCGACCAGCAGCGCGATATCGATTCCCTGCGCCTGCAGAACCGCACCACCATCGCACTGGACAATGGCCAGATCGCTTTCGGCGCCTTCCTCAACAGCAAGTCGCTCTATCACCCGATCTATCAGCTGATCGACCAGAAGTCGGTGGACCAGGGCGTCTTTGCCAGCCTTGACCTGTCGGGCGCATGGGGCAGCTTGCCCTGGGAGCTGACGCTGGGCAGCCAGGCGCGCTTCGGCCGCGTCAACGCCCGGCAATATCTGAATGTCGCGGGGAAGCGCGGCGCGCAGGTGGCAGATGCGCGGCAGACGGCGCATACGATCAACAGCTATGGCGAATTGCGGCTGAAACCGGCGCGCGGCTTCACCCTGATCGCCGGCGGCATCTACACGGCGGGCGAGCGCAAGATCGCCAACCGCTTCGTCCCCGAACGCAGCGGCGAAGCGGATTTCGACGCCTTCGCGCCCAAATTCGGCCTGCTCTACGAGCCTGCCCAGGGCATCCAGTTCTATGCCAATTACAGCCGGTCGGTGGAATTGCCGGGGTTCAACGAACTCAGCCAGACCCCGCTGGGCGGCGTGCCGGGCTTCACCCCGGTCGACCCGCAAAAGGCATGGACGTTCGAGGTCGGCACCCGCGGGACACGCGGCATCGCCAGCTGGGACATCAGCCTGTACCGCGCCGACATCAGGGGCGAGATGCTCCAGTTCGCGGTCAGCGCCGACTATCCGGCGTCCACCTTCAACGCCGACAAGACCCGGCATCAGGGGATCGAGGCCGGGCTTGCCCTCACCCTCACGCCCTGGGCGCGGCTGCGGCAGGTCTATATGTTCAACGACTTCCGCTTCCGGAACGACGCGACCTATGGCGACAATCACCTGCCGGTGATCCCGAAGCATCAATATCGCGCCGAACTGCGGCTCGGCACGGAGGCGATCAGCGTGACACCGAATATCGAATGGCTGCCCAGGGGCGCATGGACGGACTATGTCAACAGCGCGCGCGCGCCGGGCTATACCCTGCTGGGCATCGGCGCAGAGGCGCAGGTACATGAGGGCATCACGCTCTTCGTGGATGCCCGCAACCT
Organism: Sphingobium aquiterrae; assembly: GCF_037154135.1. NCBI lineage: Bacteria > Pseudomonadati > Pseudomonadota > Alphaproteobacteria > Sphingomonadales > Sphingobiaceae > Sphingobium > Sphingobium aquiterrae. The sequence goes on from NZ_JBANFL010000020.1 coordinate 80,223, forward strand.
GACGGCGAAGAAGGCCGTGGGCGACATCTCGGCGGTCATCCAGGCGGCGGCCGACGGCTCGACCGTCGCCTATTATCCGGTCGAGCGCCGCGCGGTCTATGGCGGCCTGCGCGCGCGCTTTTAGAGCATCGCGCGTTTAATCTGATCCGTCATCCCCGCCATGTGGGGATGACGGACCTCGCCAGACCGCCGTCAATTATCCCGGAAGGCCCGGGCGAACTGGTCGCGCAGCGGCTTGGTAATGTAGGACAGCATCGTCCGCGATCCCGTTTCGATGAAGATCTCCGCCGGCATGCCGGATTTCAATGCCGCCGCATCCTTGCGCGAGAGCTGGGAGGCGTCGATGGCGACCCGCACCGGGAAATAGCTGCGCTGGGTATCGGGCTCGGTCACGCGCTCGGCGGCGATATAGATGACCTTGCCACTGATTTCCGGCGTGGCCGTGACGTTGAGCGCCGACAGGCGCACGCGGGCGGGCTGGTCGCCATGCACCTGATCGACATCGGCCGGGCCGATCGCCCCCTCGACGATCAGCCGATCCTTGTCCGGCACGATCTCCATGATCGCTTCGGCCGGGCGGATCACGTCGCCGACGGAAACGAACATCATCTTTTCCACCACGCCGTCATAGGGCGCGCGGATCATCGTGCGGTGCTGCGCGTCCATGGCGGAGACGCTGCGCACCTGCTGCTGGTTCAACTGCTCGTTCACCGTGGCGAGTTCCGTGCCCGCTTCCGTGCGGCGGGTCTGGCCAAGCTGGATGATCTGCTCGCGCGTTTCGGAAATGCGCGCCTGCGCCTGCGCCTGCTGGGCGTGGAGCGACCCGATATTGCCGGTAAGGTCGGCGGCCGTCCGCTCCAGCTGATTGAGGCGGTTGATCGTCACCAGATGCTTGTCATACAGCTGGCGCACGCCCTCCCGCTCCGGGGCGATCAGCCGGCTCTGCTGCCGCAGCGATTCCACCTGCGCGCCATAGCCGGCGATCTGCTGGCCATATTGGGTGATCCGGGCGTTGAGCTGCGCGACCATGCCGCCATATTCCTGCCGGCGCATGGCGAACATGCGCTGTTCGCCGGCCATCACCTTGATCGCGGCGGCATCCTTGCGGCTGGTGAGCATCGCCGGGAAGCCGATGCTGGCCGCGCCCATCTGCTCGGCTTCCAGCCGCGCCTTGCGCGCCAGCAACTGATCGACCGACAGCGACGACAGCGACGCATCCGCGCCGCTCACCTTGTCGTCCAGCCGGACCAGCAGCTGTCCCTTGCGGACATGCTGGCCGTTGGTGACGAAGATTTGCGCGATGGTGCCGCCCAGGGGATGCGCCACGCGCTTCACCCGCGATTCGACGCCCAGCTGGCCGGAGCCCACGACCGCGCTGCCGATCGGCACCACGGCTGCCGCCAGGGTAAGCCCGGCAAACATCGCGAGCGAAAGCGTCAGCGTCAGCCGGCGCTTGGCCGAAATGGCACCGTCGGGATCGAGGAAGGCGCCCGCTTCGATATGCGGCTGCAGCGCCATTGGCAGGGTGGTGGTGCCCATTATCGTGTCTCCGGCGGATTGCTGGCGGGCTGTGGCTGCCATGTCGGGCGCGGTTGCGGAAAGCTCGCCGGGCGGGTGCGGCCGGTGATCTGCTGCAGCACTTCGTCACGCAGGCCGAACGCCTCCATGACACCGCCCCGCAGGAACAGCACCTTGTTCACATGCGCCAGCGCCGACGGCCGGTGGGAAATGACCGCCGCGATGCCCCCGCGCGCCCGCACGCCCGCAATCGCGGCCTCCAGCGCCGTGTCGCCTTCCGCATCCAGATTGGCATTGGGTTCGTCCAGCACCACCAGGAAGGGATCGCGATACAGCGCACGGGCCAGCGCGATCCGCTGCTGCTGCCCGACCGACAGGTTCGCGCCGTCCAGCCCGACGGGCGTTTCATAGCCCTGCGGCATCGCGACGATCAGGTCATGCACGCCCGCCGCCTTCGCCGCCGCGATCACCACCTCCGAAGGGGCATCGGGCTCGAAGCGGGCGATATTCTGGGCCACGCTGCCATCCAGCAGGCTGGGCAATTGCGGCTGATAGCCGATGGCCTGCCCCAGCGCGTCGCTATCCCACTGGGTCAGCGAAGCGCCGTCCAGCCGCACGCCGCCGCGCAGCGGGCGCCACACGCCCACCATCGCCCGCGCCAGGGAGGATTTGCCGCAGCCGCTGGGGCCGATGATGGCAACGCCGTCGCCAGCCTCCAGCCGGAAATCCACGCCTTGCAATATGATCGTCTGCGATCCCGGGGCCGCCAGGATCATCTGCTGCACCGCCAGTTCGGTCTCGGGCTTGGGCAACCGCACCTTGGGCTGCGCATAAGCGGGCACATTCGCCAGCAGGATGGAGAGCCGGTTCCAGCCGATGCGCGCGGCGGCAAAGGCGCGCCAGTTGGCGATGGCCTGATCCACCGGTGCCAGCGCCCGTGCCGAGAGGATGGAGGAGGCGAAGATGACGCCGCCGGACGCCTTGCCGTCGATCACCAGCAGCGCGCCGACCGTCAGGATCGCGGATTGCAGCAGCATCCGGCCGATCCTGGAAAAGCCGCCGAACATGCCCGCCACCTGCGCCAGCCGCGAATGGGATGCGAGGTGATAGGCGTTCATCTCTTCCAGCCGGTCGTCCATCCGGCCGCGCATGCCGAGCGCGGTCAGCATCTCGACATGGCGCAGGTTCGATTCGGCCTGGGCATTGCGATAGGCGGAGAGTGCGGCGACCCGGCCCATCGGTGCCTTGGTCGCGCGGTCCGTCGCGATCGTCAGCCCGACCAGCACCACCGCGCCGGCCAGCGCCGTTACCCCCAGCCAGATGTGCAGCAGCGACAGCACGCCGATGAAGAAGAGCATCCACGGCAGGTCGATCAGGGTTGACGGGCCGGAACCGGAGAGGAAGCTGCGCACGCTTTCCAGGTCGCGCATCGGCGCCAGCCCGTCGCCGGCACCGCGCGCGCCGTGGAGCGAACCGTCGCCGATCGCCCGCTGCACGCGGCGCGACAACGCCCGGTCGAAGGCGACCGCGACATCGCCCAGGATGCGGGTGCGCATATTGTCGAACACGCCCTGGAAACCATAGACCATGACGAGCATGAGGAAGAGGCCGGCAAGCGTCGGGATGCTGTGGCTCGGCAGCACCGAGTCATAGACCATCATCATGTAGATGGAGCCGCCAAGCACCAGCACGTTCAATATGGCGCTGAGCACCGCGACGGTGATGAAGGCGCTGCGATAGCGCCGGATGAAGCCGCGCAGCTCCGCCGGCTGCGGCATGCCGTTTCGAATAGCCACCATGTGCTTCCTTGCTGACCGACCTTGGATTTATTTTTTTTGAGAGGTGGCGTAGCGACCCGCACCAACCCAAGCACGTAACTAGGCAAGAATGATTAATATTGCAGAAATGCTAACCCATTTGCGGTAACTGGAACAGGGACGAAACGGTCCATCCCGGTGCGGCTTTACAGCTTGGCCTTTACTCGTCCGAAACGATGCACGGCCTGCTGGAAGCCGATCTGTTCATCGTAGAAGCGGATCAATTCGGCCATGCCGATGGGTTTTTCCGCCTTCTCTCCGAAAAAGAAAATCCCGGCGGCCGAATCCAGCCCCTTACGCGCATCGCAGAAGCGATCGAGCAGCCGCAGCCAGACGAAGGGGAAGGTCAGGATCTGCCCCATTTTCGGGCTGCGGAACAGCGATGCCGCCAGATGCCGCAGGGCGAGCAGGCTGAGCGTGCCGGGTCCGGAGGATGTGCCCGCCGCGATCACGCCGAAGTCGCGGAACAGCCAGCGATGGCCATTGGGCGTCCAGCGGGTGAAGTCATAGGCCTTTTCATGCACCGGCCACAGGAAGGGCGTGTCGGCGAACACCAGCCCGCCGGGGCGCAGCACCCGCGCGATCTCGGCCACCACCTGCACCGGGTCGATCACATGCTCCAGCACGGCCTGAATCCACACGCCGTCCACGCTCTGCGCCGCGATCGGCATGGCATGGGCGTCGGCCAGGAAGCTCACATGCTCCGACCAGTAGATGTCGAAGCTGATGAGGTCGATATCGTCGGCCCGGTACAGCGCATCCGCACCGCTGCCGATGGTGCCGCCGCCCACGATCAGGATGCGGGGCCGCCGCCCCTGCCCCGCCGCTGCATCTCCGGCCGCCAGCGCCCGGCACCGATCCAGCATCTCGCCGGCGAAATGGGGCGTGATGGGATTGGGACCGTCGATCATCTGGAAGACATGGCGCATGAAGCCGCGCCGGCGATGGACGACGCTGTCCGCGCCCGATGCGATCATCCCCTCGCGATCCAGCACGCTGGCGTTGAAATCGACCAGGATGCTGCGGCCATTGGCCTTGGGAAACGGCGCCCCGCCCGTGGCACAGCCCGGCGCCGCGCAAGCCCAGTCGCCGCCCCCGCTCTCGCCCGCGCCCCCGGCGCCCAGCGTCAGCGCCGCGCCGCAGGCCGGGCATTGCATCATCCCGCCAAGCATATGGTCATCCACCAGCATGCACCTCTCCCCGATCGGCGGCCTTGCCCGGTTGTGCCAGGGTGACGGCGGCCAGCGGCCGGTCGGGCGGCACGCGCCGCCGGAACAGCGCGCCGATGGACCCCAGCGCCGCCACATTCCAGGCCGCAAGAATATAAAGCCCCAGCCGCAGCGAGCGCCGCCGCCAGGTGAAGAACAGGATGGGCAGCAGGATCAGCCCCAGCAACAGCCACCAATGCCCGCCGATCGCCGTGGCGGCCAGCGCCGCCCACCACAGCATCAGCGCCGCCGTCATATGCACATGCCGCAGCCGGCGCAGCACCACGGGCAGATGCCGCCGGCCCAGCGCCGCCTTCAGCACCTCGCCCGGCCCGCCGGCATAGCCCGTCGCCAGCCGCCGCCAGAGCAGGCGATAGCCGCCGGTGACATGGCCATAATGCGCGACCGCCGGATGGTCGATGCGCGCCAGCGTCCAGCCGGCGGCGGCCAGACGCGCGCCCAGATCGAATTCCTCGAAGGCATGCAGGTTGCGGTCGGCGAAATAGCCGACCTCCCGCAGCGCCGCCATGCGATACAGGCCGCCGCAGTCGAGCCGGTCGACCGGCCCGGCAAAGGCGCGGAACTTCTGGGCGCGGACCTGGAAATCCTCGCCCGCCGCATTACGCTCCACCACATGGCCGCCCACGCCGCCGACCCTGGGGTTCGCCTCCAGAAAGGCGATGCCGGCGCGCAGGAAATCCGGGTCCAGCGTCATGTCGCCATCGAGCAGGTAGAAATAATTGCCCCGCGCCTGCTGGAACGCCAACTGCGCGCCCGCGCCGCAGCAGCGCTCCTCGGGATTGGCGAGTTGCACGATATGGACGGGAAAGCCCCTGGCGATCGCCACCGTGCGGTCGCGCGATCCGCTGTCGGCCAACACCACCTCGCCACCGAAAGGCGCAGCCGCCGCCACGGCGCTGGCGAGCGCATCGGCGATATGCGCTTCCTCGTTCAATGCCTTGATGCCGATGGTTACGGTCATGATGCCGCGCCCGCCATCATCGCGCCCCGCTCCGGCATGTTCGCCAGCCGCCACCGCCGCGCCGCCGGCCACAGCCGCCACCCGAACACCAGTTCGCCCGCCAATATGCCCAGGATTGACCAGATCGGCGCCGCCAGCGCCAGCATGGCCAGCACCGCGATCACCGACATGATCGCCGACCACACACTGGCATTGGCCAGCGTGCGGAACGCGCCGCCGCCCTGCATCATCGCGCTTTCGGGCGCCCGCAGCACGCGCACGGCGATCACCGCCATCCACATCGCCGCGCCCCAGGCCAGCAGGCCCACATCATAATGGGCGGGATAGACGAGGCGCGGCGCGAAACCGAGCAGCCCGGCGATCAATATCCCGGTCCCGGCCCAGGCGACACCCAGCATCGCGCGGAAGAACCGCATCGCGCGCCGCAGCGCCCCGCCATCGCCCGCCGCGATCTCCCGCGCCATCTGCGCCCGCTCATATTCGTTGAGCGCATTGAGCACGACGGTCGCCGGGCGCGTCACCAGCGCGCTCGCCGCGATCAGCGCGAACTGGCCCGGCCCGGCGACCAGCGTGACGATATAGCTGTGCGCGTTGGTCGTCATCTCGGTGGTCAGCACGCCCAGCAGCGACCAGCCGGTATGTTCCCGCCACAGCGCCCCATATCGGCCGACCGAAGCTGGGCGCAGGCGGACGAACTGGCGCAGCAGATGCGCCGGCCCGAAGGCGAGCAGGCCGATGCCCGATCCCAGCGCCAGTGCCGCGCAGGCGAGCGGCAGCGGCTGCACCGGCGCCACCAGCAGCGCCGCGCACGCCCCCAGCATCGCAAGGCTATAGGCCATGTCGGACATCAGCACCGCGATCTGCCGGCCGCAGGCGTAGGCATAGGCGCGCGCGAACCAGCGCAGCAGCGCAAGGCCGACATAAAGCGCGAACAGCCCCGCCTCCAGCATGGTGAAGTGCAGCCGCAGCGACAATGCGAAGAACAGCAGCGACACCGGCACGGCCGCCAGCAGATTGGTCGCGAACACGCAGTCCACCTGCGCCGCCCGCAGCTTCGCGTCCGCCTGCGCCATCAATACCGGCAACAGCGCCCCGAACAGCGCGCTCCAGATGCCCCAACTGAATTGCGATGCGACCAGCAGCACCGAAAAGCCGCCAAAGGCATCGGGCGACAAGGATCGCAGCAGCAGCAGCGACAGCGCGAACTGGGCCACCGCCCCGCCCGCCGGACCGATAAAGGCCAGCGCATATCGCGTCAGCCTGTGCATGACAGGTCAGCCCACGCAGGCTTTGAGCGCCTGCTCCAGGGCGCGCGCGCAATTGTCCCAGGCGTAATCGGCGCGGACGCGGGTCGCGACCTGCGCTGCGCGGGCGCGCAATTCGGTGACATCGGCGTCGATCAGCGCGGCCACCGTCTCGTCCACGGCATGGTCCACCGACACGATCACACCGTCATAGGTTTCTACCATGTCGCGGGCGCCCGCCAGTTCCATGCACACCGGGAACACGCTGCATGCGGTCGCTTCCAGCACGATCAGCGGATAGGAATCGATGCTGGACAGATGCACCAGCACGTCGGACCCGCGCAGATAGCCGAACAGCGCCTCCTCGCTCACCCGGCCGGTCACGGTGATGTCGTCCTGCAGGCCATGCTGCGCGATCATCGCGTGCAGCCGCGCCATCGTCGCCTCGTCGGCGGTGCCGGTGATGGTCGTGGCGAAGGGCTTGCCCGCCTGTTTCAGCCGGGCGCACAGCTCTACCACCATGAACGTGCCCTTGCCTTCGGACAGGCGGCCGGAATGGATGATCTGCAGCGTGTCGGGCGGCCGCTGGCTCAGGTCCGCCATGCTGCCTTCCAGGATGCCGGCAGGCAGGAAATTGCGGATCGGCGAGCGGGGAACGCCTGCGGGCAGCGCGATCTCCAGCTCCTGTGTCGGGGAGATCAGCGCCAGCCGGTCGGCCGAGCGCAGCAGCCATTTGCTCAGCGCCCGCAGCGCCGCCACCTTCTGCGATCGCCAGTTGGAGCCCAGATGCGGCGTAATCATCACCTTGAAGCCGGCGCGCTTCGCCACGAAGGCATAGATCAGGTCGGGCAGGCTGGCATATTGCACCCACACGCAATCCAGCTGCTTGCCGCGATAGCTCAGCATATGCCGCAGCCCGCGCAACAGCTTGGGGATGCCGCGCAGCTTCATGAATGCATTGCCGGTCGCGAAATATTCGATTTCGTGGCTGCCCCGGCGGTTGAGGGCGATTGCGGAGCGCTCGCAGAACGCCTCAACCCCACCCTGATGATCGGGAGAGCCGCCGATTATGAGAAGATGCATAGCCCCCCTAACACCAAGTCACTGCTTTTCGCTCCAACCCGAGGCAAATCCGTGAACGCCATAATGGGATGATCCTTAACGCAGCAGCCGTACTGGTAAGGTATCAGCCGAAGAAAACCAAAACCTTTCCGCATCATCGGGACAGAACAGAGGCTCAATCCGAATAGATGATCGTGGTTCCAATCGTGTCCAGCCGCACATCATAGGCCGGATATTCGCTTAACGCCGCCCGCACCTCGGGGCCCAGCCCGCCCGGCACATAGGCGAGCAGAAAGCCCGATCCGCCCGCGCCCAGCAGCTTGCCGCCAGTGGCGCCGGCGGCCAGCACGCGGGCATAGGCGTCGTCCACCAGCGGGCTGCTGATCCCCGCCGCCTGCCGGCGCTTGCGCTCCCACGCCTCATGCAGATAGGGGCCGATCACATCGACATCCTCCTGGATTTCCGCGCGCAGGCTGTAGGCGCTGCGGACCATTGCCTTCATGTCGTCGACGACGCCGGCATTGTTCCGGAGCCTGCTGCCTTGTTCCCTCAACAGCTCGCTCGCGGAGCGGGTGCCGCCCAGGTAGAACATCACCAGGCACTGTTCCAGCCGCTGCCGCATCTCCGTGGTGATCGGCACCGCCTCCACCTCGACGCTCTCGTCCGGGTTGAAGGTCAGGAAATTCATGCCGCCCAGCGCGCAGCCATATTGGTCCTGCTTGCCGATCGGCTCGCCCAGCTTCTCGATCTCGATGTCGCAGGCGCGCTCGGCCAGGGTCGTGCGCCCCTCATAGCGCCCCAGATAGGCGTTGCACAGGTTGAGCAGGCCCACGGTGAAGGCGCTGGACGATCCCAGCCCGGTGCCCGCCGGCACATCCGCGCTGGAATTGAAATCAATGCCCTTGATGCCGTAGTCCTGGAACACCTGCTTGAGGATACGATGCTGGATCGCGTCGGCGGAACCCGCCGTCTCCAGCTTCGAATATTTGAGAATATATCCGTCGCTCTCGAAATAATCGTGCATCGACAGATAGACATAGCGCTTGATCGACATGCTGAGCACGGCGCCACCATGCTGCCGATAGAATTGAGGCAGGTCGCTGCCGCCGCCGCAGAAACTGACACGCAAAGGCGTGCGGGAAATAATCACTGCCGCAGGGCTCCCAGAACATGAGCGATAGCCAGGGCCAGACTATCAGTGGTCAGATCGGGATTGCAATCGGCTTTCGCAGTTGCATCAATCGGGCTGTCGGGATGTGACAGCAGAACCGCACCCGCCCCGACCGCGCGCGCCGCGGCGATATCGGTCGCCCGGTCCCCGATCATCCAGCTGCGCGCAAGGTCGATATTGTGCAGCGCGGCAGCGGCCTTGAGCATGCCCGGTTCGGGCTTTCGGCAATCGCAGGCGATCTTCAGGGCCGCCACTTCCCCTTCCCACCCCTTGTCCGGATGATGGGGGCAGTAGAAGACATCGTCCAGATAGGCGCCGCCCGCCTCGGCCAAGGCCATGTCGAGCGCGCAGAACACCCGGCGCAGATCCTCTTCGGTGAAAAAGCCCTTGGCGATATCCGGCTGGTTGGTGACGCAGATCGCGGGAACCCCCGCCCTGTTGAGCGCCGCCACGGCGTCCGCCACGCCGGACAGCAGTTGCATGTCCTCCGGCCGATGCACGCCGTTGCGCTCGACATTGAGCACCCCGTCGCGATCGAGGAACACCGTCGGCTTGGCGGTGCGGCGGCTCAGGCGCCCGACCTTGCCCGACTGGATGTCGCGCGTCCCCTTCGCCAGCCGCTCGGGCGTGCCCATGTCCTTGGCATATTCGACGCTGCGATAGGCATGGAGCGGCAGCCCGGCATCGACCATGGCGGGGAAGATGTCCCGCCCCCAGTCCCATGCGCCATCGGGCACATGGTCGATCGCCCCGGGCTCCATCACATATAGCGCCGCGCTCACCAGATTGGGCAGCCAGGTGCCGGGCTCATGCGGCTTGGGCAGGAAGCGAGTGATGCGCGCGCCCGCGCCCGTCTCCACCAGGTCGCTGTCATGGGGATGGTCGTTGGGATGGACGAACAGGCTGGCGATGCCGCCGTGCTCGCGGTGGAAGTCGGCGAAATGGGCAAGGTCGACGTCCAGCAGGATATCGCCATAGATGAGGATGAACGGGTCGGTCAGCGCCGCCCGTGCCGCACGCACGGCGCCGGCGGTGCCCAGCGGCGCGGGCTCGCGGAAATGGGCGATGCGGACGCCGAAATCCGATCCGTCGCCGAAATGCGCCTCGATCTTCTCGCCCAGATGGCCGTTGAGGAACAGGAAATCGTCAAAACCGCTGGCCTTGCCGACATCGACAATGCGCTCCAGCAGCGGCCGCCCGGCCACGGGCGCCATCGGCTTGGGCAAGTCGGGCAGGCCAAGGCGCGTTCCCTTGCCACCTGCCAGCACCACGATCTTCACGCGGCGTTATCCGCCGCCGAACTGTCTGCTGCCGAACTGGCCACCATCCAGCGCGCGGCTGCCCGGATCGCCCCTTGCGAATCGAGTTTCGGGCGCCAGCCCAGCGCGCTGACCCGGGACACGTCATAATCGACGCTGGGCACGTCGCCCACCCAGCCGCGATCGCCGCCGGTATAGTCGATCCGCGCGCCGCCGCCGAACTCCTCCACCACGATCTGCGCGATCTGCGCCACGCTGGCGCGGGTCTCGCCGCCGATGTTGAAGACATTGACCTTGCCGTCCAGCTTCTCCCACCCCAGCAGGATCGCCTCGACCAGATCGTCGGCATGGAGATAGGGCTTGGTCTGGCTGCCGTCGCCCAGCACTTCAAGGCGGGTCGGATCACGCCGCAGCTTGTTCACGAAATCGTAGATCGCGCCATGGGTCAGCCGGTCGCCGACCACATTGGGGAAGCGCGCGATCCACGCCTGCATGCCGTAATTTTCGGCATAGGAGGAAATGAACGCCTCCGACGCGAGCTTGGCCGCGCCATAATGGGAGATCGGCAGCAGCGGGCCATGATCTTCGCTCAGCTTGCCCTTCGCCTCGCCATAGATGGCGGATGTGGAGGCGAAGACGATCTGCTTCACCGCGTTGCGTCGCATCGCGTCCAGCACCGCATAGGTCGTCTGCAAGGTACTGCCGAAATCGGTCATCGGGTCGGCAAAGCTGCGCGCGATGTCCGAATTGGCGGCCATGTGGAACACCACATCGAAGCCGCGCGCGGCAAACAACGCGGACAGCGCGTCCACGTCCGTCACGTCCATCGCGATGAAGTCGAGCGCGCCCTGTGCCTCCAGCGGCGCGATGAACTCGCGATGGCCCAGCGAGAGATTGTCGGCCACGGTGACATGCCAGCCCCGCGCCACCAGCCGCTCGCACAGATGACAACCGATGAAGCCCGCGCCCCCGGCGACAAACGCCTTCATGCCTGCACCCCGTCCCGCTTGCGGGCGATATATTGCGCCAGGATATGCGCAATCGCCTGATGCGCATCCTCCACGATCCCGTAATTGTTGATGTCGATGTGCAGGCTGACATCGGCCACGTCGCGCAGCCTGCCGCCGGAAAAGCCGCTCATGCCGATGGTCTTCATGTCCTTCGCCCGTGCCGCCTCGACACCCGCGATGATATTGGGGCTGTTGCCGGAGGAGGACACCGCGATCAGCAGGTCTCCCGGCTTGCCCAGCATCGCGATCTGGTTTTCGAACACCTTTTCGAAGCCGAAATCATTGGCGACCGCGGTATAGAGCGCGACATTGCTGGAGAGCGATCGGGCGTCGATCACCGGATGGTCGTGATGATGCGTGCCCTTGGTCCAGTCGCAGCACAGATGCTCGGCGATCGCCGCCGACCCGCCATTGCCGATGGAGAACACATGCTTCCCGCCGCCCGCCGCATCCTCGACCAGGGCGAGCGCGGCCTGCAACGCGGCCTGGTCCACGCCCTGCAGGGCCGCGTGCAGCCGGTCGGCATAGGACAGGACGAAATCGGCAAGGGATTGCGCGCCGCCATAATCGTTGCGGTGGCGGGGATCGGTCGAACTCAATGCAGCCCCCTGTAAGATTTCGCGACGGTAACGATCAAGCGGGCTGACGGGTTCCACGGAGCAGTCGGGCGAACAGAAATGGTTTCATCCTCGCGTCATTCTTGTCAGGGCTAACCGCCGCAGCGCAAAATCGCAATGTCGATATCGATAGAATATCGCCCGAACCGCCGCTGTGACGGCCGTCACGGGTGGAGCGACACCGCCCCCAACGGCGGGTGCGGCCGTGCCATAACAGCATGAATTTCCTGTTAATCAAAGCCATTAGGCGAATGAGAGCGCTTTGCTGCGATTGTGCATCCCGGGGACAGGGAGTGCAGCATGACAGCGCCTGGAGTCTCGTATTTCGCCCGAATGATATTCCTCGGCATGCTTGCCGCCGCCGTTCCGGCCCAGGGCCGGACAAGCCGGGAGCCGTTCATGCCGGGGGGCGCGGTGGCCGATGCGCCATCGGGCTTCGTCGACATGTGCGCCCGGAACAGCGCGCTCTGCGCGGCGGGCATGTCCGTCGATCCAGCCGCGATCATGGCGCTGCACGCCACGCCGGGCATGCCCGTGCTGGCCACGGGCGGCATCGCGCTGTCGCCCACTATGTCGCCCATTGCCGTCTTCAGCCGCCAGAACGATGGCATCGCCGCTATCGGCGCGGCCGCCCCGGCAGCGCTGCTGCCGCTCACGCTCAGGACGCTGAAAAACATCAACAAGGAAGTCAATCACACCGCCATCCAGCGGTCCGACATCGACCAGATGGGCATCGGCGAATATTGGCGCCGGCCGACCGATTACCGCCATCCGGTGGGCGATTGCGAGGATCTGGCGATCGAAAAGCGCATGCGCCTCATCGAGCGCGGCTTTCCGCCTTCGCGCCTGTTCTACGCCGTCACCTTCCGCGCGAGCATCGGCCTGCACACCATCCTCATCGCCCGGCTGGACGATGGCGATTATGTGCTGGACAGCATGACGCCGCATGTCGTGCGCTGGAACGAGACCGGCTATGTGTGGCTGCGCCAGCAATCGGCGGACGATCCGCTGACCTGGATGCGGGTGGAAACCACCCCCGGCCGCCGCATGGCGAACAGCGCGGCCCCGGCCACGCCGCCGCTTTCGTCCTGATCGGGGCCAACATCCCGATAAGGGTCCGGCCGGTCGGCATATGCGGTGGACGGTGGCGCCAAAACGCGCCGTCCCGCCGATGCCCGCATCCGTCTTCCCATGCTATCGGTTTCGTAACGACCCGTGTATCGCATCGTCATTGTTCCTGACGATTGAGGTAGCCGCATGACGTCGATGTTCCGGCCGCTTGCCTGTATCCTGCCCGCCAGCCTCGCGCTCTGCGCCTGCGCGGGCGAGCCAGCCATCAGCAGGGGGCCGCGCCCGGAACTGCAGATCAACCTTGGCAGCTACAGCAATCCCACGCCGCCCGGAAAGCCCGATACTCCGGGAGTCGTCTACATCCTGTCGAGCAACGACACGCTGTCCTATTTCTGGGGCAAGGGCTTCCGCACCATCCGCCTGCCGATCAACTGGGAACGGCTGCAGCCCAGGCCCTTCGGCCCGCTGAACAAGGCGAAGCTCACCGAACTCACCGATTTTCTGGATCGCGCGAAGAAGGTCGGCTTCCGCATCATTCCCGATGTCCATGCCTTTGGCGAGCATGGCGGCCACAAGCTGGGATCGAAGGAACTGCCGACCGATGCGCTCGCCGATTTCTGGACGCGCTTCATCAGGGCCTATCCGGGCCGCTTCGCCGGCTATGACATCATGAACGAGCCGCATGACATGCCCAGCCCGCAGGCATGGCCCGAAGCCGCGCAGAAGACCGTCGACGCCATCCGCAAAATCGACCGGAAAACCACCATCTATGTCGAGGGCGACGACTGGGCGAGCGCGGGGCGCTGGATGCAGTCCAACGGGTCGCTCGACATCAAGGACCCGGCAAGGCGGCTGGTCTATTCGGCCCATGTCTATTTCGACAAGGATACGAGCGGCCTCTACAAACTCCCCTATGAAAAGGACGGCACCTATCCGGAGATCGCACCGGAACGGCTGCGCCCCTTCGTCAACTGGCTGCGCCTGCACGGGTATAAGGGGCATATCGGCGAATCGGGCGTCCCCGGCGACCATCCCGGCTGGCTCAAGACGCTGGACCTGTTCCTGAAGGAGGTCGCGGCGAGCGGCGACGTGCTGGTCGGCTATGCCTATTGGGCGGGCGGCGACTGGACCGACAGCTGGAACATCACCGTCCAGCCCAGGACGGACGGCAAATGGGAAGACCGGCCACAGATGAAGCTGCTGACCGACTACATCGCCGCACGCGGCGGCAACGACGTGAAGAAGCCGCGCTAGAGCATTTTCTAGTCAGATGGGATCATCTGACGACTCGGAAAATGCGGAAAACAAAAGATAAATAGAGCATGGT